>DASRZF010000407.1:0-3336 GCA_035686645.1 Polyangiales bacterium
GTGGTCCACGCCCGGCACATGCTCGAAGCGTAACCTCGAACGGCAGCGAGGGGTACTTCGTGCGGCCGGACCGTTCTATCGACGCCAGGCCAGGCCAATGGATAAGCCCCAGTACTGGTCCAGCGCCCCACCGGCGACGTAGGGCGGGTCGGGCGGAACTGGATTGAGGTCGAAGCCGTAGCGGCGATAGTCCACGCCGAGTCGGACCTCGAAGCCCTTCGGAAGCGCGAATCCAAGCATCAGCATGGCATCCATGCCGTTGGCGGTCGCTTCGGGAAACCAGAGGTATGTGCCGATCGAGCCAACCGAGAACACCGCGCGGTACGCGATGCTCGTCGTGATGATCAAGATCTCTTTCTTACCGATCACCACGCGGAAGCCACCACCGAATCGGACGAACTCGTATCTCACGCCCGGGACGCCCGAGGTAGTGTCCTCCCCCGGCTGCGGCGGTCCGGAGACGCCGAACTCAAAAGTGTGCACGCCATAGTCCAGCGCCACTGAGGGCTCCCACCGCCCTTTCGGGTAGCGCCATCTCATGCCGATCAGGAACTGCTGAGACTGGGTCGGGAACTGTGCGCCGTCCGCACGCGTCGACTCGAAGTCGAAGATCCGCTGCCACTCGAAGTCGATGCCGAACTGCGCGCCAACGCCCGCAGTGAAATGCGCGCCGGGGTAGTACTGGAACTTCGTGCCGACGCCCGGACCGAATTTGAGCTGGTAGTCGCGAAGGTCACCGTTCAGATCGTCGGCATAACTCAAGCGACGGTTGACCATGCGAAAGTCGACCTCGATGTCCACCGCAGCCGGTCGTTGCTTTTTGGACCGCGTCGCCCTGGGCTCGACCTCGACGGCAGCCTTGGCGCTGGGCGCCTTCTCGACGGGGATCGCCGATGCCGCGGCGACCGGCGCCACGACGACGGCTACGGGCTCGGCGGTGCCGAGCTTCTGGATGTCTCTTTTAAAATCCGATCCGACGTTGGTTTGCACAACTTTCGCGAGCACTGCCGATGTGTTCGCGTCGTAGAAGTGCTGGCTGACCACTTTCCGGCTATCGCCTTCAATCAGGCGGACATACGCCGACCAGACCCCGTCTTCGTGCAGGACGTCGCCCTCGATGAGACCACTGACCGCAAGGGCGCTTGCGGGAGCGACGTGCCCGCCCTCAGCGTCGAGATCGACGCCCATGCTTCGCGCTTTGGCCACGAACTTGTCGTTTGGAAAGAGCTCGACCGACTCCTTGCGCAGCCCCCTCACCGCTGCGCCTCGAATCTTGGCGGACTGGACGCCTGAAAACGGCCGGATGACGATTCGCGGCTTCGTCGGTGCCGCGATCTCCCGCTCGCTGCTTTTCGCCACAACGGCTCCCGGCTGCGGCATCCGTCCCGTCTCCAGAAGCTGACCCACTACGCGATTCGAGAGGCGCGCCAGGCTGGACGAAGTGGTACGAAGCTTGTCCACGCGTCGTCCCTCGGCATTCCAGACTTCGGTGTCGGCGATCCAACGGCCCTCAACCCGGCGAAGGCGTGTTCGAACCAGCGCGCTTGCTTCGAGCTTGGCCGCTTGCTTCGCGTAACCTTTCGTCTTCTTGACGACGGCAGTCACATCTTTCAGCGGAACCAAGAGCACGTCCTTCGCGCTCAGACCCTTTTGAACGCTCTGGCGGACCTTGGACGCTTGCGGCCCTTGGAATGGCAACAGTGCGGCGTGGCTGCCCTCGGCCGACGCAACGCCCGCCGACGAAGCCACGCTCAGAAACACCATCAGCGCGCCGAGACGCAACCCTCCCATCGACTAACCTCCGTCCGGAGTTCCGCCCCCGGAACCGCCTAAATCGATGATCCACTGTCGGAGCACTTCCACCTCGCTCGCTGAGAGGCTGCCTACGACCGGCATCGGGAGGCCGCAGATACCCAGCTCATCGAGGACCTTGTCGAGCAGGTAGCTGTTGTCCGGGTCCCCCGCGACGACGAGAACGTCGTTGCCGCACCCCAATCCAGTCGCATTGACGTCGACTACCCGACTCGCGACGTTCGGCGAAACCAAATCGAGCCCCGCCTGTGCTCGCGAGGACGCGTCGTGGCAGCCCACCGTTCCGCAGCTTTCAGCGAGCACGGCTTCGGTGCTCTTTTGCGTCGTTCCGCCGTCCAAGAAATCGCCGGGATTCGCCAAACTCCCCACGCAGCCCACAAACAACGAAATCAAGCCGACCCCGAACGTGTACAAAGCAAAGCGTTTCATTGCGCGCGTTGATCCCCCCGAATCATCCCTAAAGCTTAGTAAGCTATGGCACCCTTCGTCGAGTTATGCAGTATTTTTGTGCAACGAATCGTTCCTAAATCTCGTTGAGATCCCAGTCGTAGGCCTGAAAAACAACGTCAAAACCGTCGCCGCGCGATCGCTCGAGCTCTGCGGCCACCTCAGGCGTGGCAAACGCCAAGATGAAGTCGACTATCGTGGCGGGCCGACCTAGACGGCGGGCGTGCTCCTCGAAGTCACTGCGGTACCAATCGAAGATCGCGGACAGTTGGATCTCCCGGGCCTCCTCGTCCACGCGTACGTGCTTAGCGCTCGAGCAAAAGCCACGCATGACGGAGTCCAGTTGCTCGTCGAGGCTGGCCGCTTCGAATGCATACGGCATCAGCGCCGGACATGATTTCGAGGCGCAGTTGATCGCCGCATGAATCCGCGCGTCGAGGAACCCGCGAATCACTTCGTTCTCGAGATCGTAGAGGTTCGTCGAATCGCCATCGAGCGGAAAGCGAAGCCCGTAGAAGAACCCGAATCCTGCGCGCGGGTCCAACCAGCCTCGGACGTCGTGCACCGTGTGGATCGGCCAGTTGTCGACGACCGCGAAAAGCACGAGCGTGTTGTACGCGTTGATATAGTAAGCGAGGCGTTCAGGCTCCGTACCAAAGCGCTCAGGCGTCGACCGGGGCCCCACCGCGCCCAGCGTGGCAACGAACCGGCGCAGATCTCCCTCGTCGCTGCGCACCGCATCGTAGTCCACGCCAGCTGCGCGCACCCATCGGCCGAGCGCTTGGTTCCACCAGCCCCAATCGAAGTCATCCAGAGGCTGCTCGAACGGCTCCGCACGTGCCTCGACGGAACGCAAACCGAGCGCCTTCACCGTGAGCATAGCTGTTGCCAGCACGACCAGGGCGATCAAGAGGACGACCGCCCACCATCGTCCAAACCAAGGTCTTCGACCATCAATCACGTCGGGAGTATTGCACGGCGCTCCGATTCGTTACATCCCGCTCATCAACGACATGTCGGGCATCACGATTTGGCACAATCCTCGCTGCAGCAAGTCTCGTCAGACTTTGCAGCTCA
>DASRZF010000408.1:0-10604 GCA_035686645.1 Polyangiales bacterium
GAGGGCATCGGCTACGTGCAGGTGAACATGAAGGGCGGCCAGCGCTGGAGCTCGGCGGACGCCTTTTTGAGCCCCGAGGTCAAGAAGCGGCCGAACCTGAAGATCGTACTCAAGGTGCTGGCGAAGCGCGTTCTTCTCGACGGGAAGAAAGCCGTTGGGATCGAGTATCAGGATGCAAAAGGAAACACGCATCAGGCCAGGGCGAATCGCGAGGTCGTGCTCTCGGCTGGGACTTACAACTCGCCGCCACTGCTCGAGCTGTCGGGAATCGGGAAGCCCGAGGTGCTTCGAGAGCTCGGCGTCGAGGTGAAGCACGCCCTCCCCGGCGTTGGGGAGAACTTGCAGGATCATCTTCAGCTTTGGGTTCAACAGGGCGTCAAAACGAAGGAGTGCCTGTCCGAGGACGGGAAGTTCCCGCGCGTGGTCGGGGCCGTGCTCAAGTACCTCTTCACCAAGAAGGGGCCGCTCACGATGCCGGCCTGCAACGTGGGCGGTTTCGTCCCGAACGAGGGCGCCGAACGACCGATCTTTCAGATCCACTTCACGCCGGGTGCGGGCGGCATGGACGAGAACGGCAAGATGGTCGCAACCCCGGACCCCGGTGTTAATTCCACCGTGTGCATCATTCGCCCGACCTCGCGCGGCAGCGTCCACGCGCGCAGCACAGACCCGAAAGCGTTCCCGAAGATCCTCCACAACTACATGTCGACCGAGCACGACCGGAGCTTGGCGATCGAAGGCTTCAGGCTACAGCGCAAGATCTACCAGTCCGAGGCGTTCAAGCCGTATGCGACCTACGAAATTCTTCCCGGCGAGTCGGTGCAGACCGACGAAGAGATCATGGAGTTCTGGCGAAGAGAAGGCATGAGTGTCTATCACCCGGTCGGCTCGTCGAAGATGGGCCCAGCCGAGGATCCGAACGCGGTCGTCGACAACGAGCTCCGAGTGCACGGGATTCAATGTCTGCGTATCGTCGACGCGTCGATCTTCCCGCTTCTGCCGTCGGGCAACACGCACGCGCCGACGGTCGCCGTTGCAGAGCGGGCGGCGGATTTGATTTTGGGGAATTCAGTGGCGTAGCGAGCGGGACGCGAAATGCGTATCGTGCTAGACAGCCGCGAAACGCGCCTGTAGCTCAGCTGGATAGAGCGGCGGCCTTCTAAGCCGATGGTCGGGGGTTCGAGTCCCTCCAGGCGCGCCGATTTACAAGGGATTCTGACAACGTCGAGATCAAGCTGTGCGAATGCACCTGCGAGCACTGCTATGAGAAGTATGAGTGGCGCGCCAGCCGATCTCGAGACAGCCCGAGCCCATATCGGTACCTTGCGTGCTGGCTAACGCGGCCCTACTTGCAGCTAGCCCTCGCAGCCGTAGCCACGCACTCGTTGCGCCGCCACGCCCCCGAAACGCAAGATTTGCTAGTCACCGTTGCCGAAATTTCTGCGAAAAACGGGTCTGGCATAGCTGATGCATCCGCATGATCCGACGGAGTTACGTCCTGCGACTGGATCGGAGGTTGCTATGCGGTACTTGTTCGGATTGATTTGCGTGCTCGCGCTGAGCGTCATGCCGCTGGCTGGTTGCAGCGACGATGAGGGCGTGGGCGGTAGTGGTGGCTCGGCTGGAACCGGCGGTAGCGGTGGCGGAACTGCAGGCGCCGGCGGCATGGCTGGTACCGGCGGTAGCGAACCATCTCCCGTAGGCCTCTGGACAGGCTCCGGCCAGGACGCTCCCGACGGTCCTCTCACCATCTGTTTCAACGTGCGAGAGGACGGAGGTGCGCTCGTGGCATCCCTGGATACAAATCAGGAATGCCAAGGCTGGTCCCTGTGGGTCAAGTTTGAGAACTGTGAGGGCCAGTTCGCCACAAACGAGGAGATCCCCATTGTCGACGGGGCCTTCAATCTGCTCCTCGAGAGCTTGTCCTCCAATATCAGCGGCACCTTCGACGGCAACACCGCTTCTGGTGAGGCGACCACCCTTGCCGTGGGTGGCGGGACCTGCGCAGGGACATGGCAAGCCAGCCCTAGCCCGTGACAACAGCTTCTACTGCACCGACGGCACGCGGGCAGCCGCGCACTCAGTAACGCCGGCTGATCATCAGCGTCGCAGCTGGGGTCCTCCTCGCGACCTGCAACGCCAACTCGCTGAAGAGTCGCTTGCCGCGCTGGTGTCGGAGGCCGACGATGATGAGATCCTGGGGACCGGCTTCGCCCGCCAGCGCTTCGACGATGTCATCGCACTCGATGACCTTCGTCTGCGGAACATCGTAGGTCTCTTCTTCGGCGAAGATTCGGAGCGCGCGCTCCAAATGGGCCTTGGTCGCCGGTCGCAGCCGTTCGCTCGTGGCCCGGACGAAGCACACGTTTCTAAGACCCGCGCGGCCCAGGCTTCCGAGCAGGCGTGCGCGCAGCACGTCGTGTCCGCCGCGTCCTCCGACGGGAACGATGATTCTCGTTTCGCTGTTGAACGACCAGTCCTTGGGCGCGCGTAGCGCGACCACGTCGCAGTCGACTTCATTCAAGAGGTGCTCGATGCGCTCGACGTTACCGTCGCCCTCGAGTGACGAGAACCCTACGAGCAGGCTGTCGCAGGAACGGGTGTCGGCGATGCGCACGATTTCTTTCCATGGGTCGCGCGCGATCGTGGTGAGGGCCTCGGGTGCGTCTCCTGCGGCGAGCGATGCGGACATCGCCTGGCCGACGACTTCCTGGGCGTCCGCCAGGGCTTGGCGGGTCGCTTGTTCGGCAGTGGCGAAGTCGCTCGGGCGGCGCACGACGGTGAGCAAGAGGACCCGGCCGACGACTGGGATGGCGAGGGCGTTGGCCAGTGTGACCATGCCCACGGCGCTCGAGGGGTTGGCGACCGGTACCAAAACGAGCGGGCTTCGGCCGCGAAGGGCGCCGAGGTTCGAATCTCGCGCTTCGGCAAATGCGTCGACGGCCTGCGCTCGGCCTGCGAACAAACCGAAATAGAGAATCACACCTAGGCCCAACCAAACGACGGCGATGGCGCCTGCGGCGGGGACAGCGACGGCTTGATAGAGCGCGAGTATTGCGCAGGCCAGGCCGCCGATGACCGGGACCGCGGGAAACCAGGGTGTGCGAAAAGGGGCCTCGACGGGTGAACGAAGCCGCGCGAGCAAGTTGGTCCAATGCACGAGCGCGAAGGAGATCAAGAAGATCAGGCTTGCCGCGGCGCCAGCAGAAGAAACCGACGGCACCATCAGCAAGATGATCGCCATCGCCAATGCCGTGGCGTAGATCGCCATCACCGGAGTGCCCCGCGTCGAGTGACGCTGTTGCAGGACCCTCGGGAGGGTCCGGTCGCTTGCCATCTGGAGCGCGATGCGGCTTGCGGCCAGGACGTTGGCGGAGAGAGCTGAAAGGGTGGAGAGGACGGCCGCGATGATGACCAGCCAGTAGCCGATCGGCCCGCTGAAGTTGTACGCGGCATCGGCCATGACGGTGGCGGGGCGCTCCGCGCTCATGGTCGCGATCCCGTGCCCCGGCACGGTTCCCACCGTGGAAATCAGGAAGAGAAGAGGGATGTACACGGCCAGGCCGATGCCTAGGGAAGTCAGCATCGCGCGGGGGATCGTCCGCTCCGGGTCTTTGACCTCGCCGCCAACCGTGGCGATGAGGTCGAAGCCCTGCAGTGCGATGAAGGTGAAGCCCATGGCGGTCAACAGGCCCGAGGTTCCGTTCTCGAAGAACGGTGTCATGCCGCGTTCCACCGTTCCGGATGGCGACACCGCAAGCGCCCAGATTCCTGCGAGGATCAAAACCGCAAACACCACCATCTTTCCGATGGTTTCCCATTGGCCACCGCCTGAGCTCTTGCGAATGAGTAGCAAGCCGTAGGCAGATGTGGCGATCACGGCGAGTGCAATAGCGGCGGCGCGGGTGCGCAACCAGTCCGGCTCAGTCCCATGAACGGCATCGAAAAGCTCTGCGATCGCCAGCAGCGCGTACTCCGCGAAGCCCAACGCATAGAGAACGCCGGCCACGATGTACGCGAACCATAGGATCCAGCCGACCACGAAGGCGGCGCGGACCGTGAGCACCTTCTTTGCGAACGTGTATGCGCCGCCCGACTCCGGGAACATGGACGACATTTCCGCGAAGCTCAGCGCGGTGATCACCGCAACGATGCCATTGAGCGTGAACGCGAGGATGGCGCTCGGGCCCGTCGCTTTGAAGGCGGCTCCGGCGAGGACGAGGATTCCGCCCCCGACGATCGCGCCGACGCCCACGCCCGTCGCCTGAAGCGGACCCAGGTGTCGAATCGTCCCTCCCTTTGAAGCCTTTGGCACGGGGGGGAACATATTCGCTTAGTGCGTGCTCGCCAAACGATCGGCGCCGCGCAGGGGGTGTCTACGGGCGCGGAGCCGAGGTGACCGAGGCGGACTCCGAGGCCAGGATGAACTCGTTCAGGCGCCTCGAGAACTCCTGCTTTGCCTCGTCCGTGTCGAGGTTTCGGAAGTGGCTGATTTCACGGTTCACGAAGAGGAGAGCGATAAGATAATCGTAGACCGCGTTTACGGCAGCGAGGTCCGCCACGAGGCTCTGGGTTTGCGCGTCGACGAGCCGGATGATGTCGACCTTGCCGCGACGATAGAGGTCGGTGACTAGCACGAGATTATCGGCTGCGGCGACCGCTGCTTTCCGGGTCAGGGAGACGGACGCCATGGCGGCCGAGGCGTTGTAGAGCTCCGTGCGGACTCCGGTGTCGACGTTCTGCTCGATGCGAGCGAGCTCCGCCGAGAGGCGCTCCACCAAGCGTTCGCTTTCACGAATGTTGGCGATACCCGCCCCGCCGCGCGACAGAGGGATCGCGAGATAGAGCCCCACGTCCCAGCCGAATTTGTCGGGTTGAGGGATTCCAAAAGCCTCCAGATCAGGTGGGGTCGTGGCGCCTTCGCCTGCTCGCCAAAAGTCGTGCTGGACGCCTCCTTCGACGGCGAATTCCGGGAGCCAGAGCTCGAGCGTGCGGCCTTCTCTGATGCGTTCTTGCGCCGCTTCGCGCGCTTCGATCTCGCGGACCGTTGGCGAGTTGCGGAGACCTTCTCGAACCATGAAGTCGCGCAGGCGCTCAAACGACCAGGGATCCAACATGTACTTCCCGATCGGATCGTCCGGAGGAGCTGCGCGGCCCGCCTCATCGACGGGCAGATCGACGGGGGCGATTGGGCGTTCGAGAGGGCGATTGAGGACCCGGTTGAGCTCGACCTTGGTTTGACCAACGAGTGCCCGCGCTTCGACCACCGAGCGTTGGTTCTCAGCGAGGGTCACTTGCCAACGGTAGAGCTCGCTCGCATTGGCCACGCCAATTTCGAGGCGCAGGCGGGCGAGCTCGAGGTATTCACGCGTGAGCTGGATGTTTTCTCGTTGAATTCGTTCTTGCGCCTCGGCGCGCAGCACGGCGACGTAGTCCAAACCGGCCTGCAACATGATGTCGAGCACGTCGGAGAAGTATCCATACTCGCGCCCTTCTTGGCGGAGCTGGCGCGATCGAAACCGCGCCCAGGCCTCCGCGGAGTAGATGCTTTGGCTCGCCCGGGCGACAGTGCTTCCCTGCCATTCCGCGATCTGGCCACCGGGCGCGATGCGATCCGGATCGCGGTACGTGGCGCCCACCTGGAGCTGACCTTGTGGAAGCAAGGGCCCGCGCTCGCGCTTGACACCTTCCTCACCTGCTTCGACGAACTTCTCGGAAACCAGGAGCTCCAAATTCTGGTCGGCCGCTTCCAGCATGGCGATGCCGAGGTCGACCTGATTCTCATCGTCGGCCTCCTCTTGCTGCATGGTGTCTGCTTCGAGCAATACCTCGTAGGTCGGTCTCACACCCACGGCGCGAGCGGCGTCGAGGTTGAACTGCAGCGCCATCCGTTCTTCGAAGTCGATGTGGATCTGGGATGCCGGCCGGCCCTCGAGAATCAAATCGAGATCGAGGGCCGCCCGCTGCGTCCGGCGAGCCGCGTTGTTGGGCGACCGGATCGACATCATCGCGCCCTGCTGGAGCCACGTGGGGCCGACCGCGATGTTGGGAAGACGTCGCTCGGTGATTCCTTCGAGCAGTCGCACACGATCTTCGAGGGAGAGCTGCCGCATCGGCGTGAGGATCACACCGTCGGCAGCGCTCGGTATCGCAGTCAGAAGCGCTTCGACGCTGGGCTCTGCAATCGCGATCGAGATCGAGCGATCTCCAGTGGCTGCGGGCAGTATCTCGCGCAGCGATTCTTCCGCAAGTAGCACGATGTGCTTGGAACCAGCGACCTTCCTCAGCCAGTTGGCCTCCTCGCTGACGTCGAGATCCTCCGTGATGTATGTCAGGTTCCGCTTGCCACTGACGTCGCCGTTTCTAGGCAGGCCCTGCTTTCGCCCTTCCGTGACGAAGGGTAGAATGGTGGGCGTCGGAAGGTTCTTCCGCGTCGCCACGGCATGAACGGTGAGGTGACCGAAACCGAATACGGCGCTGATCCCGGGATTGGCGTACGCCTCGTTCAACTGGCGTTCGACGCCGGCTGAAGTCCAATCGCCCACCGAGCTCAAGGGGACGAATACGACGTCGAAACGGTCCGAAAGCTGCGCTTGAATCTCCTTCGACAAATCGTCGATCGCGGCCCCGAAGACCGGGGAAGGGCCGTCGTAGACGGCGGTGACCTGAACCTGACGCCTTTCCGCCTGCGCTTCCGTCAGACCGGGGACCATCAATAAGGCAAATATGGAAACCGAAAGCAGCCGCATAGGCCGCCGAGCATAGTCGACCTGGCCACGGATCTCAGGCTCTCTTTTCAAAATTCTTTCGCCACGCGCACGTCAGCAGCAAAGGATTGACCTTGGCAATGCTGATCGAGGTTCCTATGCTGCCGCGCTACGCCCAGCTTGTGATAGAAGCCTAGAATATGGAGCGCTCCATGACCCCAAATAATCCCAGCGCGACTCTGCGGCTGGTGCCTCTTTTGCTAGTCCTGGCCATGCTGGCAGCTTGCAAGAAGGAAGAGCTCGCCGCGGTCGAGCCGCCTCCAAGACCGATCAAGATCTACCGACTCGACGGCCAGCTCGGAGCCACGCGCCCAGATTACCCGGGCCGCATCAAGGCCATCAAGGTGGTCGAGCTCGCCTTCGAGGTCGAGGGCCGAATCATCGACTGGAGCGTCGAAGAGGGGCAGCGAGTCAGGAAGGGTCAAATCCTTTCGCGTCTCGACGCGCGAGACTATCAAGCTCAAGTCGAGGCGTCGCTCGCCCGGCTGCGGCTCGCTGATGCCGAGTACAGGCGCGAGAGCAAGCTCTTTGCATCGGGCTCGGGTACGCAGCGTGACCTCGACGTCGCGACGCGTTCACGGGACGTCAGCCGAGCCGATCTTCGCATCTCAAAAAAAGCCCTCGAGGACACCAAGCTTCGAGCGATCTTCGATGGGGTCATCGCTCGCAAGCTCGTTTCAGATTTCAGGAACGTGGCCGCGCGCGAGCCCGTGCTCTTGCTGCAGGACGAGTCGATCATGGAGGTCGTCGTCGATGTGCCGGAGCGGGATCTCACGGCGCGGCGAGACGAGGTCGATCTTGCGGAGTGGAACGACAAGGCAAAGCCGATGGTCGAGCTCTCGGCGCTTCCCGGGCGGCAGTTTCCCGTCCGGCTCGCCGAGCTTGCCACCGCGGCCGATCCCGAGACGCGCACGTTCAGGGCTACGTTCAACATGAAGAAGCCTCCCGACGTGGGCGTGCTCGCCGGGATGACGGCCAAGTTGGTTCTCACCGGGCTCCGCACGACCGCGTCGGATGATTTCTTGCTCCCGGTGAATGCGGTGGCGGCTGACAGCAATGACGAGCCGTATGTCTGGCTGGTCGACCAAAACTCCATGACGGTTTCGAAGCGGCCTGTCGAGGCTGGGCGCGTCACCGGAGATCGGATCGTCATCAAGAGCGGACTCGAAGGCGGAGAGGCCGTCGCGATGTCGGGTGTCCACCTCCTAGCCGAGGGCATGCAAGTCACCGAAATGGCTGAATCGGACGAAACTCGGAAATGAATCTCACCGACTTCGCCCTTCGAAACCGAACCCTCATCGTCGTCTTGACGATCGTCTCCGTGTTCGCCGGCATGAAGACGTTCTTCGGGCTTCCGCGCCTGGAGGATCCGGAGTTCACAATCAAAGAGGCGCTGGTCGTGACTCCGTATCCCGGCGCGACGGCATTCGAAGTCGAGCAAGAGGTCAGCGACGAGCTCGAGCTGGCGATCCAGAAGCTAGGCAAGATCAAGAAGATCGAGACGCGAAACACGCCGGGCAAATCCAACATCAGCGTCGAGATGCGCTCGACGGTGCCGGGCAAAGTGCTCCCCCAAGTCTGGGACGAGCTTCGCCGAAAAGTTGGTGATGCACAGTCCAAGCTTCCACCGGGCGCCGGGCCGTCGCTGGTCATCGATGACTACTCCGACGTGTACGGCGTGTTTTTCGCACTTCACGGAGATGAGTACAGCTACCGCGAGCTCAGCGACGTGGCGAAGATGCTTCGCAAGGAGCTCATTCTCGTCAAAGACGTCGCCAAGATCGAGCTCTTCGGCGACGTCCCCGAAGCGATCTACGTCGAGTTCGACCGGGAGCGTCTTTCGCAGATCGGGATCTCGACCGGCGACATTGGGCAGCAGCTCGTGGCAGAAGGCATCGTCGTGGACGCCGGCCGGGTCCAGGCGGGACCCGAGATCATCAAGATCCAGCCCGACTCGCTGATCCATTCCTCGCAGGATCTCGGCGATATTTTGATCACCAAGGGCGACCGCACCCAAGTGCGGCTGCGCGACATCGCGAACATCACTCGGGGCTACAAGGAGCCGGCGACGGCCAAGCTCCACATGGACGGTCACAGGGCGATCGGGATCGGTGTGTCGACCGAACAAGGCGGCAACGTCGTCAACATGGGTGAAGCGATCAAGCTCCGCCTGGCGGAGCTCGATGAGCAGATCCCCCTCGGGATGGAGCTCGAGGTCATCTACATGCAGTCCGACATGGTGACCACTGCAATCGATGCCTTCCTGGTCAATCTCGCCGAGGCGGTCGCCATCGTGATCGTCGTTCTCCTGTTCTTCATGGGAGTGCGCAGCGGGCTCATCATCGGCTTCGTTTTGGTCCTCACGATCGCCATGACCTTCATCTTCATGGGGCCGGCAGGCCTTGCCCTCGAACGGATTTCGCTCGGCGCGCTCATCATCGCGCTCGGTATGCTCGTGGACAACGCGATCGTGATCATCGATGGCATGTTGGTCCGCATCAATGGTGGAATGGACGCCGAAGAGGCGGCCAAGGAGGTGGCCGGCCAGACCTCGATGCCGCTACTGGGCGCAACGGCAGTCGCCATCATCGCTTTCGCGGCGATCGGGCTCTCACCCGATAGCACCGGAGAATTCTGTAGCTCTCTCTTCACCGTCATCGGCATCTCTCTCTCGCTCAGCTGGGTGACCGCCATGACGATCACGCCGCTGCTCGGTATCTGGTTCATCAAGCCACCCAAACCGGGCACGACGGGCGAGAGCGACGAGGCCTACGGTGGAGGCTTTTACGGGGGTTACAAGAAGTTCCTGGGGCTTTGCCTTCGCTTTCGCTGGGTCACGGTCGCCGTCGTCCTCGGTTTGTTTGCGCTTTCGGTCTACGGTTTTCAGTTCACCGACAAGGCGTTCTTTCCGGCGTCGACGACGCCGAAGCTCCGCGTGGACGTCTTCTGGCCCATCGACCAGCACATCGACGAGACCGAGCGCAAGGCCACAGTCATCGAACGAGGATTGGCGGAGCTCGAAGGTGTCACGCACGTCGCGACCTCGGTCGGCCAAGGTCCGCTTCGCTTCGTCTTGACGTTCACCCCTGAGAAAGAGCACAGCGGGTACGCGCAGTTTTTGGTCGACATCGAGGACTATCACACCCTCGCGGCCGACATCGAAAAGGCAGAGGCTTACATCCAGGAGGTCGCTCCGGATGCCATTGCATTTGGCCGGACCTTCGACCTCGGCCCGAGCAAGCCAGGCAAGATCGAGGCGCGGCTCGTCGGTCACGATCCCAATGTCTTGCGTGCGCTCGAGGACCAAGTGCTCGAGATCTTCAAAGCAGACCCCGACACCAAAGGTTCGCGCGGGCGCTGGTACGAGCGTGTGAAGGTGATCCGACCGGGGCTTTCGGAGGAGCAAGCGGATGCCCAGGGCATCACGACGGGCATGGTCGCCGACGCCATCCGAAGCACGTTCGAAGGGAAACAAGAAGGTGTCTACCGTGAGGGCGACGAGGTCATCCCCGTCGTCTTCCGGCAACCTGCTCCGACTCGACTCGACGTCGGAAATCTGAGGCAGATTCCCATCTGGAGCCCGATGGCCCAGCGATACGTTCCGCTGGCGAACGTGGTGACCGAGCTCGAAACGGAGTGGACCGACCAGGTGGTCGAGCGCCGCAACCGAAAGCGAACCTTGACCGTGGTTACGGACCCCACCGAGGACTCCGCGCCTACGCTCTGGAATCGACTCGCGCCCCAGGTCGAGGCGCTTTCGTTCCCGCCCGGCTACTACGTCGAATGGGGTGGCGAGTACGAATCCCAACAGGACGCGCAAGCGGCGCTCTTTGCACC
>DASRZF010000409.1:0-11728 GCA_035686645.1 Polyangiales bacterium
CGCCATGGAGCGCTCCAAGAAGCGCCTGCATCTTGAGCTCGGTCTCGGTGTATTCGGCCTCGGGATCGGAGTCGGCCATGATTCCGGCGCCAGCGTACACCCAGGCCTTCCCGTCGTGAAGCAATCCGGAGCGAAGGGCTACCACGAACTCGCCGTCCCCTGCAGCGTTTGCCCATCCAACTGGGGCACTATACCAGCCACGTGCGAGGGCTTCATGCTCGACGATCCACCGGATCGCCTCCTGCGTCGGAACGCCGCCGACCGCCGGCGTCGGGTGCAAAGCCCGGACGAGGGAAAGGATGTGCGTGGGCTCGCGAAGGCGGCCTTCGATTGGGGTCTGCATGTGCAGCAGATTTGGAAGCTCCCGAACGCTCGGTTCGGGTGCAGATCGAAGTGACTCACAATACGGCTCGAGTGCGCGCAAGATGGCTCGAACCACCAGTTGATGCTCCTCGCGCTCCTTCGAGCTCGCCATCATCCGTGCCGCGTCCCCGTGGGCAGTCGAGCCAGCGAGAGCTTCGCTCAGAACGGATGGCCCACGCCGCGAAATCAAGAGCTCCGGGGTGGCGCCCAAGAAGGCGGAGTCGCCTCGCCAAAGCGCGAAGCGCGTGCATCCGGGAAACCGCTCCTCTAGCCGCTTGAGAACGTCGAGTGAACCGGCCCCAGTCTCGAGCTCGACGACGCAGTGCCGTGCCGCGACGACCTTTTCGAACTCTCCGTTCTGAATCCGTTGGCGAATGTCTTCGACCTGACGCGACCAGGTTTGCCGATCGGCTTCATCGACCCGGCGAACCGACACCGGTGAGGGAATGACGCCAATCGGTCGTTCGAGGCTGTCCCAGATCGTGTCGAACACATCGAGGACCTCCTGGGTGTCCGGGCCGTTAGTCCCGCAAACCGCGAGCGACAACCAGGCGCGCTCACCCGCATGATACGTCCAGGTCGGCAAGAGAAGGAAACCGTCGCCGAAGCTGTCCCAGGGCGCATGTCGCGCCGCTCCTGGCGCAAACGCGGAGCCTCCAAACACTCGAGGCAACGGGCTCGCCGCGTCGGCCACGTGGTTTGTGCGATCGAAGAACTCAGCCATGGTCGACGCTTTGGGCGCCAAGGTAGCTGCAACGCCAAGACCCGAGCAGGCGTCGCTGTTAGGCGGATCCCAGAGGATGCTCGCCTCGTGAGGAAACGCCCGCAGGAGGGCGTCCGGTGGAGCAAGGGGGGCCGGAACAGTGACGATCAGATTCTCAGCCTCCGACGTTCGCCGACCGAGCGCTCGTTCCAAGAATTCGCGAGAGGTCTCCCGAGCCGGAGCGCCCTCGAAAGCGAAAGCTGCGCCCTGGGACCTCATGACAGGGACTCCTGAGGCTCGGCAACGAACAGAGTGCAGGCGCCGAATGTCAGCGGCTTCACCTCGAGCACATTCAGGCCGGAAGCCTGCATCTGCTCCGCGAACCGATCCGCCGCGGGAAATGCAGCAATCGACTGCTGAAGGTACTTGTACTCCTCGGAGCCGGATAGCATTCCGCCGATCTTCGGAATCACTTTCCGCACGTGGAAACGCGCGATTGGGCTCAGCCAACCGACGCTCGGCTCACCGAGCTCCAGGACCGCAACTCGACCACCGGGCCTGGTCACGCGTGCCATCTCCGCGAGCGCGGCGCTTCGGTCGGGGACATTGCGAATGCCGAAAGCGATACAGCATCCATCAAACGCATCGTCTTCGTACGGCAGGGCCTGCGCGTCACCAAGCTCGAGCGAAACTCGGTCGGCAAGGCCGACGCGCGCGACTTTCTGGACGCCGACTTCGAGCATGCGGCTCGACGGGTCACTCCCGATCACCGTCGCATCGGGATGCAGCCTCGCGATCATCAGGGCGAGGTCCCCGGTGCCTGTGGCCAAATCGAGGACCTGTGCTCCGGCGGGAAGCTCCATCGCGGCTACCGTCTTGCGGCGCCAAGACTGATCGATGCCCATCGACATCACTCGGTTCAAGAGATCGTACCGGCCAGCGATCTGGTCGAACATCTCGCCAGAACCGGGGTTAGGCGACGAGGTCTGCCGAAGCGCTTCGCTCACTGTGCACCTCGTTCGACCTTCTTGGCCTGAACCCTTGCGTTCTGATGCACCTCCTGCTTTCGGGAGTGAAGACGCATGTGGCCACGTTGGATGCCCTCCCCCGCTAGCGCGCGGAGCGCGGCGAGGTTCGACGCCATGCCAGCCGCGCCCATCACGATGGCCAGCTCGCCGGCGTTTTTGACGCCCATGAGCTCGAAACCAGCGCGGACACCGCGATGCACCCGCGTCGAGCCGCCCACGGTACCGACGGCCATCGGCATGTCGAGCTCACCGTGAACGCCAGTCTCCGTGCGGGTCCAGACGACCAGTGGCTTGTACGTGCCGGTCACCGAAGCAAAGGCATGCGCGCCGGCTTCGATGGAGCGCCAATCCTGTCCCATGGCAAGAGCGACGGCATCGACGCCGTTCATGACGCCCTTGTTGTGCGTGACCGCTCGAAACGGGTCGAGCTCTGCGAAGCGGCTGGCCTTCGCGATGCCGTCAGCCAGCTCGGGTCCACCGAGCACGTCGACGCTCACGTCGCACCGGACTTTGACCCGGCGCCTCATGGGAAGATTGCTGAGAATCCGAAGCCCGACGGTGCCGCCGGTGAGCTCTTGAATGCGCGGTGCGACTGCCTCGGCAACCGCATCGACGACGTTCGCTCCCATCGCATCCCCGACGTCGACGTAGAGGTGCACCACGAGCACCCCATCGTCCTCGTCGAGAACGCGCACGTCCAGGTCACGGCAGCCACCGCCGCGCGACACCATTCCCGGAATGGCCTCATCGGCGATCTGAAAGATCAGCTCTCGCTCGGCCTCGACTCGCGCCTTCGCCTTCTCGGGGTTCGGCACGTCATCGAACTGAACCTGGGTGGTCATGATGGGCGCGGTGGCTTCGCCGAAGAATCCGCCGGTCATCCGAACCTGGCGCGCAGCGTTCGAAGCCGCCGCAACGACAGATGGCTCTTCCACGGCCATGGGCACCAGAACGTCGTTGTTGTTGACTCGAAAATTGAGTGCGACCGAAAGAGGAAGACCGTGCACGCCGATGACGTTCTCGCTCATGTGGTCGGCAACCTCGAGTGTGAGTCGCCCGCCATCCTGCAAATGCCGAACCGAGTCCTCTGACAAGAGCCCCGTTTCGATCATCGTTCGAAGGCGTTGTTCGACATGCTCGCGGTAGAACCCCGGGATTCTGCTGGTCACGGCTGGTGGTTGCTTAGACATCAATGACTCTTTCTTCGTTGCTCGCTAGGACTCCCGGTGTACGGTCGCTCGGGCAACCGTGAACAATGCGTTTCGCGCGCGGCTGTCGGGCAACGCACCCAACGCCGCACAGGCTTCGTCGGCCTTCCGAATTGCGAGCTCGCGCGTCGATTCCAGCGCGCCGGTGTCGTTGAGGGCCGTAAGCAAGCGGGCCTTGGCCTCTTCGGGGACTTCGTCGACCGGGCTTGCAATCAGCTCTTCGAGAACGCGTTTCAGTGAGGAATCGCGCTCGAGGGCGACGATCACTGGGTGCGTCATCTTCCCTTCGCGCAGGTCGGTGAAGGGTGACTTCCCGATCGTCGACCCGTCACCCGCGTAGTCCAGGTGGTCGTCGATCAGTTGAAACGCGACGCCGAGATGGAGTCCGTACTCCTCGAGCGCCTTGCAGGCCTCGGGATCGAGCCCACCTGCGCGGGCCCCGGCGAACATCGCCCAGCGGAATAGCGCGGCGGTCTTGCCCTCTACGACCTGCATGTACGTGCGCATCCGAGCATCGATGCGCCCTCGATTCTCGAGCTGAATGGCTTCAGCGAAAATCATCTCGTCGATGATGTCGAGCAGGCGAACCAAGACGTCTGGCATTTCAGCGCCGCGCACGCGGCGAAGCGCGTCCACGAGGAGCCAATCACCAGCGAAAATAGAAGCCGCATTGCCGTAGAGTGTTCGCGCCGAGGGCACTCCTCGACGTTGATCGCCAGCGTCAACGACGTCATCGTGAAGAAGCGTCGCGCAATGCACCAACTCGACGGCAACGCCGAACTCCCGTGTCTTTTCGTCGAGCCCCCGGCCGAGCCGCGAAGCGAGAACGACACACATCGGACGGAGTCTTTTCCCCGCGACCTCGAGGAGATGGTGCGCGCTCTTGTGGACGACGCTCCGCCCAACGGGAAGGCTTTGAATACCCTGTTCGAGAGCGGTCATGTCCCAACTCACGAGCTCCGCCAGGTCGGCCAGATGCGCAGAGAGATCACCGAGCCCCTGCGACTCGCACACGGCCTGAAGGCTCGAGAGCACATCGGAGCTCGAATCGGATCGGACTGCCGCTATCAATGACATCGCAGGGCTCCGCTGAGTCTCGCCTGGTCCATCAGTCCTCTTCTTCCACGGATTGGAGATCGGCAGGGTTGAGCATGCGACCGGCGACGAGCAGTCGGACCAGCCGTTCGCCAGCCTTTGATAGCGCACTGAGCCGAGAAAGTCGCTTCCGCATGAAGTCGACTCGTCTTCGATCCCGGACGCTCAGCTGAGCCCTCGTCTCGTCGAGATGCCGCTGTGCGTCACCGAAGGCGTCGATCGCCTCGCGGATCAGGTTCAGCTCCCGGCGCTCGTAGACTCTTCGGAGCAGCTTCCAGACGCTACTTTCGGCCTGGTAGAAGTCCTTGCGCTCTCCGGGGAGCCAGGTCTTGCGAACGGCGCCCCAGCGCACCAGCTCTCCGAGCGAAAGGCTCACCGCGCTGCTGCTGAGCTTGAGGGTGTCCGAGAGTTCGGCCGTGGTCATGGGGTCGGGCGAAAGGTAAAGAACGGTCCAGAGCCGGCCCATGTGACGGCGAAACCCCCAGAACTCCATGAGACGGCCCATGGCCTCGGCAGCCTGCAGCTCGGCGGCTCGCCATAAAGGCTCGGAATCATTTGATTCTTGTTGTTTTACGGCGGCGCTGGACACTCGGGCAACTCAGTTCCTTCAAATTTTCTTGAACAGACGTAGGACCGGGGCTGGAGCGCGTCAAGCCAACGGCTGGGCTGGCGGAGTGAGCGGTTTGGGGTGCTAGACTCCGCAGCCCCAATGGCCAGAAAACTCAACAAGTACAGCAGTCGAATCACCGAGCCGCCGTCGCAAGGCGCATCGCAAGCGATGCTCCACGCGACCGGTCTCACACGGGCCGATCTGAAAAAGCCGGAAGTTGGCATTTCAGCCGTCTGGTACGAGGGCAACAGCTGCAACATGCATCTCAACGACCTTGCCGCCTTCGTGAAGCGCGGCGTGGTGGATGCAGGCCTGGTCGGCATGCGATTCAACACGATTGGGGTGTCAGACGGAATCTCGATGGGCACCGACGGAATGAGCTATTCGCTCCAATCGCGCGACCTCATTGCCGACTCGATCGAGACGGTGATGTCAGCGCAGTGGTACGATGCCAATATCTCCATCCCGGGTTGTGACAAGAACATGCCGGGTTGCATGATCGCGATCGGGCGGCTCAATCGCCCAGCGCTGATGATCTACGGCGGCACGATTCGCGCTGGACGCGGAAGCGAGGGCGAGAAACTCGACATCGTGTCCGCTTTTCAGTCCTACGGAGAGCTGCTGGCTAAATCGATCGACGAGCCCAAGCGTCTCGACATCATCGAGCACGCCTGCCCTGGCGCGGGCGCCTGCGGCGGAATGTACACGGCGAACACCATGGCTTCGGCAATCGAGGCGATGGGCATGTCCCTGCCCTACAGCTCCTCGACTCCCGCAGAGGATCCGGCAAAACAGGAGGAATGCCTGCGCGCCGGGGAAGCGATCAAGCTGCTCCTCGAAAAAGACATCAAGCCGCGAGACATCATGACGCGCGAAGCGTTCGAGAACGCGATGGTGACGATCATGGCGCTCGGCGGTTCGACGAATGCCGTCTTGCATCTGATAGCCATGGCGCGCTCCGTCGACGTGCCGCTCACGATCGACGACTTTCAGACGGTGAGCGACCGTGTGCCTTTTCTCGCCGATCTCAAGCCCAGCGGGCAGTACGTGATGGAGGACTTGCACGCGGTGGGCGGCACACCTGCAGTGCTGCGATATCTGCTTGCGCACGGAGCGCTCGACGGGAGCTGCCTGACCGTCACCGGGAAGACGCTTGCTGAAAACCTCGCGGAGCTACCCGACCTCAGCGAGGGACAGGACGTGATCCACCCTTGGGACGCGCCAATCAAGGCGACGGGTCACCTCACGATACTTCGGGGTAGCCTCGCTCCCGACGGATCGGTCGCCAAGATCACCGGCAAGGAAGGCTACGCGTTCAGAGGCCCTGCCAAAGTGTTCGACTGTGAAGAAGAGATGCTCGCCGCGATGGAACGCGGCGAAATCGGCAAAGGCAACGTGGTGGTCATTCGCTACGAGGGACCGAAGGGCGGACCGGGGATGCCCGAGATGCTCTCGCCAACGTCGGTGATCATGGGCGCCGGGCTCGGTCAGGACGTTGCGTTGATCACCGATGGACGCTTCTCCGGCGGCTCACACGGTTTCATCATCGGGCACATCACGCCAGAGGCGCAGGACGGCGGTCCGATCGCTCTCGTCCAAGACGGCGACATCATCGCGATCGATGCCAAGAAAAGATGCATCGATCTCGAGCTCGACGACGCCGAATTGGCAAGGCGGCGCGCCGCATGGAAAGCGCCAGCACTGAAAGCGACCCGTGGAACGCTTTACAAGTACATCAAAAATGTAAAATCGGCTTCCGAGGGCTGCGTCACCGACGAATGAGGGAGCCGCTCAATCGCGAGCCCTGACCGCTCGCGCGCCCTGCGGCACCGCTCGCCCGGTTTTCCCCGCAATTTCGAGCCCCGACCCTAGAGTGAAGGAGGGCAAGCGGGGATCGAGCCGCAGGATAGCGACGATGTACATCAACAAACGGGGCCTCCGAGAAATTGGAAACGTGCTCTTCAAACGACCGACTCCGGGCCGCTTGGTCACGAGCGCATGGATCGCGCCCATCTATCTCGGCCTCCGACAGACGGCTGCCGCTTTTCGCGCGCTGGACGAGGTCCTGTACCCCGAGTACCGCGATCAGAAGGTTGAGCGCCCGGTCTTCGTCTTCGCCAATCCTCGAAGCGGCACCACGCTCGCCCACCGGCTGATCAGCATGGACGACGAGGTCTTCACCACCGTGAAGCTGTACCAGACGATATTCCCGGCGATCACGGCAACGAAGACTTTCAAACGCCTGGTCGGATTTTCGAACACACGGTTGGGCTCGGTGCTTCAGCGCGCGTATGACTTCTTCAACGCTCCGCTCGAAAGCCGGTGGCAGGACGTCCACCAAATCAGTCTGGATCAGGCCGAGGAAGACGTCTGCACGCTTCTCTGGAGCCTCGAATCGCCGGCGACCGGCTTGCTCTTCCCGTTCATGGACGAGCTGCCGAGCCAGACTTGGATCGACCGCCAGTCGGACGAGGAACGGCGCGCGTTCATGGACTGCTACGAGAACACCATCAAACGACACGTGTACGAAGCCGGGGGAAAGCGCTTCTTGAACAAGAACGTTTTCTTTTCGACTCGCGTTCGCTCGGTCTACGAGAAGTTCCCCGATGCGGTGTTCGTGTACCTCGTCCGCGACCCGCAAGACTGCCTCCCATCGTTTTTGAACATGTTCTACAGGGCCTGGAAGGCGCACTCACCGAGCATCCGCCCCGACGGTGAAGAGATCCAAGCCCTCAAGCGCCTCGGCTACGACTACTATCGATATGCGCTCGAGTGCCGGAAAGGGATCCCCGACGATCAGTTCATCGTGATTCGCTACGAGGACCTCGTCCGCGACCCGAAGAAGACGGTTCTAGACCTCTATGAGCGGCTCGGCATGCCGGTCAGCCAGGCGTTCAAAGCCAAGCTCGACGATGCAATGATCGCGCACAGCGAGTATGAAAGCTCACGCAGTGTGGAGCTCGACTTCTTCGGGATCACCCGGGAAGAAGTCTCCGAGGAGCTCAGCGAGGTTCTGGAAGAGCTTGGCTACGATGCCCCGGGATCCGCGCAGTATCTGGAAGCCGCTGAATAGCAACCCTTTGGCGTTTTCTTTCGGGCGAGCGTGGTGCTGGGTAACGCCCGGGCGCAAGCGCGGTACATTTGGGGACTCTTGGGAGGCTCCATGACGACGGATCTTGAACAGTTTGAATTTACGGGTGGCGACGGCCAGGTGCTTGCAGCCCGGCTTCACTTGCCCGCGGTCGAACCCGTTGCCTGCGCGGTCTTCGCCCACTGCTTCACGTGCTCGAAGGACAGCCGGGCCGCGAGGTACATCAGCTCAGCTCTCGCAGAAAAGGGGATCGCTACGTTGCGCTTCGACTTCACTGGGCTCGGCGACAGCGAGGGGGAGTTCGAGAGCACGACGTTTTCACACAACGTCACCGACATCGTCGCAGCGGCGCGAGCGCTTGGCGAAATGTACGAGGCACCGATCTTGCTCGTCGGACACAGCCTTGGGGGCACGGCAGTCCTCGCGGCGGCCAGCCGGATCCCGAATGCGGTCGGAGTTGCGACCGTCGCCGCGCCGTTTCGGCCAGAACATATCGCACGCTTGTTCGAGGGGTCGCTCGACCAAATTCAATCGCATGGCGAGGCGGACGTGCAGATCGCGGGGCGAAATTTCACAATCCGCCAGGCCTTCATCGATGACATTCGGGAGCACTGCAGCGCCGAACGGATCGCAGCGCTCGGAAGGCCATTGCTGCTGTTCCATTCGCCGCAGGATAACGTCGTCGGAATCGACAATGCCCGGGAGATCTATCAAGCAGCGCGGCACCCGAAGAGCTTCGTCTCGCTCGATGGCGCAGACCACCTGCTCGGCCGGCCTAGCGACGCGCGATACGTCGCCGAGGTTCTGGCAGCCTGGGCCAGCCGCTATCTGCCCGGAAGAGCTGCCGAAGAGATCCCCGAGAACACTCCTGAGGGAGAAGTCGTCGTCGAAGGGAAAACGAGCGGGTTCCTGCAGCGCGTTCGGGCCCGCCACCTCGTTTTTGCCGCTGACGAGCCGCTCGAGAAGGGGGGAACCAACCTCGGACCGAACCCCTACGAGTTGCTCCTCGCGGGGCTCGGCGCCTGCACCTCGATGACTCTCAGAATGTATGCCGGCCGGAAGGAGTGGCCTCTCGACTCGGTCCGAGTCACCCTGCGCCACGATCGCGTCCACGCGAAGGACTGCGAGGACTGTGAACAGGACACGGGGATGATCGACATCATCGACAAGAAGCTCGAGCTCGAAGGAGAGCTCAGCGAAGAACAACGCCAGCGGCTGCTGGAGATTTCCGCGCGTTGCCCCGTGCACCGTACCCTGCTGAACGAGATCAAGATCCGCTCGGAGTTGGTTTGACGACACTCGCTTCGGTCCACGACGTTTCTCTGGGACTTGGAGGGCGAACGCTCTTCGACGGGCTCTCGTTCCAGGTGCACCAGGGTGATCACATCGGCTTGGTGGGACCCAATGGCTCTGGCAAGTCGAGCTTGTTCCGATTGCTGGCGGGAAGCATCGAGCCAGACGGTGGTTCCGTCAAAACAGCGCCCGGGACTCGCATTGGATTTCTGCCTCAAGAGATCGCCTCTTTTCCGGACGAAAAAGTGCTTACTTTCGTTTACGACAGCGTGCCAGGGCGACCAGAGCTCAGAGCAGACCTCCAACGCCACGAGGCGCGCTTGGCGGAGCTCGAGCACGCGCGCGAAGAGCACCGGGAAGAGCTGGTCGCGGTCGCAAGCGAAATTGCCGAGCTCCACGAGCGAATCGCCGCACTCGATGCGCGGTTCTCGGAGCACGAGGCAAAGAGAATCCTACATGGACTCGGCTTCACTCAGGAGGACCATGATCGATCCCTCTCGGTACTGAGCGGAGGCTGGAAGATGCGCGCGGTCTTGGCCTCGCTTCTGTTTCAGAAGCCTGGCCTGCTGCTTCTCGATGAGCCCACCAACCATCTCGACATGCCATCCGTGGCTTGGTTCTCGAAGTTCCTGAGCAGCTACGATCAGGCCCTTCTGCTGGTCTCCCACGATAGGGAGTTTCTGAACGAACAGGTCAACCGCGTGATCAGCTTCGAACCGGAGGGCGTGCGATCGTTCCGTGGGAACTACGAATCGTATCTGGCGCAGCGAGAAGAAGAGCGCGAGCTTCTCGAGAACCGGGCCAAAAACCTGGAACGTGAAAAAGCCCACCTGGAGCAGTTCGTGCGCCGTTTCAGGGCGAAGGCGAGCAAGGCTGCGCAAGTTCAGAGCCGGGTGCGCAAGCTCGAGAAGATGGACACGGTGGAGCTTCATCGCAACGCGCGTGAAGTGCGCTTCTCGTTTCCGCCAACCGAGCGCGGAGCGCGCGTGCCGATGCGCGTGGACGAGCTCAGCAAATCCTTTGGCGAGCACGTAGTTCTCGACCAGGTCTCACTCGCGGTGGAGCGCGGAGATCGGATCGCGATCGTGGGGCCGAACGGCGCCGGGAAGACGACGCTCCTCAAGATTCTCGCTGGCGAGATCGACGCCAGCGGGGGACGCGTTCACCTGCCGGGTCAATCGAATGTACGGTACTTCGCGCAGCATCACGCCGAGGCTCTCAACCTCGAGAGAACGGTCCTGCAGGAAGTCTCATATGCAAGCGATGGGACGAGCGTGGAACGGGTGCGGAAGGTCCTCGGAGCTCTCCTCTTCGACGAGCTGGCGATCGACAAGCCCGTTTCGGTGCTGTCTGGAGGCGAGCGCGCGCGAGTCGCGCTGGCAAAGATCCTCGTGCGCCCAAGCAATGTGCTGCTCATGGACGAGCCGACCAACCACCTCGACCTTCAAACGACCGAGGCCCTCACCGATGCGCTCGCCACTTACGACGGAACGCTGCTCTTCGTGAGCCACAACCGGGCCTTCATTCGGAGGCTCGCGACCAAGCTATGGGTCGTGCACGACGGTGGAGTCGAAAGCTATCCGGGCACCCTCGACGACTACCTCTGGTCCTGCCAGGAGCGGGACGTGGCACCGGCAACCGATGCGGCCATCAAACCGGTGGCCCAGAAGCGAAGTCGCCAGGCCCGAAAGGAACAGCGCCGCAAAGAGGCAGAGATTCGCGCCAAACAGAACCAGGGAGTGAAGCCTCTGGAGAAGCGAGTCACCAAGCTCGAGCAGACCATCGCCAAGCTCGAGCAGACGATCGCGGCGCACAACGAAGAGCTCAGCAAGCCCGAGGTCTACGATGACCCAGAGCGGCGAGACACCTTGCTGCGCGAGGTGCGAGAAGCCCAGTCCGCCCTCGATCGATCGTTTGCGGACTGGACCGAGTCCCACGAGAAGCTCGAAGAGCTTCGCGCGGAGCTCGAGGTTGCGATCGGCTAATAGGTCGCGGTAGCCAGCGGTGTCGCGAGGTCGCTCATGTCGTGCACCCGAATGCCGCCGTAGCTGATCGAATAGATGTAGTCCGTGGTGTCGTCGCTGATGAAGACGCCCCGCGTGATCTGAGGCTGGTAGCCGCAATTGTAGTAGAAGTCCTCGACGGGGTACGGGACTCCTCCGCAGTCGTCGAGAACAAGATCGGAGTGGTCGACGGCGCCGCGGCGGGTGAAACCATCCGCAGCACTGACGTCCCAGAGCTCGAGCGTGCTGGAGAAGTCGCCCTCATAGGACACGAACGGAAACGCTAGCAGTCCTCTGTCGGCGTAGAAGTTGAACGCCTTGTGGTTGTAGTTCG
>DASRZF010000410.1:0-2088 GCA_035686645.1 Polyangiales bacterium
CGAAAAGCGTACCAACTCGACAGTCTCGTGGAGCGCTATGGCATCGATGTGCCGGAGCGACACACCGCCGCAGGTGACGCCCTCGCAACCGCGCTGCTATTTCAACGCTTGCTGAAGAAGGCCGGGCGAAGGGGAATCCGCACTCTTGGCGACCTCTTAGCCCACTGAAGGCGATACACACTCACGATCGCTCTACTCGCTGCTCGAGCTCTACGAGCGCCGCGTCCATATGGTCGATCAGGCGTTGTGCGCTCGGGACCGAACGGCGGCAGGCCACGATTCCGAAGTCGAGGCTTTCACCACAGCTCGTCACGGTGATGTTCAGCGCCTGGCCGTGCGTCACGATGGAGAGGGGGTACATGCCCTCGAGCGGCGCGCCGTTCCAGTAGAGCTGCTCCTGCGGGCCGGGGACGTTGGAGACCGTGACGTTGAACGTGGGCCGCGTGCGCCCCGAGATTCGAAGCAGATGTGGAACGAGCACCGGAAGAGCCACGATGCTCGTGAAGATGGGTATGTCGGCGGTGTTCATGCTCTTGAGCAGGCGCTTGGCCTCACCCATCGACTTTTGAATCGCGCGTAGGCGGTCGATCGGATCGCCGAGCTCCGTTGCAAGGCTTGCGAAGACCACGGAAAAGGAATTGCCTTCGACTTCGGCGTCAGCCGGCCTGAACGAAACCGGCGTCATCGCCGTCAGCGGCTCCGAGGGCAACGCCCCCTGGTCGATCAGGTATCGCCGGAGCGCGCCGCCCGACATCGCGAGAACGATATCGTTGACAGTGGCGTTCAGCGCCTTGGCGACCGTCCGAATCCGCAGCAACGACCAGGACTGCGCGACAAGACGCCGCGAGCCCGTGACCCGGCCGTTCAATATCGTGAGCGGCGTTTGGAAAGGAGCGATCATTCCGTGCTTGTCACGGTGGCGTACCGCCGCTGCGAATTTGAGGACCCCGCCCATCGCTCCCGCCGTGGCAGCGATCGCCCCCCGCGGATTCGGAGCGGCAATACTTTCGCGCCGCGGGCGAGGCATGTTCCAGGGGGCAGGCATGTCTCGCTTGTTCGGGTCACTGCTGAGGCATGCGCGCAGCATTCGCATCGCGCCCACGCCATCGATCATCGAGTGGTGCGTCTTCATGTAGAGCGCGAAGCGGTTGTCTTCGACCCCCTCGATGATGTGCGCCTCCCAAAGTGGACGGTCTCTATGAAGGCGCGTGCTGTGGAGCCGAGATACGAGCGAGAACATCTCGCGGTAGCGGCCTGGTTTTGGCAGCGCCGAGTGGCGCACATGGTAGTGCGTATCGAGGTCCTCATCCGTCACCCAGTGGGGCAGGCCGAGCCGCCGGAGCGGCCAGGCCAGCTTCTGATTGAACGGGTACTGCACCGCCTTCGGGTCGTCGTTCCCAGAGAGGGTCTGATGCAACCAGTCTTCGCGGGCGCTTTCGGGGTAGCTGAAGAGCATGAGACCCCCCGTGTGCATGGGCGTCTCGCGGTCTTCGGCCAGCAAAAAGCTGGTATCGACGGTTCCAAGGGGCTTCATGGGACACAGAGAAGTATCCCACCTGGCCAAGTTTTGGTAGGCTCCGCCCCACTCAAATAGGAGGGAAACAGACAAATGAGCAAAATTCTCAAGTACATCGTCCTCGGAACCGCGGTCTTGGCGCTGAGCCTCTCGGCGGCCTGCAAGGAAGACGCGAGCCCAACAGCAAAGGAAATTTCGTCCGGCGCAGAGACCGGGGCCAAAGTGGGCGCCGAGGCAGGCATGGATGCGGCATCGAGCGGCGGCGCCAAAGAAGGCGTGAAAACGGGCGGAACGGAAGGCGGCAAGGCCGCGGCATCCGAGATCGTCAACTAAGCAATCGATCGTTTCACGATGGAGCCGAAGAAGTCGCAGGGGCCCGGTCTCGCCAAGATTGCCGGTAGCGCCTTGCTCGTGTGCCTCTTGCTGGTTGGCGCTGCGTACCTTTTCAAGGACCGCAGTCAGTCAGCCAGCGGTGAGCAAGGGTCTCTTGCGACTTCCAGGCTCCAGTCGATCCTCACCCGCTGCGAGGATACGCCCGTCGTGGATCTCGACGATGGTCGCGAGCGCTTGCG
>DASRZF010000411.1:0-14015 GCA_035686645.1 Polyangiales bacterium
ACACCACGTCCCTCGCCTCGCTGGCGGCCGGCAACATCGCAGCGACCGGGGGCATCGCGCAGCTGCTCCGGGAGCAGGAGTTCGCAACGCAATACCACGAGGGCGTTCGGCAGAACGTCCATATTCAAGTGGTGAGCGGCCGCGTGATTCTTGTCGTCATCTTCGATAATCGGACAAGCTTGGGTCTGGTACGCTTGAGGGTGAAGCGGGCTACAGAACATCTGACGCGGATTTTCGAAATGGTCATGGCCAAGGCGCAGGATCCTTTTCGGAATTCGCCGTTTACCGAAATAACCGATGACGACATCGACAACTTGTTCAATGATTGACTAGGAGAGGCTTGGGGGGATGTCTTTCATCAACTACTTATCGCGGGAGATCAACTGCAAGATCGTGTACTACGGTCCGGGTCTTTGCGGCAAAACGACCAACCTGCAGTACATCTACAATCGCACCAACCCGGATGCGAAAGGCAAGATGATTTCGCTCGCGACCGAAACCGAGCGTACGTTGTTCTTCGACTTCCTTCCGCTCGAGATCGGTGAAATCCGCGGCTTCAAGACGCGTTTCCATCTGTACACCGTGCCCGGGCAAGTGTTCTACGACGCCAGCCGAAAGCTGATCTTGAAAGGCGTCGACGGCGTCGTATTCGTCGCCGACTCCCAGATGCTCCGTTCCGAGGCCAACACCGAGTCGATGGACAACCTTCGCACCAACCTAGCGGAGCAAGGCTACAATCTCGACACCCTTCCCTACGTCATCCAGTACAACAAACGAGACATGCCCAATGTCTCTTCGGTGGAGGAGCTTCGGTACATGCTCAACACCGGCGACGTGCCCGATTTCGGCGCGGTGGCCACCACGGGCGAAGGCGTCTTCGAAACCCTGAAATCCGTCGCGAAGCTGGTTCTCACCGAGCTCAAGCGCGGCGCCGCGCGCTGAGCCGCAGCGCAGGCTGCATCTAGACGATCAGGTTGAGGATCTTGGCGGGCACCCAAATGGTCTTCCGGAGTGTCTTGCCCTCGAGGTGGGCGGCGAGACTCGGATCCCCCTGGGCCGCGGCAAGAGCTTGGGCTTGATCGGCGTCCCTCGGAAGCGTGATTCGGCCACGGACTTTGCCATTGATCTGGACGGGCACCTCGACCTCGTCCTCTTCGCAGAGGGCCTGTTCGTAAGCCGGCCAAGGCTGCTTCTGGATGCTGGCCGGCTGCCCAAGCATCTCCCAGAGCTCCTCGCCCAGATGTGGCGCAAACGGATGCAGAAGCTTCGCGAGGGTCTCCAGGGGCTCCGTGGGGACCTGCTCTAGCTTGGTCAGCTCATTGCTGAGGACCATCATCGCACTGATGGCCGTGTTGAAACGCATGGCCTCGATGTCTTCGGTGACCTTGCGAATCGTTTGGTGCAACAGTCGCGTCAGTGCGGCGTCGGGCTTGGCTTTCACATCGGCGCGAAGCGTCGCGTTGAACACGCGATCGAGAAATCGTCTCACACCGGCGATCGAGCTCGTGCTCCAGGGCTTGGTAGCCTCGAGCGGGCCCATGAACATCTCGTAGATCCGCATGGAGTCGGCCCCGAACTCATCCACGATGTCGTCTGGATTCACGACATTGCCCCGCGACTTGCTCATCTTTTGGCCGCCCTCGCCGAGGATCATGCCTTGATGAACGAGCTTCTTGAAGGGCTCCTTGGTCGGGACCGCACCGGCGTCGTAGAGCACTTTGTGCCAGAAGCGGGCGTAGAGAAGGTGAAGGACAGCATGTTCGGCGCCGCCCACGTAGAGGTCCACGGGAAGCCACTCTTTGGCGAGCGCGGGTGAGCAGAGCTCTTCGGCATTGTGCGGGTCGATGAAGCGCAGGTAGTACCAACAGGACCCTGCCCACTGCGGCATCGTATTGGTTTCGCGGGCGAACCATTGGCCGTCTTTCTGGAAGAAGCGCCAGTCGGTGGCGCGGGCCAGGACGCCCGCCGGATCCTCTCCGGGCTTGTAGTCGTCTAGCTCGGGAAGCCGGAGGGGAAGCTCGCTCTCGTCGACCGCGATCGGTTCGTCGTATCGAATCGTGAAATCAGCACCTGCGCGAGGGTCTCCGGGCGTCTCCACTGGGAAATAGATCGGAATCGGCTCGCCCCAGTATCGCTGACGAGAGAAGTTCCAGTCGCGTAGCTTGTACTCGACGCGCGCCCGGCCCTGGCCGTTCGACTCGAGGTCCCCGGTGACGCGCTTTTTGAACTCAGCCGTGGCGAGACCGTCATATTTTCCGGAGTTCACCGCGATGCCTTGCTCGACCATGGCCTCGTTCAAGGGCGTCGCGCTCGCCGTGCCCGACTTGCTAACCACTTCGATGATCGGAATGCCGTGAGCCGTGGCGAACTCGAAATCTCGCTCGTCGTGGGCGGGCACAGCCATGATTGCGCCGGTGCCGTAGCCCCAGAGGACATAGTCCGCGATGTAGATCGGAATCTCGGCGCCGTTGACGGGATTGATCGCGAGCCCACCCGTGAAGACGCCGGTCTTCTCCTTGCTCGACTGGCGGTCGCGCTCGCTCTTGTTCCTCGCCTGCTCGACGTACGCTGCCACTTGGCTCCGCTGCGCATCGGTCGTGACTCGATCGACCAGAGGGTGCTCCGGCGCGAGCACCATGAACGTAGCGCCGAACAAGGTATCCGGGCGGGTCGTGAAGACCTCGATCGCAGCGTCATGGCCGACTACGCCGAACTTCACTTCGGCGCCTTCAGAGCGACCGATCCACTCCTGTTGCATGATGCGCGTGCTGTTCGGCCAGTCCACTTCACCGAGGTCTTCCAGGAGACGGTCGGCGTATGCGGTGATCTTCAAGACCCACTGCCGAAGCGGGACGCGCTCGACCGAATGCCGGCCCCGTTCACTCAATCCGTCGATCACCTCCTCGTTGGCGAGCACAGTACCGAGCGCTGGACACCAGTTGACGGGAATCTCGCTCTGATAGGCCAGGCCGCGGTCGAAGAGTTGGAGAAAGATCCACTGCGTCCATTTCACGTATTCGGGCGAGGTCGTGTCGATCTCGCGATCCCAGTCGTAGCTGAACCCGAGCATTTTTAGCTGGCGACGGAACGTCGCGATGTTCTGCGACGTGGTATCCCGCGGATGCGTCCCGGTTAGAATCGCGTGTTGCTCAGCGGGCAACCCAAACGCGTCCCAGCCCATTGGATGAAGCACGTCATACCCCTTGGCACGGTGATAGCGCGCGACGATGTCGGTCGCGGTGTATCCCTCCGGATGACCCACGTGCAGGCCCGACCCCGAGGGATACGGAAACATGTCGAGAATGTACGCCTTCGGACGATCCACTCCCTCGGTCGTGCGAAAGGTGTCGTCCTCGTCCCAGAAGGCCTGCCACTTGGGCTCAATCGTCGCTGGATCGTAGCGCGTCATCGGGCCTGCCATAGCATGCCCGCGCAGAGCCCGCGATCTACGGACAAGTCTGGAGACGAGCGATCCAATCACTGAGCAGGCCCACACCGAATGGATCGATGATCGAAGTCCCGAGCGATGGCATTCGTAGCGCATCTTCCTGGGTGAGGCGCTGAACGAGGCCCGATCCTTCCGGGTCTCCGGGTAGGACTCGAGGCCTCCCGGCCCAACCGAAGTACTTCATCGAGGCGCAGACGCCCGTCTCTTCGAGCGTGACCTCGTAGCGGAGGTCGAGTCCGATGTCGGAGGGCGCCCAACCGCCGGGGCGATGGCAGTGCGCGCAGTTTGCGTCGAGGTAGGCTCGCGCGCGCTCCTCGAGGCTCCCTTCTCCTAGGCGCGGATTCGCCATCCGGGGCTCCATGGCGGGGTCGAAGTCTTCGCCCGCATCGAGCTCCAGGAGATCGATGGAAGCCATTGCACGCAGCTGGTTGGCGACCACGCCTCCGTAATCGTGCTCGCGGTTGAGCTGCGCGGTCTTCGGTCCGAGCACCTCGTTGATCGCCCCGCCATGACAGGTGATGCAAGCATCGTAATCGGGGTACTGATATTCGATCACGCTGACCGCGTTTCCGTCTTGGATGGAGTACTCCACGGTCTTTGCCTCATCGAGACGCTCTGCGTCCGTTCCGTCCTCGTTCCATTGATACGAGGTGTACTCCCAGACCCCGTCCCGCAGCACCATGAAGCGTGTCTCCACGGGGCGCCGGCTCGAGGGATCCCCCCGTTCGAACTCGAATCCGAACACCTTGATCAAGATGCTCCCTTCGGGAAACGTCCAAGCGCCGCCGTCTTCGATTCGGATTCGCTTCGGGCTCGGCACGACCATGAAGCGCGGCTTGAATGCGCCGTCGGTCCAGAGGGCGGAGTTGACCTCGTACGGGATCAGGTCGGGTCCCGGCTCGAAGGACGCGAGGTCCTGAAAACAACCGGTTTCGGAGAGGCGTTGCGGCATGCCTGCAGATAAATCGGACAAGCAGGTCTGCACCTCGGGGCGGGGCTCGAGCGCAGACCCAGAGGGCTCCTCACCGCCGCAGGCTATCAGCGAGAGAAGCGCCAAACAGACCCCGAAGCTGAGGCACCGCATGATTCAGGTCTAGCGGAAAATCGAGCGGCGCCCAAGCTCCCCGCGGCGCTCATTTTGCGCGCGCTGAGGCCTCGACTTCTTTCCAGCGAAAAGGAGAGAGAATCTGATCCCAATAGCCCGTCGGAAAGCGCGGTAGATCCCCGATGCCGATCTCGGTTGGCGGGTTTCGATCCTGTGGGAGGAACCGGGTCTGGAAGACGATGTCCCAGAGGATGACGTTTGCGCCGTAGTTTGTATTGGCCTCTTCCAGATGCTTCGAATGATGCCAGCGGTGCAGCTCGGCCATGCTGAAGAACCAGTTCAGCGGGCCCAGCCGAATGTCGACGTTGCAATGCTGGAACATGCCATGAATGGCCGTGAAGAGCGTGTGGAGTGCGATGATGCGCATGTCGGCGCCGAGGAGAACCAATGGAGTCACTGCCAAGAACTGCTGCGCAAACAAGTCCATGGGATGAAATCGCGCCGCATTGAACCAGTAGAGCCGCGGCGCGCTGTGGTGCGCAGCGTGGAAGCGCCAGAGGAATGGGTTCTCGTGCATCCATCGATGAATCCAGTAGGTCCCGAGCTCCCCGACCAGCAGCGCGAGAAGCAGCTGTGCGAGCAACGGCCAGCCCGAAGGCCAGAGCTTCATCCCGAGTGCGCTCGATAGCCCTGCCCCGGCGAGCGTGAATCCTCCGACGAAGACCACGGTGTAGAGCTCCGGAATCCAGAAATTCACGAGGTTGTGGATCAGGTCGGTTCGGACATCTCCATGGCTGATCAACCAGTCCTTCTGGTATGGATGCACTCGTTCGAGCACGAGCAGCAGCAGCACGACCGCGCCCGTGAGTCCCATGGCGGTGGCGACGGGGTTCCAGCCCTGCCCTACGCCATAAAGGCCGAGTCCCATCACGCCTCCGAAGATGAGCGGAAACGTTCCGTACGTGAGTGCAGCAGCGATGGGCTTGGGCGTGTCCATGGTGATGGCGATCGGCGCTAGGTGATCGAGAACCCTCCGTCGACGAGCAGGGTCTGCCCGGTGATGAACCGCGCCGACGAGCTGGCGAGGAACAACGCCACCGGCGCGATGTCCTCCGGCGCGCCCCATCGCCGTAAGGGCGTTCTGTCGATGAATGGCTTTTCGAGTGGCTCCACGCCTTTCATGATCTTGGTCATGTTGCTCTCGACGAGGCCGGGCGCGATCGCGTTGACTCGAATCCCCTCAGCAGCCCAACTGGCAGCGAGGTTCTTGGTCATCTGGACGGTTGCAGCCTTGCCGGCTCCGTAGCCGGGCACGATTGGCACGGCAAAGAACGCAGCCATCGAGGCGAAGTTGATGACGCTGGCCCCGCCTTCGAGCGTGCTCGCCGCGAGCTTGTCGCGACAGCCCACCGCGAGCCTGTACGCGCCAAAGAGATTGATCGCCACAGATTCCTCGAAGACGTCGGGTGCAGCCTCGTGCTTGCCACCGGGAAAGTTGCCGCCTGCGTTGTTGACGAGGATGTCGAGGCGGTCGAGCGAAGCGGCCAGGGACTCGATCCCCGCCTTGTCGGTGAGCTGGAGCGGATGGTAGTCGTAGCTCGACAGGTCGTCGTCGTACTCACTGGCCGATGCACGGGTTCCGGTGATCGCCACCTCGGCGCCCGCAACGGCGAACGCCTTGGCGATGGCCCTGCCGATCCCGTTGGAGCCGCCCGTCACCAACACCTTGGCGCCAGAAAAATCGAATGTCGCTTCGTTGCTCATCAGGCGATTCCCTCGTCGATGTCCACCATGACTTTGCCTCCGGCACCCGGATCGGTCGCGACTTCGATCGCCTCGCCGATGCGCGCGAGCGGAAAGCGGTGGGTGATCATGGGCGAAAGGTCCCATCGGCTGAGGAGCGCGACCGCATCGCTGAAGTCGGCGGGGTACTCCATGGCTCCACGGATCGTCATCTGCTTCATCATCACCCAGAGAAAGCTCACGTTGACCGATTGCTCGTGGAGCGCGACCACCGTGAGGCTCGATTCCGCTTTGGCGTTCTGGAGCACCTCGGTGATGACAGAGCCCGCTCCGGACGCTTCGATGTAGGCGTCGGTGCCCGCCATCGGCGCACCCATCAGTGGAGCCTCGCCGTGGAGCTTCTTGAGCTCTACCCAGGGGTTCTGCTCAGAGGCGAGGATCGTAGCCCGAGCCCCGAGCGCTCGCGCCAACTCGAGCCGCCTGGGAGACAAATCGATCGCCACGACGTCGTCGATTCCGCGATCCCGAAGCGTGGCGATCGCGGAAAGCCCGATCGGACCTGCGCCAAAAATGGCGACTTTGTCTCCGGCAGACACACCCGATCGATTGACCGCGTTCATGCCGACCCCGAGCGGCTCCGAAAGCGCGGCAAGGTGCATCGGCAAGTCGTCGGGGATCGGAAAGAGGCAACCCCCATCCGCCGCATTGCGAACCAGCAATCGGTGCGTGAATCCTCCCTCCGGCCCGCCATTGCCGATCATGTTCCCAGATGCCGTCGGGTTCAGCACGACGCGAGCGCCAGGCCTGAGATCGGTCACTTCCGCGCCGACCGTTTCGATCACGCCCGCTAGCTCGTGCCCAAGCGGCATCATGCGGCCAAGCCCTCCCATCCGGACGTAGCGAACGTCCGTTCCACACACACCGCATGCGGCCACGCGCACCACCGCGTCGCGAGGACCGGCCTCGGGTGGGCTGATTTCGTCGAGCTCGACTTTGCCGGGGCCGTGGATCTTGACCTGTTGCATCATACCTCCGCCTGGACGGGAAAACGTTCGTAGTAGAATTCGAAGCGCTCGCGAAGCGCGTTCGGATCGACTCCGAAATCACCACGCAGATCGTAGACGATGCGGCCGTGTTTTCCGCGCGGATTCTCGGTCATGTATTGATCGAGCTCGGCCCTCGCCTCATCGTTCATGGGCAGGTTCGCCAACTGGTAGATTCGCTCCACCATCGCCACGTCATCGGACATGAATTCGTGAAACAGGACGTCGATGCTCCGAGACTCCGGCAAGAGCGCACGGTCGCGCACGGCCGCTCTCAACAACTGCTCCACGCGGTCAATCCAATAAGCGGCCACTGCCGGAGGGTCGACCCGTGTCCGGCGCAGTCGGTCGCCGTAAGTCAGCATTGTGATGGCCGACGCAACCACCGAAACGGGATCCCGGTGCGTGAGCGCCACGGTGGCATCCGGGAACGTTTCGACGAGAGGCCCGAGCTGCTCGAGATGCTGCGGTGATTTGAGTACCCACCGATTCGGTCCATGCATCCACTGCAGAGCTTTCAGCACGTTCTTCATGTACTGGTAGTGTGGACGTTGGTCGTGAGCCAAATAGTAGTCGCGCCAGCGCGGAACGAGTGCCAGCCACTCGGGTTGGTACGACGAGAAATCCAGCCCCGCGAGCTCGATCTCCTCGTGAATGTGGTCGGGCGCGAGGTCGTGCATGTTTTTGAGCAGAGGTGCGATCTGGCCCAGCATCTGATACTCGCTCGCACACCTGAGGTACCGCGGGTCCCTCTCCTTCGGGCCAAATGGCACGCTCGGATCCGGAATCGGCTCGAGGCTCTCCCAATACGGGAGCGAACGGAGCCGGCTATCGGCCGCGATCAGGTTCAGCAAGTGAGTCGTGCCGGAGCGAGGGAGTCCGGCGATGATGATCGGTTCGCGGATCTCGATCTCGAGTATCTCGGGATGTTTCCCGATCAGATCGTGAAAGCGCAAACGATTGGCCGCATAACGCACCATGTCTCCGAAGAAGCGCGCCCGCCCCATCGGACCGAGCTCGGAATCCTCATCGACCGCTTGGCACCATACCGCCAAACGCTCTTGGAAATCCGCGGGTCCAAAGTCAGACAGCTGAGTGCGCTTCTCCGCCTCACCGAGGACCGCATCCACGCTGAGCTCGACTTCCACCCCCGCAAAGCCATCGACGACCATCTTTTGCACGGGCGTGAGTATCGGCGCCCTGAGATCAGTGATTCGAATGTCGGCTGCTTGCTCCGTCACGAATCCTCTTCCCTGCTCTTGGCTGCGTGCAGCGTCGAACGCAGTTTGGTGAGTTGTTTGCGAAGCCACTGCGTGAGCCAGAAATTTTCGCTCTCCGCCTCGAGCTGCACGTGCGCAGCGATCATGACCTCGAGCGCCGCAACGTTCGATGGCGAATCCGCAAGTGCCACTTCGGCAAGATGGATGGCTTCCACGGGCTCACCGGCGATCAGTCTCTGCTGCGCCCGCGCGGCGACCGCATTCGCGCCCCCTGCCAAGTCGACCAAGTCGCGGTGCACGCTGCTCGGCGGGACCGCGTAGAGCTCGGTCGTCGAGCGATGGTGGAACCAGCCCGCGTAGTTCTCCCAGATCGCCCGAACGCTCCAGGAAACCTTGCCATAGCCCTCCCCGACCTCGAGCTCGGGGGGAAGCCTGATCTCCCGCATCAAGGTGTGAATGTCCTTGCCGTGATTCATGCCGCGCACCGTCTGGTCGTGCACGTATTGCACTGCATCACGAAGACGGATGAGCTCCTCTCGAATTGTCTCCCGACCCACGACGGGACCGTGGTGGCCTGTCAAGAGCAGCTCGGGCTCGAGGGCAAGCACCTTTTCGAGCGACTCGATGAAGCCGAGCGCTTCGCGGTACCGATCGCCCCGAACGGTCACCAGGTTCGGAAAGTGGCCAAAGAGCGCGCTGAAGAGGTTGCCGGTGAAACAGATCTTGTGATCTGGCAGCCAGACGACCATCGAGTCTGTCGTCTCACCTCCCGGCGTCGCGATGAGCTCCATCCGAACCCCGCCAAGCTCGAGCGAGTGGCGCTCCTCGAAGGTGACCTCGGGCGTTGGTTTCGACTGCGCGGGAATGCCCCGGCCGACGTTTTCCTGAATGTGCTTCCAGGCGCTCGCGATCGCATCGGCGAAGGCAAAGGCGCTTCGTGACGCTCGGAACGCGGCGATGCGTGCGTCATCGGCTTGGTGCGCCTGGTTCTTCGCCTGCGCAACGACTTCGGTGCCTTCATCACGGATCAGGTCGACCCCGCCCACGTGATCCACGTGACCCTGAGTCAGCAGAATGTAGCGGACTGGACTGTCGTCGACGGCGTCGAAATTGCGCTTGTGGATGGGTGCTTCGAATCCCATCCCCGTGTTGATGACGACGCGCCCGTCCTGGGTCGTGATCATGTATGAATTGGAGAGGCCTTGGGAAACGTAGATGAACTCGTTGATCCGCTGCGCCGCGGGCTGTGACGCCGGGCGAATCTCGAATCCGCCCGGCCGCGAACGATGAAGAGGGGTGGAGGTCATGGTCTTTCTGAGGACGGAATCGCGAGGATAGCTGTGCTCAACGCCTCATGCTAGAGTCGCGGCTCGCTCGGGGTGCCCATGAAGGGCTGAGAAGAACCCGTCGAACCTGATCCGGTTTGAACCGGCGTAGGGAAGCGAACCATCGGCTTCTTCCCTACGAGAGGAGCAAGATGACAAGTTTCAAGATCCCTCTCCGAGGCGCCCACAACCCATCGAGCGAGAGCGCGGGCACGACACCGGGCTCGTTCGCCAACGCGCCCGATATCGGCGGCCCGCGATCTTTTTCGTCGCCCGATACGCCTGGCATGCCCCAGCCGAGCGACAAGACCGCGTGGGACTTCATGCCGGAGGATTGGCGCTTCGAGAACGGACACTGGACCCCCCCGAGCGGGTTCGAACCGGTAACCCAGCTCGAGCATGCACGGCTCGGCACCGTGACCGCGGAGATGCGCCGCGTAGCGGAGCGCGAAAAGCACCTAAGCCCGGAACAAGTACGCGACGAAGTCGCTGCTGGGCGGATGATCATTCCGGCCAACAAGGTCCATCTGCGGCATGCGCTCGATCCGATGTGCATCGGCCGTTCCGGCCTCACCAAGATCAACGCGAACATGGGCGCGTCGCCCGTTTCTTCCGGCACCGAGGAGGAAGTCGAGAAGCTGCGTTGGGCGGAACGCTGGGGCGCAGACACCGTGATGGACCTTTCGACCGGCGGAGACCTCGACGCGACCCGCGAAGCGATCATCCGGAACGCTCGTGTACCGATCGGAACCGTGCCCATTTATTCGATGATCATCGGACGCAGCATCGAAGAGCTCACCCTCGAAGTGATCCTCGACACCCTTCGCCACCAAGCGGAACAAGGAGTCGATTACTTCACGATTCACGCTGGAGTCGCGCGCGAGCACCTGCCGTTCATCCGCAAACGCCTGATCGGCGTGGTGTCGCGCGGGGGCTCGTTGCTGGCCAAGTGGATGCTGCACCATGGGCAAGAGAACCCGATGTTCACGCATTTTGAAGCGATTTGCGACGTGATGCGCGAGTTTGACGTTTCGTTTTCGCTCGGCGACGGGCTTCGTCCGGGCGGGCTGGCCGACGCCACAGACGATGCGCAACTAGGCGAGCTCGATCGTCTTGGCGAGCTCACCGAGCGCGCCTGGCGCAAGGGGTGCCAGGTGATGGTCGAAGGTCCGGGACACGTTCCCTTCGACCAGATCGAGTACAACATGAAGCTCCAGCGGCAGCGCTGCCACGGCGCTCCGTTCTACGTGCTCGGCCCGTTGGTGACCGACGTATTCCCGGGGTACGACCACATCACGAGCGCGATCGGCGCCACAGCCGCCGGCTACCACGGCGCCGCAATGCTCTGTTACGTGACGCCCAAGGAGCACTTGGGCTTGCCCAAGCGAGAGGACGTGAAGCAGGGCTGCATCGCGTACAAAATCGCCGCGCATGCGTCGGACGTGGCGCTCGGTATTCCTGGCTCACGAGACTGGGACGACGACCTCACACGGGCTCGGGCCGCGCTCAACTGGGAAAAGCACTTCGATCTTGCGTTCGACAGCGACACGGCGCGGGCATTTCACGACGAGGATCTCGACGTGGACACGGACTTCTGCGCGATGTGCGGTCACGACTGGTGCTCGGTGCGCATATCGAAGGAAATTGTGGAGTTCGAGTCCGGCAAGGCGAGTGGCTTCGTGCGCGAACGCGTGATGAAGTCACCCGCACTCACACCCGAGCAACAGGAAATTCTCCGAGCGAGAGGCCACCTGTCACCCGAAGAGATCCACCGGCTCGCCGGCAAGACCCAGCACGCAGTTGGAGCGGCGGAAAAAGCGGCCTGTCACAGCGACCTGGTGAGCGACGACACCCAAGCCTTGCGGGTCCAGGGCGAAAAGCTGCTACAGTTGCGACGTAAGGGGACTGAAGGAGCGCCAACCGCATAAGGCGCCCCCGCGGAAAGGTAAGAAGATGGGGAAGAAACTGATCCTAGGCGTGATGATCGGCATCGTGGCGACTGCATTTGGTTGCTCGAAGGAGTCTGGCGGCACGACCGCGTACTCCCTCGAAGATTTCGACTTCCCGCTGGTGTCGACCGACGTCGCAGGTGGCGCCGAGACTTTCGCCGAGTTCTGCGAAGGTTGCCATCCCGGTGGCGAGAAAGGCGACGGCCCCAAGATCTCCGGTGAAGGCATCTCCCCTTCTCAGATGCGCTGGAGGGTCCGAAGTGGCGGTGATGACATGCCTGCCTTCGGCCCAGACAAGATCAGCAACGCCGATCTCGAATCGCTTCTTGCCTATGCGGAAACGCTAGGCGCCGTCTCTCGCTAGCGCCTCACACTGGGTTGGGCGCCCGGACTACAGGCTGGTCCTAGGGCAGGACTTGCCGTGCGATCTCCGCTGGGTTGTCCCCGGCTCTGAGCGCTCGCAGCCAAAATTGGTAGCTCTAGGGAATTCCCCAAGTCGTTGTCGGTCATCGCGCGCCAGAAGTCGGGTCTCAACGGCTCGTCGAGACGCTCGTTTCCATCGGCGCTAAACGATGTGAGCGCACCGTTGGACTTGTCGACACGAATCGAGAAACCCTCTCCGCTCACCTGAACCGAGCTCTCGTCCTCGGCGACGACGAGCGCCGGTGCTTCGGACGGGTCCCGAGGCGGGCCAGGGATGGCCGCGGGCGGAGCGAAGTCGGCCCAGGCCAGCTCATGCCCAGAGTTGATCGTCTTTGAAACGAAATCAGAACCGAAGCCGCGGTTCCGCCCCTGGTGGCGGCGCCATTTCGATCGACGGAAGGTCGACGACGGCGCTGCTTCCAGGCTCGAGACTCGGCAGCTCGAATGGCCCCTCGTCGAGCACCTCGCCGTCGACCGTGAATACGTAGTGGCCGACCAGCCGCTCGGACAAGTCGATATGGTCTAAGCGGTTGGTGATGCGCATCCGTCCAGTCTCGAAATCAAAATCGTCCACCTGCACGGGCTGCCTTGGTGTTAGTCTCGTTCAGCTCCGCCCGAAACTCGAGGCCTCGTATCTCTGAGGGACCAACGGATAGTGGTGATTGAAATAGATCGGCTCGCCATGGCCTGACAACTCCACGTTCGACGGAACCGGAATCTCCTCCCATTCGGAGTCGTCGAAGTCTGCGGCCTCAAATCCCCCGGGACGCCCGGCGGGCGAATCGGAGAATCGAAACCGCCACGAGCCATTGAGCGAGATCGAATAAGCAGGTTGGGCGACATCCTGTGGGAAGTCGGGGGTGCCCGAAACACCTTCAGGTTCAACGAGCTTCCAGAGGCCACAGGTCGCTCTGTCGCTGGCGCTGCTGCTGCCCCTGACCCTACTTCGCCGACAGCCTGTACACCTTGATGTTCCGGTCGGTGCGCTTCACGTAGGACTTCATCTGAGGAATCGTGTCGGCGATTTTCGGCCAGAGGATGGCTTTTTCCGAATCGGTCAAGCGCGTGGCCACGACCTTTTTGCTTTCCGCGCCGAGCAAGATGCTGGCAGCGGGATTCGAATCGAGGTTGAGTGACCAGGCGGGATGACTGGTCCCGCCGAAATTGCTCGCGACGATGAGGACGTCGTCGCCGTCCTCGGTGTATCCGAGCTGGACGGTTCGCGCCTTGCCTGACTTGCGGCCGATCGTGGTGAGCGTGAGCTGCGGGATCGTCAAAGGTCCCGTGCTCGTGAAACGGCCGCCGCTGACCTTATAGAGGAACGGATCGACCTTTGACGCAAGCGTCTTTGCCATCCACACGCCCACTGGCGTTACCGAGAAGTTGTTGATGAAGTCCCGATAGCTCATCTCGCCTCCAAGGTTGAGCACCTTAGCACGAGCGCAGCGGCTTTAGAGTCCCAACCAGCTTCTCGCGTCCAGGGCGCGAGTGCCGCGGCGAACTTCGAAGAAGAGAATCGCTTCGGGCGACCCCATGTCCAGGGTCCCTATCTGAGTGCTCATGCCGACCCAGTCGCCCGTCTGAACGTCAGTGGAGCCAAGGCCCCCGTATACCGTGTAAAAACTGTTGCCGTGGTCGATGATCACCATCAGCCCGTAGGCGCCGTAATTCCGCGCAAAGGCCACTCGGCCGTCGGCTGCTGCGCGCACCGGACCTCCTGGGCGCCCGTAGAACTCGAGCCCTGGCGCTCCTTCGCGGGACGCTTCGCCGATTCGCATCGAGCCCTGGACCGGTAGCGCCAGCTGGCCGCGCATCTCGG
>DASRZF010000412.1:0-34167 GCA_035686645.1 Polyangiales bacterium
CGAAAAGCCGACGCGATGTGCGCGCCGACCATCTGCCAGCGCTCACGTACCCTAGGCGTTAGCCTCGAAGCCTCGGGCAACGGTGCGTTGATATGAACGCCAACACCATTGGGGTCGGATGCGGATATGCCAAGAAGATCCCCGCAGCCCAGAGCTTCGAGACAGGCCTTCGATATCTCCGGGTAGTCCTTCGTCATCTCGCTCCAGGTGCCCGCGAAGCCGGGAGGTGACACCTTCTGATAGACGCCCGGCGGAACCAGGCTTCTAGCGACGTCGAATCGCTCGGGATAATCCTCTGGAAGAGAATGCAAGTGCGTGCTGTTGACTGTCACCTGCGCGCCTCCACCGTCGGCAGCTGGATGCACGAAATCCGCCGCATAGATTCCGAGACCCTGATCGAGGATCGGCGCTCCGGTCTCGACGACCGTCGGCAGCCAAGTCGAATCTGATATCTCGAGGTCGTAAGCGACTTCGATCAGGTCGATCAGGCTCGATGTGGCGTCGTCCAAGGCTCTCATCAGACCTTCCCAGGATCTGGCGAAGCCCTCCATACGTAATTGATCACATTGAAGCGCGCACACCCGAGCGGCGACGTCCGAAAGCGTTCATGATCGCTCGCAAGACGTCGCTCCGCGCGACCACTCCAACCACGCGGTTGTCCTGGACAACGGGATAACGGCGATACTTGCTCTGTACGAAGCGGGTGGCGACGTCGAAGAGACTGTCGTCGGCGTTCACGGCCTCTGCCGGTGCGCTCATGTAGTCGCCAATGCAGCCGCCGCGTTCGCCGTGATAGCCCGCGACCAGCGCGGCGTGCAGGAAATCTCGCTCCGTGAGCACGCCCACCAGATTGCCGCGGGAATCGACGACCGGCGCGCCTGAGATTCGATTGTCCACCAAGACGCGAATCGCATCGAGCAGATCGGTTTCGCGGCTGAAGATGATCGGCTTGGTCATCATGAAATCCCGCACCCGTACTTCTTTGATCGGATTCATGCTGCAGGCTTCCTCGGGCATTCCGAGCGTTCGATCGCCGACCGACCGCAGGCCCCGCAGCCCTTCCCATCGGGGTTGTTCAGACCGCCGCAGGTGCCGCGGATGCCACCACGACCAGCGAGCAGGCCGATGCTCAGGCCAGTCAAGACCAAAACAAACACTAGGAAGCTCAATAGGTACAGCAGCATGGTCGTCAACTCCCGAAGTCGTCGAACATGACGTTCTCGTCGGGCACGCCTAGGTCCGTTAGCATCTTTTGAACGGCAGAGATCATCAAAGGGGGGCCGCACATGTAGTACTCGCAATCCTCGGGCGTGTCATGAGTACCAAGATATCTGTCATAGGCCACTCGATGGATGAAGCCGACGGGTCCATCCCAGTCGTCGCCCTTCTTCGGATCGGAGAGCGCGACCACATAGGTGAAGTTCGGATGCTCAGCGGCGAGACGCAGGAATTCCTCGTGGTAGAACATGTCACGCTTACTGCGAACACCGAACCAGAAGGAAATCTTACGGTCGGTCTTCAAGCGTTTGAGCTGATCGAGGATGTGCGATCGAAGCGGAGCCATGCCCGTGCCGCCGCCGATGAACACCATTTCGTTGTCGGTGTCCCTAGCGTAAAATTCACCGTATGGCCCCGCAATCGTGACCTCGTCACCAGGCTTGAGGCTGAAGAGATACGACGAGACGACGCCCGGTGGCACACTCTCTTTCGAGCCGGGCGGTGGTACGGCGATGCCAATGTTGAGCAGAATGATGCCCTTCTCATCGGGGTAGTTGGCCATCGAGTAGGCACGAGTCGTGGGGGTCTTGGTTCCGGCCTGGAATCGCCATAGGTCGTGACGGTCCCATTCATCGCGGAATCGCGGCTCGATGTCGAAATCCGAGAACTTCGCCCGGTAGCGTGGGCACTCGATCTGGACGTATCCGCCCGCGCGAAAGGGAACTTCTTCGCCCGAAGGGAGATCGAGGACGATCTCTTTGATGAAGGTGCTGAGGCCCTTGGTGGATCGAACCGTGCACTCCCACTTGCGAACACCGAAGACCTCCTCGGGAATGACGACGCGTACGTTCTCACGAACGGAGACCTGACAGCCGAGCCTCACGTTTTGGGCCGCCTCGAGCCTGCCAATCAACGACTCCTCGGTCGGAAGCAGCGGTCCTCCACCGTCGAGCACCTTCACGCGGCACTGACCGCAGGTGCCCTTCCCTCCACAGCCGGCGGGCAAGTACAGACCCACGTTGGCTAACGCACCGATCAGCTTCACCCCGGCTGCCACTTGGAACTCTTTATCGCCGTTGACGAGCATGTGGACGGTTCCGGTCTCGACGAGCCTCGAACGGGCGAGCAGGATCAGCGCCGACAGGAGCATGATGATGCCCGTGAAGATCGTGACGGCCAGGACAATCTGCAAACCCACCAACCGCTCCTTTAGAGATGAATCCCGGCGAACGCCATGAAGCCCAGCGACATCAGGCCGACGATGATGAAGGTGATGCCGAGGCCTTGAAGTCCTGCAGGCACGTCGCTGTACTTGAGCTTCTCACGGATCCCGGCGAGCCCAATCAACGCCAGGGCCCAGCCGAAGCCACTCCCGATCCCGTAGACGATGCTTTCGGAAGTGCTGTAGTCGCGCTGAACCGAGAAGAGCGTACCGCCCAAAATGGCGCAGTTCACGGTGATCAACGGCAAGTAGATGCCCAGCGCGTGAAAGAGCGGCGGGAAATAACGATCGAGCACCATTTCGAGGATTTGCACCATGGCCGCGATCACACCGATGTAGGTGACCAGGCCCAGGAAGCTGAGGTCCAGGTCTGGAAGCCCGGCCCAGCCGAGAGCGCCATCCTCGAGCACGAAGTGATAGAGCAAGGTGTTGGTCGGCACCGTGATCAACTGCACGACGACGACCGCGGCTCCGAGCCCGAAGGCGGTCTGGATGCGCTTCGAAACCGCGAGGAACGTGCACATTCCGAGAAAGAACGAGAGCGCGAGGTTCTCGACGAAGACAGCCTCGATGAAGAGCTCGATGTAACCGCCCATCAGAGCGCCTCCGTTCGATGAACTTCGTGAATGCGAAACTCCGGCTTTTCGACCTGCTCGGCCTTCCAACTGCGCACGGCCCAAATGATGAGTCCGATGACGAAAAACGCGCTCGGAGGCAGGAGCATCATCCCGTTTGGATTGTACCAGCCGCCGTCGGCGACCTTGGGGAGGACCGTGTAACCGAGGAGCGTCCCGGCGCCGAGCAATTCTCGCGTGCTGGCGACGAGGATCAAAATGACGCTGTAGCCGAAGCCGTTCCCCAGGCCGTCGAGAATACTGAGGCCAACTGGATTCTTCGAAGCGAAGCCCTCGGTGCGCCCGAGGACGATGCAATTGGTGATGATCAGGCCGACGAACACCGAGAGCTCACGGCTGGTCTCGAACGCAAAGGCCTTGAGCGACTCGTCGACCACGATGACCAGCGACGCGATGATCGTCATTTGTACGATGATCCGAATGCTGCCGGGCAAAACGTGACGAATCGTGCTCACCGCGGCGTTGGCACAGGCCGCAACGACGGTGAGCGCAAGGCACATGTAGAGGGACGGGAGCAACGACGTGGTCACCGCGAGCGCCGAGCAGATGCCGAGCACGTGGAGCGTGACCGGGTTGCTGTCGACGACGGGATCGAGAAGCGCGCGCTTTGCAGCCGAGCTCATAGGTCTCCTCCGTGTTCGCGGATCCTTCGAAGGTAGGGTCCGTAACCGTGATCGCCTAGCCAATACTCCAGGAGGTTCGTGACTCCGTTCCCGGTAAGCGTGGCTCCGGATACCCCGTCCACGCGATAGTCGGCCATCGGGTCGTCGGATGACACATGACCCTTGGCGATCTGGATCTGGAGCTCCCCGGATTCGTCGAAAAGGCGCTTCTCGCGCCAAAGCGCCCGCCACGCAGGCTTTCCGACGAAATCTCCGAGACCCGGCGTTTCGCCGTGTTCGTAGAAGGTGATGTCGGCGATCGTGTTGCCGTCGGCTTCCAGTGCCAAAAAGCCGTACATCGTCGACCAGAGTCCGTAGCCCGAAACGGGCAAAATGATCTTGTCGATGCCAGCGTCGCCATGGACGAGATAGACCCGCGCAAGCTTCGCACGGCGCCCAATACGGGCGACGTCGATTTCGGCAGGCACCTCGACACTTAGGGCCGAATCCTTGGCCGCCTCGACTGGGTCGAAGGCTTCGGGGTCGGCGCTCTGCACGTAGGCGCCGGTCTCGAGCTCGATGATTCGCGGCTCGATGCTTCGATAGAGCTGTTCTACGTCACCGCCGCCATCGTAGAGCCCGGCGACTCGGAGAATGTTGCGGCGCACGTCCAGCACTGCATTGGCGACTTGGCGCGGTTTGAGCAGCACCGCGGCAGATGCGACGAATGACGAACAGACCAAGCTCACGACGAGCGCCACGAGCAAGGTCCGCGCAACCGTCTCCGTCTTGGCACCGGAGCTTTGATCGGGCTCAGGCACTTCTTCTCAGCCTCCTAGTGATGTTGGCCCGCATGACGAAGTGATCGATCGTAGGCGCAAAGATGTTGGCAAAGAGGATAGCCAGCATGATCCCCTCGGGAAATGCAACGTTCACGACACGAATGACCACGGTGAGGACCCCGACGAGAATCCCAAAAATCCATCGACCCGGATTCGTGACGCAGGCCGTGACCGGATCGGTAGCCATGAAGATCATTCCAAAGGCGAAGCCGCCCAGCACCAAATGCCAGTGCCACGGCATGGCGAACATGGGATTGGTCGCCGAGCCGATCCCGTTGAACAGCATCGCGGTGGCCACCATGCCAAGCATGACCCCGGTCACGATCCTCCACGAGGCCACACCTGTGTAGAGGATGAAGACGCCACCGAGAAGGCAGGCGAGAGTCGAGGTCTCGCCAATCGACCCCTGGATCGTACCCAAGAAGGCATCCATCCAGGTCACACCTTGATCAAGAAGGCCGGGGACCCCGCTTTCGGCCGCGATCGCAAGCGGCGTCGCGCCTGTGACCACGTCGATCGGAGGCGTCCATACGGACTCGCCCGACATCTCGATCGGGTACGCGAAGTACAGGAAAGCTCGCCCCGCCAGCGCAGGGTTCATGAAGTTTTTCCCGGTGCCGCCGAAGACCTCCTTGGCCATGACGACTCCGAACGAAATCCCGAGAGCCACCTGCCAAAGCGGGGTGGTCGCTGGGAGTGTCAGCGCGTATAGGATCGACGTCACGAAAAAGCCTTCGTTGACCTCGTGGTTTCGAACCGCCGCGAACAAGACCTCCCACACCCCACCTGCAGCGAGCGTCATCAGATAGATCGGCAAGAAGTACAGCATGCCGTAGAACGTTGCCGCCGCGAGGTCCTGGGGATCGTGACCGACGCCGAACGCGGTCAGCACGGCCCCACGCCAGCCGTCAGGAGCTGGGAGTCCGAGATCTTGAATCGCAAGATTCGCCTGGTAGCCGGTGTTCCACATCGCCACCAGGGCGCAGGGCAAGACCCCGAGTACGACCAGGCCCATGACGCGCTTGAGATCGATCGAGTCGCGGACATGAGGCGCATTTCGCGACACGTCGGGCGGCGAGTACAGGAGCGTGTCGAGCATCTCGTAGATCGCCTGAAAGCGCTCGAAGCGTCCGCCATTCGCAAAGTGTGGGCCGACCTTGTCGAGAGCTTTGCGCAGAGGACGCATCAGCCCCTCTTCTCGATCAGGTCGAGAGTCTCTCTGAGGTACGTGCCGTACTCGTACTTGCTGCAGCAGACGAATGAACAGAGCGCGAGGTCTTCTTCGGATAGCTCTAGACAACCCAGCGCCCGCGCGGTCTCCGTGTCGTGCACGATCAGTGACTTCAGCAGGGGAGCGGGCAGAATGTCGAGCGGCATGACCTTCTCGAAGTTGCCGATGGGGACCATCGCACGCGGGCTTCCATTCTGGGAGGTGGTGAGCGGAAACCGATGGCTTCGCGGTCTCAGCGCAGACGTGAACGCGCGGATCGAGGAGAACCTGCCAAAGCCCGGAGACAGCCAATTGAGGAAACGCCGGCTCCTGTCTTCGTGAAGCACGCTGATCTGAAGGTCGTGGGGACCGAGGTACCGAGCGCGCCCCGCAGCGCGGCGCCCTCCTAGGATCGATCCCGAGATCACACGGCAGTCGGTCGCTTCGAGCTCCCCATTCAAGAGGTCCTGAGTGCTCGCTCCCAAGCGAGTCCTCAGCAATCGCGGCCGACGGACGACAGGACCGCCGAGCGCGATCACACGCTCGGTCGAAAGCCTGCCCGTCGTGAAGAGCGAACCGATGGCGATGACGTCCTGGTAACCCAAGTGCCAGACGGACTTCTTGTCGCTGACAGGATCGAGGAAGTGAATGTGTGTTCCAGGCAGGCCTGCGGGGTGCGGTCCGTCGAAGAACGCCGCGGTCACCGACTCCAAATCGGGAAGCTCGGCCTGGGCGCCTGGTGACTGGCAAACGAACACCTTGCCGTCGGTAAGCCGGCTGAGAACGGCGATGCCATCGGAGAAATCCTGCGCGCGTTCGGCAATGATGATGCTCGGGTCCGCAGAGAGCGGATTCGTGTCCATCGCGGTGACGAAGATCGAATGCGGCGCGGCATCGGCCGCAGGAATGTTGCCGAATGGACGTGTCCGAAGCGTGGTCCACATCCCGGAGCTCAAAAGGAGATCCAGCACGTCGGCGCGATCGAGCTTGGAGAGGCTGCCGCGTTCGAACGCTTGGAATCGCTGCTCTTCATCGCCCTCCAAGCGAATCACGATCGATTGCAGGGACCTCCGCGGCCCGCGATGGATGGCAACCACCTCTCCAGCCCCAGGCGATGCGAACACGACGGAAGGGTCCGACTTCTCGGTGAGCAGAGGCTGCCCGAGGCGAACATGATCGCCAATGTGCACGAGTATGCGGGGTCGTAGTCCCTCGTAGTCCTTTGCAACCAACGCCACCCAGCCGACGTCATTGCCACTTTCGATACGTTGAACGGGCGCGCCGGCGATGGGGATGTTGAGGCCTTTCCGAATTCGAATGCGCATCTGACGCGGCGGAGTCTACCCCAAAACCTTCGGCCGCGTGACAGACTCACTCGAAGCCGGCCAAAATTGCCCCACGAAGACGCGTTCGCACATGCGTCCTGACGCCGCTAAAGCTGGACCGCGACGAGCTAGCACGGCGACTCCTCATAGAGATGCCCGAGGACGTCTTCCCTCGAGAGGATTCCGATGATTCGCTGGCCGTCGAGGACCGGCACGCGGCCGATGTTGTGCGTCATCATCTGCTCGAGAGCTTCGGTGAGCAGCTCATCAGGTCCAATGCTGTAGACGTTTTGCGCCATGCAGCTCTTCACAGAGAGCGACCCACGACCCTCGCGCTCAGCACGCTCCACGTCCCTGCGAGAGATCACGCCCACGAGCTTGCCGTCGTCCACGACGGGAGCGCCCGTATGACCCCATTCGTGAAGCGATTGAGCCAGGTCGCGGAGAGGCATATCGGGCGTGACCGTTCGGACCGGGCTCGACATGAGGTCGCGCACGCAACGCGGGCTGCAACTGAGCCGTTCCACCTGCGCCTCCAATCTCATCACCACTTCGGCTAGCGATGCATGATGCACCACGCCAGACCCCGCACCCGCGTGCCCGCCTCCGCCGAGCTCCTGGAGGATCGCGCCGACTGGAACGGTATTCGCTTCTGCGCGACCGATGATTTGCGTCTTACCGCTCGGCATGCGGTACAGGCAGAAAAGGGCATCATGAGGCAGGATCCGGAACGCCTCGGTGGATACGCGGGCAAGCCCAGCGGGCACCTCGGTCGTCTCTAGGGCTGCGATCCCGATCGAAGCTCCAGGTCTCGGAACTGCGCGCACGCCTTCGAGCAAGCGAACCAATAGCTGGCGCTCCACGGCGTCCAGCGGCGGACGCAGGAAGCGTTGAAGAAGGCCGGGCTGGGCGCCTTGCCCCAGCAGCCAGGCCAGCGCCATCGCATCCCGAGAGCTCGAACGCGCATAGGCCAACGAGCCTGTGTCCTCGTGAATTCCGAGCGAGAACAGCGTTGCCTCCTCGCGGTCGATCTCGATGCCGCGGGCCTGAAGCTCCTCGACCAGGAGAGTCGTGACGGAGCCTACGGGCTGCACGTGTTCTTCGTCGGCATGCAAGTCGTCGGGGGCGCTCGGATGGTGGTCCCAGACGAGAACCCGGACGCTTCGCGGGTTACGCGCGGCTCGCTCGAGAACCGACTCGACGTGGGTCAATCGGCTCCGCCGACGCACATCGGTCACCATCAGCAGATCGACTTCCGCGAGGTCGAGATCCTGAGATCGCTCCGTGCGAAACCGATCGCCGTGGAGGGTCAAATATTGATGAACGTTGGGGGCGAAACCACCACTGAGCCCTATGACCGAGCCGGGGAACAGCCTCTGCAGAGCCACGCACGATGCCAGCGCGTCGAAGTCGGTGGTCTCATGCGAGGTGATCAGCTTCACGTACCCGGGTCCAACATCCCCTGGAGAACGCGAAGCAGATCGACGTAACTCACGATGCCAAGGAGATCGCCCGTATCGAGGTCGGCTACTGGAATCGCGCCGACGCGATGCATGAGCATGAGCTCTAGGATCTCCGTCACGTTGGTCTCCGGATCGACTCTGACGGGGTCGGTGTTCATGAACGTGCCGATCGTCGCGGATCGCGCATTCTCGACCGCGTCGATCGCGTCGTCCTCGCTCCCCTGTATGAAAGCACGAAGGTCGCGATCGCTCACGATGCCAGCCAACTCGCGTCCACGAACCACAGGGAGATGCCGAACGTCGAGCTCGTACAGGATCCCGAGTGCTTCGGCGACGGACATGAGCTCGGTCGCAGTCACGGGGTTTTCGGTCATGATGTCTTTTGCGAGCACAAGCTTCTCCTCTCGACGTATTCCGCCAAAAAGCTAGAACATGGGGAACGGCAAGGTCGGTTCAACCGACTCGAAATCCTGAATGATCTTTAGGGCCGTGACCACTGCTATCAGCGAGCAGAGATTTGCGGCGACCAGGCTCCAGCCCATCAAACGCAATCGTCGCGCGGTGGGCTGAAGAACGGCCATCACGAGCACCACGACTGCCACGGGTACCGCCGCAGCGAGCACCCAGAGTCCGGCGCGAACACCATAGGGCGCCGCGACGCCGATCGCGATCACGAGCACCGACACAAGGACCAGCAACACGCGCTTCATGCGCACGCGCGCCTGATCGCTCTCGGTCTTGGCCCTCGTCCGCGCAACGGTCAGCCTCACCACGGCGGTCGCGAGGAGGGAGGTGACGAGCCAGATGAGCGCGACCGCCAATGTCTCCGTGAGGCCCAAACCCGCAGAAAGACCGAGGGGAATGGCAATGGAGGACAGCGTCATCGCTGCCAGGGTTTCGCCGACCATGCTGCGCTCGAGACCCTGAATGGCCAACATCACCAGTGAAGCTCCGAGCACGAGCGGTACCCCTACCGCGATCTGAGACGCCCTCGGCGCGAGGAGGAGCCCGGCAATCCCGGAACCGAGCGCGACTAGAACGAAGATCAGGAGCGCACGCTGGGCGCGCCCGCTCTCCTCGCGTTTGGTCCTAGTCCCGCGCTGCCCAACCAGAATCAGCAAGGGCTCGTTGGCGAGGAAGCAGGCGATGGCGCCGGTCGCCAAGAGCCAGGTCGAGGTGCTCGGGGCGCCGCCCAGAAAGACGGTGACGATCGGGAAGAGGAGCTCCGCGTAGGCGCCGTGTTCGCGCGGGACCATCTTGCGTTGTACGGTGCCCATGGTTTCTGTGGAATAGCACCGCTTGACCCTCAATCCATCGCATTTCGTGCGGGCTGGCGGAGGCGTCGCGCAATATCTGCGTATTCGGGTATAAGTAGACCCGCGATGACCTGGCACTTCGACTGCGACGTGACCGACCCACTGATCGACCCTAGGACACGGCCATGTGGACGGCTGTAGTTGCAGGGGCGGCCGCGGGCCTTGCATCGGTTCCGCATTGCACGGCGATGTGCGGGCCGCTGGCCGCTTACGCCTGTAGCGGGCGGCCGGGCGTGTCCGGACAGGGCCGCTATCAGCTCGGGCGGTTTTTGAGTTACTCGGTTCTCGGTGCCATCGCCGGGACGATCGGCGGCGCCACCGCCATGAGCCTTCCTCGAGCCTGGGGCGGCGCCCTGCTGAGTTGGTCTCTCGCTTTGGGGCTCGGACTTGCGGCGCTTCGTCTCTGGCGTCGTCCGAATCAGCCTCTAGTGACACTTCGAACGAAGGACGAGGGGCCGCAGCCGTCGGTGGTGTCTCGCGCGCTCGGAGGGTTGGGCCGTCATCCGTTCTTCGTGGGTCTCGGGACGGCGCTGCTCCCCTGTGGCGCGCTGGCTGCAGCAGTCCTGATCGCGGCCTCATCGGGCTCGGCCCTACTCGGCTCCCTGAGCATGCTGGCCTTTTCCGTCGTCAGCGGGGTCGGGCTAGTGGGCGCGACGTTTCTCTTCGAACGATTTGCACGCCGTCCGCGACCTGTGACTTCACGTGTTTTGGCGGTCGCACTCGCGCTCGGCTCGATCCTATTCGTCATCCGGCCGGTTCATGCATTGCGTACCGGCGATACCGCGGCCTGCCATGCACCCGCCGGCGAGCAGGCCGCACCCGATGAACACAAGCACCACGCTCATTCGCAGTGACCTCCACGCAGCCAGCCGTTTGCGAAGCTCCCCAGCGGCAGTCCCTGCCCTCAGTGGCGCGCTGCGTTCATTGCCAGCAGCCCTTGGTCAACGATAGCCTCGCACCCTACTGCTGCCGTGGCTGCCGGGCGGTGCACGGAATTCTCACGAGGGCCGGACTCGGCCGCTACTACGAGCTGCGCCGCGGCCCGGGCCTGCCGCCAGCCGACATGGAATCCCGCCGGATCGATCACAAATGGCTCGAGCTCATCGAAGCGGATCGGTCCGGCGAAGCCGGAGTTAAACGGGTCGAGCTCGACATCCAAGGCATCCACTGCGCGGCCTGTGTCTGGTTGATCGAAGAGCTCTTTCGGCGTCACGGCGGCACACGAACCGGCACGATGTCGATCAACCCGGCACTTGGGCGCGTGGAGCTTCGGATCTCAGCACGGTTCCCACTCTCGGATTGGGTCGACTCGGTCGAAGACCTCGGATACCTGCTCGGTCCCGCCCGGTCCACGGGTGCAAGAGCATCGGACGGCCTGCTGCTGCGCGTCGGGATCTGCGCAGCCTTGGCGGGCAATGTCATGCTCTTTGCTGCCGCGATCTACCTGGGGCTCCGCGAAGGCCCCATCTACCAGCTCCTCAATGAGCTCAGCTACGCGGCCGGTGCACTCGCGGTCCTGGTCGGCGGCTCGGTATTCATCGGCTCGGCGGCTCGGGCCATCCGCCGGCGTGTTCTTCATCTGGATGTACCGATCGCTCTCGGGATCGTCCTCGCGTTTGCCGGCTCGACCTACTCGTTCTTCTTTGCCTCCGGGCATGCTGCGTACATCGACACGCTCACGGTGTTCGTCGCGCTCATGCTCGTCGGGCGCTGGCTTCAGCAACGGATGCTCGAACGCAATCGTGCCCAATTGCTCGCCGACGACGGTACCGAAAGCCTGCTGACGCGCGAGATCAAAGACGGCGTCGTGCGCATCGTCCATTGCATCGGCGTTCAGGAAGGCGACCGGCTCCTCATCGCCCCCGGCGACCTGGTTCCGGTGGAGCTCCGCCTGCTCGACAAGACCGCAACCTGCTCGCTCGATTGGATAGACGGCGAGAGCCGTCCACGGCGATTCGGAAGCGGAGAAACCGTTCCCGCGGGCGCCTTCAATGTCGGGGAGCGTGCATTCACGGCCATCGCGACGAGCGACTTCGCGGCCTCCTCGCTTGTCGGCCTCCTTGGGCGGGACCCGGCGTCGAGAGGCGACGGTCCCCTGGCCACGCGCTGGTGGTCTCAGCTCTCCCGGTACTACGTCATCGGCGTCATCACCCTCGCGGTCTGCGGGATCGGCTACTGGTGGTGGCGTACATCAAACCCGCTCTTCGCCATCGAGGTCGGCACGGCGGTACTGGTGGTGACCTGCCCTTGCGCGTTCGGCATCGCCGCGCCGCTTGCCTACGAGCTCGTACTCACTCAGTTGCGCCGCGCAGGCGTCTTCGTGCGCGTCGGCGATTTCCTCGACCGTGTGCGTACGATGACACGCATCGTCTTCGACAAGACAGGCACTCTAACCACGGGCATGTTGGAGGTGGTGAATCCGAGGGCGCTCGAAACGCTCTCCGACCCCGAGATTACGCTCCTCTACAGCATGTCCGCACGCAGTGCTCACCCCAAGAGCGTAGCGGTCCGAAGGGCGCTCGAAGGGCATCGGGCCGCGCGCTTCATCGAGCTCGAGGTCGAAGAGCTGACCGGCTACGGCGTGAGCGCCTTCGAGAATGGGCGACTCTACAAGCTCGGTGCGCCCCACTGGGCCGCCTCTCGCTCCGTGGATGATGGCGACGTCGTGTTCTCAGTCGACGCCGAGGTGATCGCGGTGCTGGAAACCGACGAGCAGCTGCGCCCAGGCGCCCGGACGGAAATCGAGCGCCTCGAGAGCGAGGGTTACCAGCTCGCGATTCTGAGCGGGGACACGCCCTCACGGGTGGTGAGCCTCGGGGTGAGCCTGGGCATGCCAGAGGAGCTCTGCATCGGTGGTCAGAACCCCGAACAGAAGGCCGCGTACGTACGCGAGCACGAACCGGCACGAACCTTGCTCGTGGGGGACGGCTTGAATGACCAGGTCGCCATGCGAGAGGCGGCTTGCTCGGGCACCCCTGCGGTGAATCGACCGTTCATGGCATCACGATGTGATTTCTACTTCGTGTCGCCGGGTTTACGCCCTGTGGCGCAAGTTCTGCACGCTTCCGACGTGCTCGCGCATGTTGTGCGCCGCATCCTCGCGTTTGCAATCGCTTACAATCTGGTCGCCGTTTCGCTCGCCATGGCCGGATTGATGAAACCTTGGGTCGCAGCTGTGCTAATGCCGCTCAGCTCGCTCGTCACGCTTGCTTACACCGTGATGATGCTGACGCGAAAAGGGCTCTCATGGAGATCTTGATCTTACTGATTTTCGTTTGCGTAGTGCTGGTTGGCGTCGCCGTGGCGTTCTTCGCGTGGACCGTGCGGCAGGGAACCTTCGATCATGCCGATCGCCTTGCCTTGCTACCGCTTGACGACGAAAAGCCGATGACCCCAACGACGGAGAGGGAAGAGGACGAGTATGGAAACTCAGCGGATCGTTTATAACGACAAGGTCGTTCGCCAGTTTGTGTGGGCGTCGGTGCTGTTTGGCATCGTCGGCATGCTGGTCGGGATCATCATCGCCCTGCAGTTGGCGTTCTGGCCGGCCAACCTTCCGCCGTACCTATCGTTCGGCCGCCTGAGGCCATTACACACGAATGCCGTCATCTTCGCATTCGTCGGCAACATGCTTTTCGCGGGTATCTATTACTCGACGCAGCGCTTGGCCAAGGCGCGCCTCGCATCGGACATCTTGTCTTCGATTCATTTCTGGGGTTGGCAGCTGATCATCGTCTCCGCTGCAATCACGCTGCCACTCGGGATCACGACCGCCAAGGAGTACGCCGAGCTCGAATGGCCGATCGACATCGCGATCGCTCTGATTTGGGTCGTCTTCGCGGTGAACTTCTTCTGGACGCTGGCCAAGCGCCGAGAGAAGCATCTCTACGTCGCGATTTGGTTCTACATCGCGACCATCATCACCGTCGCGGTGCTGCATATCGTCAATAGCTTCGAGATCCCCGTCGGGCTCTTCAAGAGCTACTCCGTCTTCTCGGGCGTTCAAGACGCGCTCGTGCAGTGGTGGTACGGCCACAATGCCGTCGCCTTCTTCCTCACCACGCCGATTCTCGGCATCATGTATTACTTCCTGCCCAAGGCTGCCGAGCGACCGGTGTTCTCATACCGTTTGTCGATCGTGCACTTCTGGGGCCTGGTCTTCCTCTACATCTGGGCCGGACCGCACCATCTGCTCTACACCGCGCTCCCCGACTGGGCACAAAGCCTCGGCATGGTCTTCAGCCTGATGCTCTGGGCACCGAGCTGGGGCGGTATGTTGAACGGCCTTCTCACGCTTCGTGGCGCATGGGATAAGCTTCGGGCCGACCCCGTCCTGAAGTTCTTCGCTGCAGGCGTGACCTTCTACGGGATGAGCACATTCGAGGGACCTCTGCTCAGCATCAAGAGCGTTAGCGGTCTCGCTCATTACACCGACTGGATCATCGGCCACGTGCACAGCGGTGGCCTCGGCTGGAACGGCCTCATGGCGGCCGGCATGTTCTACTGGCTGGTCCCGAGGCTCTACGGCACGAAGCTTCACTCGCGCGCAGCCGCGAACTTCCACTTCTGGATCGCCACCGTGGGCATTCTTCTCTACGTGGTTTCGATGTGGGTCGCCGGCATCACGCAGGGCCTCATGTGGCGCGCGGTCAGCGAGACCGGCGGGCTTCTCTACCCGAACTTCGTCGAGACCCTCCTCGCCATCAAGCCGATGTACTGGGCGCGCCTGACTGGCGGTCTGCTGTACATCACTGGATTCATTCTGATGGCCTGGAACTTGATCAAGACCGCGAAGAGCGGGGCTCCAGTGGACGGCGAGATCGAGGTTGCCGTGGTGACCGATCCGCGCGACCGCGAGATCCCATGGCCCAAGCTCCTCTTCGGTCAGCCGGTCATGGCAGCGATCATCGTGATGGGGCTTCTGTTCGCGATGGGGCTCTTCGACGGCTTCATCAGCACGGTGCTTGCCCTCGTCGCCCTCATGTGGGCTGTGGCCGCGATCGCCATTTCGATCCGTGGTCGCGACGAGGATAAGATCTCGTGGCACCACGCGCTCGAAGGCCGTGCCGGTGTCTTCACGGTGCTCGTGGTCATCGGCATCTTGGTCGGGGGAGTTGCCGAGATCATCCCACTGGTCATCTCGGTGCCAGAGTCCATCCGCACCACGAAGAACGTCCCCTACACGCCGCTCGAGCTCGAAGGTCGTGACGTCTTCATTCGCGAAGGTTGCTATACCTGCCATTCGCAGATGATTCGACCCTTCACCTGGGAAACCGCGCGCTACGGGGCGGTCTCGACGCTCGATGATTCGCTCTTCGATCACCCGTTCCAGTGGGGCTCTCGCCGGATAGGCCCGGATCTCGCACGGGTCGGCCGCAAATACGCCGACGTCTGGCACTACAAGCACATGATCAACCCGCGAGAGATCTCGCCGGGTTCGAACATGCCGCCCTACCCACACCTGGCGACCGAGACGATCGACTTCGCCAACACAACCGTGAAGCTGAGGGCCATGCGAAATGTCGGCGTTCCATACAAAGCCGATCAGATTCAAACGGCCGAAGCCCGCGCCCAGGCTGAAGCGGCATCGATCGCGGCAGGCCTGTCCGAGAGCGCAGGCGTGAAGGTCTGTGACACGCCGGGCGAAGGCTGCGAGCTGCTGGTCAACAGCCGCCTGGTGGCCCTGATCGCCTACTTGCAGCGCTTGGGTCACGTGCCCGAGGGCGAGCCACTCGCCGTCTCCAACACCACGGAGGTGGCGCCATGAGCCGTTTTGCGTCGGAGTTTTTCGAACAGAGCCCTGTGCTTCTCTATCCGGTGCTGGCGCTCGTTCTATTTTTCATCGTGTTTCTAGTCGTGATCGTTCGCGTCATGCGGATGAAGGCATCGGAGGCGGATCTCTGCGCGCGCATTCCGCTCGAAGAGGAGTTGGAGGTACCCCATGAGTGAGGCCAAGCGAACAGACGAAATCCAAGGCGAGATCCTCCACGTCTATGACGGCATCGAGGAAGCCGACAACAACCTGCCGACCTGGTGGCTTCTCACGTTCTACGGCGCGGTCGTCTTTGGATTGATCTATTGGTTCTACTATCACGAGTACGCCATCGGCCAGCTGCAGCCCCAGAAGTATGCGGAGGCTGTCGCAGCCGCGGAAGCGGAGCGGAGCATCGTAACCGACGAGTCCCTCGACGCGTTGGCGCTCGATGAATCCGCAGTGACTGCCGGAAGTCAGATATTCGCCACACAATGCATGGCCTGCCACGACAGCAAGGCGCAGGGACGAGTCGGTCTGGGACCGAACTTGACCGACAAGTACTGGATTCACGGAGGCGCTCCGACCAGCATTCACGCTACCATCACCAATGGTATCGCGGCCAAGGGCATGCCTGCCTGGGCGCCGATTCTGGGAGAAGAAGGCGTGAGGCAGGTTGTCGCATACGTGCTCACCCTTCGGAACACGGAGGTGCCTGGCGTCGAGCCGCAAGGTGAGGTTTGGGAACCTGGTGGAACCCTGGCAGACGACGCCGCTGGCTCTAAGAGTCCATGACGCATGACAAAGCTGCCGATCGTAGAACAACCCGCTAGCTCCCTGCGCTCGGACGGAAGCCGAAACTACGTACACCCGGCAGACGTGTCGGGCCGCTTCACCCGTCTCCGATACACCATCTTCAGCGTCCTCATCGCGATCTACGTCGTACTGCCTTTCGTGAAAATCGGTGGGCACCCGGCAGTATTCATCGACATCGTCAACCGGCGCTTTTATCTGTTCGGCGCCGTATTCAATGCCCAGGACTTCTGGCTCGTCTTCTTTCTCCTCAGCGGCGTCGGCCTCGCGCTTTTGATCGTCACCACGATCAAGGGGCGCCTTTGGTGCGGCTACGCCTGTCCGCACACCGTCTTCTTGGAAGGGGTGTTCCGTCGCATCGAGCGCCTGATCGAAGGACCGAGAGCCCAACGGCTACGTCGAAACGCGGAGGGGCTCACCTTCGACAAGGTCTGGCGCAAGGGACTCAAGCATGCGGTGTACATCGTGCTTGCGCTGCTTCTGTCGCACGTCTTCATCAGCTACTTCGTCTCGCTCCCGTCCGTGCTCGAGATGGTGCAGCGGAGCCCCGCGGAGCACCCGACCGCCTTTACCTGGGTCGTCGTGATGTCCGGGATTCTGTACTTCAACTTCAGTTGGTTCCGCGAGCAGCTCTGCTTGATCATCTGTCCGTACGGACGACTGCAATCCGCGATGACCGATCGTGACACCATGGTCATCGGGTACGACTGGAACCGGGGCGAACCCCGGGGCAAGGCGAGCAACCCGGAGAACGGCGACTGCGTCGACTGCAAACGCTGCGTAGTCGTCTGTCCCACCGGGATCGACATCCGCAACGGCCTACAAATGGAGTGCGTCGGCTGCGCGGCGTGCGTCGATGCCTGTGACGAGATCATGGAGAAGGTCAGCAGGCCTCAAGGACTGGTTCGCTACGATTCGCTGAACGGCCTCGAGGGCAAAGCCAAGCACCTCGGACGGCCGCGTTTGTTCTTCTACGGCGGCGTCGTGGCGCTATGGTTGATCGGTGCCGTGTTCGCCGTTGCTCAGAGCGCAGACTTCGAAACGAATGTTCTTCGGCTCACCGGTGCACCCTTCTCAGTCGTCGACGGCCAGGTGCGCAATTCGTTGCGAGTGCATCTCGTCAACAAGACCGGCCAGAAGCAAGCGTTTCTCGTCGTACCAGAGACCGAAAGCGGCATCGAATACATCGTGCCGCAGAAGCGGGTCGAGCTCGAGTCCCTCGGCAGCACCTATCTACCCATCCTCGCGATCCTCCCGCGCGAGCAGATGCGCCCCGGGCTGAAGGTCCAACTCACGATCTCGATGGAGGGCCGTGACGACCGAAAGGCGAGCCGCCTTGTGGAGGCGCCGTTCGTCGGGCCAGGATCCTAGCGCAGCGCCTTACTAGGGTACCGACATCACGATTGCTCCGCTCTTGTGGACGAGCTCGTGTGAGACGCTACCGAGCAGCGTGCGCGCCACCGCCCCCTTACCGGTCGTGCCGCAGATAATGAGGGGAGCATCGATCTCTCTGGCGACCTTCACGATGGCGTCGGCGGGATGGCCGGTCACCGCGTGACATCGAATCTGGAGGTCTTCGGACTGCACGGTGGCTGAGGTCCGCAATTCGAGGAGCTGGCGCAAGTCCTCGATTTCCTTTCCCGAGCTCGATGCCTCTGACTCTTTAGAGTCGAGCACCGTAACGACGTGGACTTCAGCCTTGAGCTGCCGACCCATGAATACCGTAAGCTCGAACGCTCGCCTGGCAGGGTCGGAAAAATCGTAGGCGACAACCAAACGGGGAATCAGTGACACGGGCTACTCTCCATCTTTGGGCTTGTTGTCACAACGGCCACGCACGACCAAGACAGGACAAGGCGCGTGGCGAACGACTCTCTCCGCTACGCTGCCGAGGAACGCCCTCGACAGCCCACTTCGGCCGTGGGAGCCGAGAATCAACAGATCAACCGCTTCGTCCTCGGCCATCTCCACCAAGGCCCGACCCGGGGACGGGTGCTGGATGACGCTCAGCTCTACCTCGGGAACCCCTTTGAGGAGCTCGGCGGTCTTACCGTTGAGCGTCTCGCGGATCGCCTCTTCGATTTCGACGCGAATGCTGCGCTCGAGCAGGTCTGGGCGCGACCAGACGACCGGAGGCACGTTGGGCGTCGGATCGAACACATGTGTCACCAAGACGCGCGAGCCGAAAGTCTTGGCGTAGAGAGCGGCGGCCCGAAGCGCTTCGTCCGAGATGTCGGAGAAGTCCGTGCCGACGAGGATGGTTTGCGGTTTGTCCATGAGTACAGCCTTGCGTATCAAGCTTCGTGCCAGACGAAAGCCCCCTGTTTGGCGGGGCCAGCATAGCGAAAATGGCGCATCTTCTGCGAAAATTTCCATCCGGACGCAGAACTTGCGTGCCGCACGAAGCGAAATGCTGCTAAATCATTGGCGCGGTCTTTGCAGACTCTCCAACCAGCATGCTCCAAGGGAGGACAAGATGAGTGACGAGCCGTTGATGCCTTCCGAGGTCCGACGAAGGGTCCTCAGCCAGCACCGGGAGATCGAGCAAATGCTGGCTGAGCTCGAAACTGGTGTCACCAAGCTGAATGACGGAAGCGTGGACGCCGGCCAGGTCAAGCGTGCGGCGTACGCTTTGCGCGGAATCCTGGAGCTTCACATGAGCTTCGAGGAAACCCACATGGCTCCCGCCATCAACGATGCCGATGGCTTCGGTCCCGAGCGCGTGCGGCATTTGCATGCCGAGCATGCCGACCAACGCGCGGAGATGGACCGGTTGATAGGCTCGATTCGGGAAGCCGAGTCCAGGGCTGAGCTGACCAAGAGCGTCGTCAAGCTCGCCGAGATGCTGCGCATCGATATCGAAGAAGAGGAACGCGAGTACGTGAACGAGAAGCTCCTCAGCGACCACCTGATCCCAAGCGACCCATTTGGCGGCTAGCGGCCCCAATCGAGGCGACGAAAGACATCATATGCAGATCAAGCAAATCCTAGTTCCGACGGACTTCTCGGAGAACGCGCAACACGCCGTGGACTACGCGACCGAGCTGGCCAAGAAATGCTCCGCGAAGCTGCATCTCCTGCACACGCCGGTCGTTCCGACCTACCTATTGATGGACCTTTCGTACAGTCCAGGACCTGAGGCGGTAACGCGCATCTTGAACGACGCGCAGGAGGCCCTCGACCGGCAAGCCAAGAGCCTTGCAGGCTCCGGCGTGGAGCTCTTCACCGCGATTCGAGAAGGAACGATTCACGAGGTGATTCGAGACTACGCCAAGGAGCACGACGTCGATTTGGTCGTCATTGGCACGCACGGAAGGACGGGCGTCTCGAAGTTGATGTATGGCAGCGTGACCGAGCGAGTGATCAAGACGGTCCACACGCCGATCATCGTGATCCCGCCAGTGGGCGGAAAATTGCCGAGCTCGATCGTCATCGCATACGACTTTTCTGGACCCTCAAAACGCGCCGCCGAGATTGCTCACGCAATCCACGACGTTTTTCATGGGCCGCTGCACATGGTGCACTGCTATCTCGACGTTTGGGGCGAATACACCGACCGAGGCGCCGTAGTCGGCGAGGCAGCAGAAAAGCGCCGCGAGGCACTTCATCTTGGGCTCGAGGAAATGCTTCAAACCGAAGCCAAGGAGCTCTTCTCCGAAGACCCCCAAGGCGTTCAAACCCACCTACTGACCGGTGATCCCGCAGAGGGCTTGCTGAGCGTCGCAGGCAAAACGGGCGCCACCCTGATCTGTGCGGGAACGACGGGAAAGAGTGGCATCGAGCGACTTCTCATTGGTAGCGTCGCCAGGCGCCTCCTCCACGACAGTAAGGTGCCCTTGCTTCTCACTCATGACGACGGCTGAAGACACAGCGTCTTGAAAGAGCGCTCGAACCGCGCATGATAGGGCCGTGATGCTCGGGCGGGTCGTCGTAATGGGGGTAGTGGCTGCACTTTTGAGTGGTTGCGAGTGCGAGCCGAAGCGCTTGCCTCAGGCTTCGGAGACCCCTGCGGGCTTCGACGTGGTCATGAAGGAGCACGGCCAGCTCTCGATCATCTCGAGGAACGCGCTCATTCGAGGTGAGCTCCCGCTGGCACAGCAGTCGATGCGGAAGCTGCTGTTCTTCATGGAGCACGTGCCTTTTCCCGAGCCGGGCAAGGAGTACGCACGGATCACCAAGGAGCTCGCCACCGAGGTGAAGGAGGCGAGCGACATGGAAGAGGCATGCATGGCGTTCTCCCGTCTCTCCCATGCCTGCGGTCAATGCCACCACGCACTCGACCGGGGGCCCCCGATCAAGCTCGAGCCTGCAGCGGGAGGTGACGACCTCCGCATGCACATGCGGCGGCATTATTGGGCCATCGAACGCATGTGGGAGGCGCTTCTGAGTGATTCGCCTACGGCGTTTCAGGTGGCCGCCGGAGTCCTGGCCGAATCCCCGCTTCACGGAAGCCACCAGCCGGACGGAGACAACCCGCCCGGTACCACCCGCCTCGAGTACGAGGTTCATGACCTTGCTTTCGCTGCCGCCGTCGAGGGGCGGATTAGCGAAGACGAGTACGTGCCGAAACCCGGCGAGCTGCTCGAGGACGCGCCGACCACGCTCGGGCAGGCCGAGATTTTCGGTAGGCTCTTGTTTGCCTGCGAGCAGTGCCATGCGCTGGTAGACGTGAAACCGGCACTGACGCCCGCGACGAACCGAGGAGCCGTGCCGTGATGCTGCAACATCGAAAGCAGACCCTTCGCGCTGCCATGGTGCTACTGCTCCTCGCCGCGGCCTGCGCCAGCGGACGCGTCAGCGGCGGTCAAGGCACCGAAATGGCACAGGAAGAAGCATACGAGCCCAGCAACGCTGCGAATCCTCCGACCGGAAACACCGACTTCACTTCGGGGCCAATCAAGGCCATCACGCCCCCTCCGGTCCTACAAGTCGACCTCGAGCGACGCCGACCGCCGACCGGGCCGCCCATCGAGCCCGAGCCGGAACCGCAATCCAACCCCGAAACCCAGAACGAGCCCAGGTAAGCCAACGAGATGTCCAAGCTTTGCACCGCCGAAGAAGCGGTTAATCACGTCAATTCGAATCAGCGCGTCTTCCTTCACGGCGGCGTGGCAACTCCCACTAGGCTCGTGGATGCGCTGGTCCGAGACGCCAACCGGCTTCGCGACGTCGAGCTCATCCACCTGCACACCTCTGGCGATGGGGCTTACGCGAGACCTGAATACGAGCGTTCTTTTCGAGTCGCGAACCTGTTCGTCGGCGAGAACATGCGACACCAACTCGACGGCGACCGCGTCGACTATCTGCCCTGCTTCTTGTCCGAGATTCCACAATTGTTCCGCTCTGGCCGACGCGCGCTCGATATCGCACTCGTTCAGGTCTCACCGCCCGATAAGCGTGGCTACTGCAGCCTCGGCGTATCCGTCGACGTCGCCAGAGCTGCCGTCGACTCGGCGAGGATCGTGATCGCGCAGGTCAATCGTCACATGCCAAGGGTCCATGGGGACGGTTTCGTTCACATCGACCAACTCGACTGGCTCGTGGAACACGATGAGCCCTTGCCTGAAGTTCCGGCGCGGCCTCCAACCCCAGAGGAAAAGGCAATTGGGCACCACACCGCCGAGCTCGTCGAAGACGGCGCCACGCTGCAAATGGGTATCGGCGCCGTGCCCGACGCGGTGTTGGCATCGCTCAAGGGCCATCGCCATCTCGGGGTGCATACCGAGATGTGGTCTGACGGCTTGCTACCATTGCTGGAATGCGGGGCCGTCGACAACAGCCAAAAGGTCGTTCATCCGGGTCGTACGGTTTCTGGTTTCGTGGTGGGAACCCGTCGTCTCTATGACTACATCGACGACAATCCGACCGTCACACAATACGACATCGGCTACGTGAATCGAGTCAACGTCATCAATCGAAACCCGAAGGTGACCGCGATCAACTCCGCCGTGGAGATCGATTTGACCGGCCAGGTCTGCGCGGATTCCATCGGACATCGGGTGATCTCCGGCGTGGGCGGGCAAATGGACTTCATCCGAGGCGCGATGACTTCCCAGGGCGGCAAACCAATCATCGCCCTCACGAGCCGCACCCCGAAGGGCATTCCTCGCATCGTGCCCACCCTTCGGCCCGGCGCGGGCGTGGTGACGACGCGGGCACACGTTCAGTTCGTCATTACCGAGAACGGCGCGGTCGATCTCTACGGGAAGACGCTCAACGAACGCGCTCAGTTGCTGATCTCCATCGCACACCCGGACGACCAAGAGGGCTTGGAGCGCGCTTGGCACGACGCGCGGGCTTGAGAAGACGCAGCGCTTGCGCGCCCCGCGACCGCGGCCGCAGAAGTTGCGCCGCGGCTTTACGAATGTCTGCGACTTGTGACGGAAAGGCCCTGCGTGGAGGGCCAGGCTTTGGCATAACTCCTGCTTGGGTAGAGGGGGTTTCGACCCAGCCTCGTTTTGGGTCTAAGGGGAGCTTATTGTGATTCTGCCGAGTTGGTTTCCGTCTCGCTCTGACAGTGGGTCTGGGCTTCGTCTTCTCAGCAGGGCTCCAGGGAGCGATGCAGACGTGGACGCTTTGCCGGCTGCCGCGATCACGCCCGACGCAGAGTGGTTGAGTGTCAACGCCGGCGGCTCGTTCGCCATGGGCACCATCGACCGGTGTCCTCGCCGCAAGTACCACGGGCTGCTGACAGTGCGGGAGCCGGGGGTGGGAGAGCCGCTCAACATGGTCGCCGAAGTCGAGGAGTGGTTCCGGATTGGCGGCGAGCGCATCGCGCTCCACAGCTACAACTGGGGCACCGCCATCGAGCCCCACGGAATCGACTACCTGAGCCGGTTCGAGCCGCAACCTCGTTGGACCTATGAGCTCAAAGGACTCAGCGTCACCCGTGAGCTCTGGCTCGAGAACGGCGCTGATGCGGTATGGATTCGCTACTCGATCGAAGGTCTGACCGAGGCGGTCGATTTGAGGCTACGGCCCCTGATCCGGTGCCGTCCGGTGCACGAGTTGACGTTCGCAAACCCCTTCATGAACGGGGAGCTGGACATCGAGGACGGTAAGTCGCTTCGCGTCGTGATGCACCCGTACAAGGGCGTGCCGGCGTTGATCGCCAGCTTGCACGGGGCGCCGGGCGTGTTTCGCGCCGACGGTCACTGGTATGAAGGCGTTCACTACGAGTGGGAGCGCGAGCGGGGCTATGACGACGCAGAGGATCTGTTCACCCCCGGCGAGTTCCGTTTGCAACTCGAGCACGACGGTGCGTTCTGCATCCGGATCGGAACGACACCTGCCGCAAGCCATGAGCCCCAGGTGCTCAGCTCGGTGGTGGATTCGCGTCGGTCCTTTCTGAAAGAGCTCGACGACGCCGCCGAAGCCTACTTGGTGGAGCTCGCGGGCGGCCGGACGGGCATCATCGCGGGCTACCCCTGGTTTGGCGAGTGGTCCCGGGACGCCCTCATCGCTCTTCCCGGTCTCTGCCTGGCGCGGGGCCAGGTCGACAAGGCCTTGGCGATTCTCGAGTCCTTGGCCGATCGTCGCGAAAACGGACTGATTCCAAACATTCCACAAAGCGGCGACGTCCCGTCGAACGGGGAGTCGATCGACGCTTCACTGCTCTTCATCCGGGCCGTGGCGTTGACCGCGAAACGAACACGCAGTCGGCGGATTGCGGCCCTCCAGGAAGTCTCATTCGACCTGATCGAGCAAATCGCCGCGGGCGCCGACCCTCGAGTGCATGTCGACCCGCAAGGGTTCCTGTTCGTGGATCACGGACCCTGGGCGCTGACCTGGATGGATGCTCTCGTGGACGGGTGGCCGGTGACGCCCCGTCAGGGCTATGCGGTCGACCTCAACGCGCTATGGCTCTCCGGTCTCGGGGCCGCGCTCCGCTGGGCGAAGAAGCTTCGGCCGGAGTTCATCGAAAAGTGGAGCGAAACCGCGAAGAAACTCTCCGATCACTTCGAAGAAAAGTTCTGGCTTCAAGATCAGGGCTTCTTGACTGACACGCACGATGGCAACCATCCGGACGGGCAGCTGCGACCCAACCAGCTTTGGGCTCTCAGTCTGCCGGGCGTCCCGATCGACAAGGAACGAAAGAAGCGGGCCCTTCAAGCCGTGCGCGAGAAGCTCCTCACGCCAGTCGGCCTGCGAACCCTCTCGCCGGACGACCCGGCGTACCGGCCCTTCTACCGAGGGGGGCAGACAGAGCGCGACCGGGCCTATCATCAGGGAACGGTTTGGCCCTGGCTTCTCGGGATCTACGCAGATGCGGTCGAGGCAATCGAAGGATCCGATGCGGCGGTCGAAGAAATGATGCCGGTGCTCGCTGCACTTTCTGCACATCTTCGTACCGAGGGTTGCATTGGACAGATCGCCGAGGTTTTCGACGGCGACGCGCCTCACCGACCAGGAGGCACCCCAGCACAGGCCTGGAGCGTGTCCGAGGTTCTGCGTGTCGCAAAGATGGCCGGGCCATGAAGATCTTGATGCTGGGATGGGAGTATCCGCCGCACATCAGCGGCGGACTCGGAACGGCGTGTGAAGGGCTCACCACCGCAGTCGCGAGCCGGGGCATCGAAATCGACTTCCTCGTGCCGAGGCTGTACGGCGAGGAGGACGCGCCGCACATGCGACTACTTGGCGCGGCTTCCGCGGACCCCATGGTCCAGGACGAGAGTCCGCCCCCAGTCGCGACCATGAGCCACTTGGCAGAGCTCATCGCCGCAGAGCCTGCACTCGCCACCGACCCGATCTTCGTGGCGGCTGTGGAGGCCGCGAGCAAGGGAATGCCTCAGGACTCGGCAGGCGAGATTCGCACGATCCGCGTGCCGGCGATGCTCAAGCCGTATCTCGACCAGGCAACATACCGGGAGCTCATCACGAGTGGCGCGATTTCGGAGATCGCGCTCTCTCAAATCGCCGCAACGCAAATCGCGCACCCGGTCCCCGATCCTCCAGGGGGCGTCACTCGCCTTCAGCACGCTCACGTCCCGGGCGGAGACCTGCCTCTCGCGGAGCAGCCAGCAACGGGAGCACACTACGGACACGATCTCTTCGCGGAGGTCGCGCGCTATGCAATGGCTGCGACGCGCCGCGTCGCCGGTCTCAAGTACGACCTGGTACACGCACACGACTGGATGACCTTTCCCGCAGGTATCGAGATCGCGCGCCGAGCTGGCGTCCCGCTCCTCGTCCATGTGCATAGCCTCGAGTACGACCGCGCCGGTCGTGGAGCCGACCGAGACATCGTTTCTGTCGAACGCCAAGGGCTCGAGCAAGCTACGCGAGTCATTGCGGTGAGCTACTACACCCGGAGCCTGATCAATCGTGTGCATGGAACGCCGCTCGACAAGATTTCGGTCGTACACAATGGCGTATACGAACGCGAAACCGTCGAGGCTTACACCGAGCAACGATCCTCGAAAGGGCCGGTCGTGCTGTTCCTCGGTAGGGTCACGTTCCAGAAGGGGCCGGAGTACTTCGTCCAGGCCGCGGCGCGTGTTCTCGAGCACGTTCCCAATGCGATCTTCGTGATGGCTGGCTCAGGCGACATGCTTCCGCGCATGAAAGCCCTGGTGGAAGAGCTGGGCATCACCAAATCGTTCCGGTTCCCGGGTTTCGTCCGTGGTGCCGAGCTCGAGCGAACGTTCTCGACGGCTGACGTCTACGTCATGCCGTCGGTCTCGGAGCCATTCGGAATCGCTCCGCTCGAAGCCATGAGCTACGACCGTCCAGTCATCGTTTCGAAGCAATCGGGCGTTTCGGAAGTCCTTCAAAACGCCCTCAAGGTCGACTTCTGGGACGTCGACAAACTCGCGAGCCAGATCGTCGCGCTCCTCGAGCTTCCAGAGCTTCGCCGAGTCATCGTCGAACGCGCGCGAGAAGAGATCCGGCACATCCACTGGGATGCTGCCGCGGAAAAGCTCGTACCGATCTACGAGTCGGTCGCACGTGGTTGAGGTGAATCATGCCGTCGGTTTGTTTCTATTTCGAGGTGCATCAGCCCTACCGACTGAAGCCATATGGAGCCCTTCAAGTGGGACGCGACCATGAGTACTTCGACGACAAGCTGAACGCCGAGGTACTGCGCAAGGTAGCCAGGAAGTGCTACCTCCCGGCCAACGAATCGATGCTGCGCTTGATCGACCGCACCGACGGTCGCTTTCGCGTTTCCTATGCCGTGACTGGCGTGGCGATCGAACAAATGAAGCTTTTCGCGCCCGAGGTCATGGACAGCTTCGTCAGGCTGGCCGAGACCGGCGCAGTCGAGTTCGTCGCCGAGACGTACTATCACAGCCTGTCGGCCCTCTACGACAAGGATGAGTACCGCGAGCAAATCGAGCTCGAGATGAAGCTCATCAAGTCCGAGTTTGGTCAAACCCCGCGCGTGTTTCGGAACACGGAGCTCATCTACGACGACGGGATCGGCCAGTTCATCTCGGATCTGGGCTTCGACGCAATACTCGTCGAAGGTGCAGACGACGTTCTCGATTGGAGAAGCCCAAACTTCGTTTACCGGGTCACTGATCGAAAGACGCGCCTGCTCCCGAAGAACTACAAGCTCTCGGACGACATCGCGTTCCGGTTTTCCAACCGGGGTTGGCGCGAGTTTCCGCTTACTGCAGAGAAGTTCGCTGGATGGATTCACGGGCACACCGGGGCGGGCGACGTGATCAACCTGTTCATGGACTATGAAACGTTCGGTGAGCACCAGTGGAAGGAGACAGGCATTTTCGAGTTCCTCGAGCTACTTCCGGAGCTCATCTTCACGCATCCGCATTGGGACATCCTCACGCCAAGTCAGGCCATCGACCGATATCCGGCCATCGGAGAGCTACCTTTTCACCGAACGGTTTCCTGGGCGGACGAGGCGCGGGACATCAGCGCTTGGCAGGGCAACGCCATGCAGCAGCGCGCCCTCAGGGAGATCTACGCCCTGGGACCGGCTATCCGGCGACGTAATAATTCTCACTTGATGGCGCTTTGGCGCCGCCTGCAGACCTCAGATCATTTCTATTACATGGCCACGAAATCCGCTACAGATGCGGCAGTACATGACTATTTTAGTCCATATGACGGGCCATACGACGCATTCATCCACTATATGAATGTTATGAAAGACTTGAAGCTCTCGGTCCTTGCGCCCGCAGAGAAACAGATTCGACTATGAGCAAAGCAGTATTTTTCGAGATCTCCTGGGAAGTCTGCAACATGGTCGGTGGTATCCACACCGTCTTGGCGAGCCGGGTGCCCGAAGTGCAGCAACGCCACGGTGAGGACAGGTATGTCACGATCGGTCCTGACGTTCCTCGAACCGAGGGCGTCGCCCCTGAGTTCCGTCCCGACATCTGGGACCCAGAGCTGGCAGAGTCACTGAAGGACCACGAGGTCAGTGTCCTCATGGGGCGCTGGTTGGTTCCTGGCGAGCCACGCTGCTTGCTGGTCAATCAGTCACGCTTGTACGAGCGCAAGGATGAGATCCTCGGGCGATACTGGGAGGACTACGGCCTCGATTCATTGTTTGGCGCCTGGGACTATTACGACCCGGTTTTGTTCGCTCATGGCGCAGGCATGATCATCGAGCACATCCGCGATCGCTTTCTGCTTCCCGCCCGTCAACGCGCGATCGTCCAAGCGCACGAGTGGATGTCGGCGGGCGCGATCCTCCACTTGAAAACGGCGGCGCCCGAGATCGGGACCGTCTTCACGACCCACGCCACGATGCTCGGTCGTTCGCTTGCCGGACGGCGCGCAGATCCCAACTTCTACAAGTCATTGGCCGACGTAGACCCCGAGCTTGCCGCCAAAGAGCTCAACGTCTCATCCAAGCACTCGATGGAGACGGTAGCAGCCCGCGAAGCGGATGTGTTCACAACCGTCAGCGAGATCACCGCACTCGAGTGCAAGTATCTGCTGGATCGATCGCCAGATGTGATTCTTCCCAATGGTTTTGGAGCAAAGCCCGTTGCACCTGAGCTGCGTCAACGAGCCCGCGAGGAGCTTTTCAAGCTGGCGGAGCTCACGACGGGCGACACCTACGACAGAGACAAGACGCTGATCTTCGCTCTTGCTGGACGCTACGAGTACATCAACAAGGGTGTCGACGTTTACCTCGATGCGGCCACCGCACTCGCGCAAGATCTCGAGTCCCGCGACGGCAAACGCGTGATCGTCTATGCAATGCTTCCGGCCGGTCACGCGGAGCCCAAACGCCAGCTCTGGGATCGAGCGCACGGCGCCTCGGCTGGAGCTCCGCTTCGCTGCACACATGACCTCGTTGACGAGGCGAACGATCCCATCACGAACCGTCTGAACGCTCTTGGGTTGAACAACAACCCAGGAGCCCGTGTGCACGTGGTTCATGTGCCGATCTACCTCGACGGAACGGATCCTTTGATCCGCCAGAAGTACTGGGATCTGCTTCCGGGTGCCGACCTCGGCGTGTTTCCGTCGTTCTACGAGCCCTGGGGTTACACTCCGCTCGAAGCGGTCGCCTTTGGAGTGCCAGCGATCACGACGGACCGCGCGGGGTTCGGACGCTGGGTTGCGGCCCAGGGCGATGGGAACCGGACTGGAGTGAGGGTGCTCAAGCGGGAGGGCGTGCTCACCTCGGAAGTGACCAAGGCGTTGCAGGACGCCATGCTCGAGTTCATCGATCTCGCTCAGGCGGATCGCGATTCGCTCGGCGAGGCTTGCCTGCGCACGGCGGCTTTGACCGACTGGTCGCACTTCATGGAGCACTACGAGGAAGCGCATCGTCTTGCACTAGAGGCTGGGGCAGCCCGCCGAAAAGGGCTACCGATGGACCGACTGAGCGCGCCATCGATGCCAGCGCTTTCGTCGGACTCATCGGGGGTCTTCGGGCTCTTCGTAAAGCCGCCCGTCAAGGAGGGCGAAGAGGCCGCTCCCTACACGCGTTCGTTCATGGTGACCAACGCCCTTCCCCCAGAGCTACAGGGTCTGCAGGGCATCGCCTCGAATCTCTGGTGGCGCTGGCACCCGGAAGTCGCCTCGCTGTTCAAGAGAATCGACCCCGCACTCTGGTTCAAGATCGAAGAAAATCCGCACGCGCTCCTCGACCAGGTGAAGCCCGAGCGGCTCATGGATTTGGCCTTGAACGAGGGGTACGTCGCCGATGTCGCACGGCTCCATCGAGAGATGGTCGAGTCGACTGAGACGCAAGACCCTCGGATCGCCTACTTCTGTATGGAGTTTGGGCTTGCCGGCTTCTTGAAGCTCTACTCGGGAGGTCTTGGTATCCTCGCCGGCGACCATCTCAAAGCCGCGAGCGATTTGAATCTGCCCTTGTGCGCGGTCGGCCTCGCCTACCAGGACGGGTATTTCCGCCAAATCATCGATCGGGATGGCCACCAGGAGGACCTGGGCGACACGAACGATTTCGGAAGCCCACCCTATGAGCAAGTCATGACTGGGCAATATGCGCCGCTCAGGGTGACCGTTCCGCTTCCAACCGGCCCGGTGCAAGTGCAAGCCTGGCAACTCAAGGTCGGCCGGGTTCCCTTGTTCTTGCTCGATACCAACGTGCCCGAGAACCGTCCCGAGGATCGCGCGATCACCAACCGTTTGTACGGCGGCGACGCTGCCCATCGTCTTCGACAAGAGATGATTCTCGGGCTTGGCGGTTTCCAAGTGCTGACCGAGCTCGACATCGACCCGGACGTCTTCCACATGAACGAAGGGCACAGCGCATTCCTCATCATCGCGCGCGCGGCCCACTTGATTCAACGTCACGGCCTCCGCTCCCAGGAGGCCCTCGAGTACATTCGCAACACCACGATCTTCACGACGCACACGCCGGTGCCCGCAGGACACGACCACTTCCCAGAAGAAATGGTGCGCCCCTACCTGACGAGATTCGAGCACGTGCTTCGCATGGACTGGCCGCGTTTGATGGCGATGGGCAGCACGCCAAGCGGCGCGCAGAACAAGTTTGGAACGACGGCCCTAGCTGTGAGAAACGCAGGTCGCATCAACGGTGTGAGCGCCAAGCATGGCGAGGTCGCGCGCGAGATGTTCCTGCAGTTCTATCCAGAGTACGAGAACGCCAACGACGTGCCCTGCACTAGCATCACCAACGGCGCGCACGTGTCCACTTGGCTCGCCCCTCGCTGGCAACGGCTCATGGAACGGGAAATGGGTCACGACTGGCGCAGCGAGATTGAAGATCCGTATCGCTGGGAATGGTTGCGCAATCATGACGCGTCCGAGATCTGGTCGATTCATCGGGAACTTCGGGCGGACTACGTGGATTGGCTCAAAGGCCATCTCACCGAGACCTGGACGCGTCGGCGCGAAGACCTCTCTCTGCTGCAAGACATCCTCTCCAGGCTCGATGAGGATCGCATGTTCATCGGCTTTGCCCGGCGCTTCGCCCCATACAAGCGTGCGGACTTGCTGCTCACCGAGCCAGCGCGCCTCGCCAAACTGCTCAACGGCAACCCGGGTGCGACAATCATCTATGCAGGGAAGGCCCATCCTGCAGACGGCCACGGGCAGGCGCTGCTGCAGCGAGTCTATCAGGCCACGAAGCATCCCGACCTCGCGGGACGCGTGATCTTCATGGAAGGCTACTCGATCGACTCTGCGCGTCGCATGGTTGCTGGATGCGACGTCTGGCTCAATACGCCAACGCGGCCGCTCGAAGCGAGCGGCACTTCGGGGATGAAGGCCGCGATGAACGGCTGTTTGAACCTCAGCGTGGACGACGGATGGTGGCTGGAAGGGTACGAAGAGAACAATGGATGGGTCATCGACCTACCTGCGACTTCGATCCAGGACCCGAGTGCCTACGACCGTGCCGTCACGATGGCACTGTTGGAGGGAGAGATTCTGCCCACCTATCACGATCGCAACGAGACAGGCGTCCCCATTGCCTGGGTCGACATGATGAAAGCCAGCATGGCGAGCATCATCCCGAAGTTCTCCGCCGGCCGTATGGTGACCGACTATGCCGACAACTTCTACGAGCCTGCGATGAAAGATGCGGTTGCGCTTCGCGGCTCCAACTACCGTCCCTTGTTTGCTCTCGCCGAGCTGGCCGAAGCGATTCGCCTGCGCTGGCCCGAGATCGCGATGGACAGCGTGCGATTCGGCGGCCTCGGAAGCGACGAGTTGCTCGTTGGAACGGTCGTATCTGCCGAGCTGTCGCTTCATCACCCGGGGCTGGATGCTAGAGACCTCGACGTGGAAGCCGTGGTGACATTCGGAAGCCGTCTACACGACCTGTCCTCGCGAATCGTCATCCCGTTTGAAACGGATGGCTCGGACGACCGAAGCACTTGGCGAGGCGCATTTACCGTGCGCGCCAGCGGCGGCCACGAGCTGAGGTTCAGAGTGAGGCCCAAGGACCGAAGTCCGCTCCGGCCCGCAGCGTTGGGAATGCACAACCAGAAGTGGCTGTAGACAGCCGCCGACGCCAGCGCTGAACGAACGGTGCGCGCGCTAGTGTCAGAGGCAGAAGCAGCGGCAGGTTCACACAGGCACCGGCACTGACACCCTGGCTCACGTGGATGCGGACGGAGGAGGACGGATCGCGATGGGCAGCGCAGCGATTGGGTCGAGCCTAGCCGTAGGTCATCTTAGAGAACTGGGGGCGAGTGGGTCCCAATCGCGAGCACGCCCGTCGCGAGCCGTCCTCCGGTGACGCATCTGCGCAACACAGTGGCTGGCGAGGGTGTCAGACTATGGCGCGGGCGAAGTCCAGGCCCCCGATGATGCCGGTGATCCCGTGGTCGTTTTCGATCAGTATTCGTCGGACGTTCATTCCGAGGGCTTGCTCGGCGGCGCGGCCGAGAGCCATGCCTTCAGGCAGAATCAGGATTCGAACGTTCATCGCGTGCTCGACCGCCGTGTTTGGAGGCAGGCGGCGGGATTCTAGGGCGCTGGCCTGATCGAAGACTCCGACCGGAAATTTTCCTTCGACGACCACGAGTCCGTGCTTGTTGGACAGATCGAGACGGTCGACAGCCATGGCGATCGGGTCATCGGCTTTGACCTTCACCACCGAGCCAGACGCGAATTCGGAGATCGGCGTCTTTATGCGCTTCTCTCGGACGGCGCGCATCAAATCGCGAGTGGAGACGACGCCTTCGGGCTTGCCGCCAACTGTCACGAAAATTCGATGCACGCGGTGCTTCAGCATCAGCTTGGCGGCTTCCGTCAGTGGCGCGTCCGGAGACACCTGAATCGCGGGCGACTGCATGAGCTCATCGACGGACCGGTCGGGCACTCGGAAGGTCTCGCCCTGTGTGAAGACGGCAGAATGCAGGATGTCAGTTCGCGAAACCACGCCCTTGAGCTCACCCTCTGCATTGACTACAGCCAACGCGGACACGCCTTGCTCACTGAACAGGCCGTTCGCGGCAATTAGGCTTTCGCCGATGCCGATTGTTTCGACCGGGGTCGACATGTACTCGCTCACGGGCATTTCGAAATTAGCCATCGGGTCTTCCTCTTCAGGTGGTGCGCTCGCCGAACGAGCAACTAGTCAAAGGGCGATAACGTCGCTGAGGCGCTCGACTAGCTCGCTCGCCTCGATTGCGGCGAAGTCTTTGTCGAGTGAGCCCACAACGAGTTGAGACGTCGGACCATCTAGAGAAGAGCGCAGCAAGCCCAAGAAACGGGGTGGCGCGACGAGCACCAGTTGCGTGTATCGATTCGTGACACGGCCATGCTCGAGCTTGGCTGCGACTGCTCTCGCAAAATCCGAAACTGCCCGGTCGTGCGGGCTCTCGCTCTGCCCCATCGAAGAACGACGTGGATCGCCGCTGTTCTTTTGAAAGGCACGCCCAGGACGATCGGAAGCCATTTCACTGTCCCGCGCCCTGCCCGCGGAATGCTCGATTTCCTCCACGAGCGCTAATCCTTGCCCAGCGCCGTCGCTCTCGAAGAAGCGCGCCCCTGCATCGTGCGCCACCACAACCCATGTCTTGAACATCATCCACCTCCCTAGCTGTAACTCAGGACGCTGGCAACGAGGGGAGAGGCCGGAGCTCGATGATCTGCTTCGAGTCGTCCTCGCCGACGACCTCGACGCTCGTAAGCATCCCTGATTGCTCGCGTACGTAGATTTCCTTCGGGCTCGGCACACGATGGGAGATGCCGGGCGTCGCGACTTCGAAGACCTGGTCGTTCGAGTCGTAGCTGATCCCGATCAGCGCGCTGTTCTCGCTTTGAAGCTGCACGCCGATCTCGTCGCCTAGGACGGATACGCCCACCCGCATCGATGGCAGTCTCTTTGCCACATCGTCGAAGTACTTCTGCCAAGTTGACCGTTCTAGTTTCCGTGTCGTCATCTGCGCCTCCCGGACTGGAACTAAGAATGTAAGCAAACGCCGTGCCCATCCATGAGAGCCACTTTCGGCCCTACTGTTGGCGCGAGGCGCAAACGGTGCGTGGAATGAGCCTCGGGCGACAGAAATGCGTGGGACTTCTGGCTCCTAGGGGTGAGAGAGCCGCGCCCGCTTGGTATAGTCACGAACCGCGGGCCGACTCTGATGGGAAATCTAAAAGCGGATCTCAAAGCAGCCGGATTCGAGCTGATCGAAACGCACATCTCCTGGGTGTTCTTGGGCGCCAGCGACGTCTTCAAGGTCAAGCGTCCGGTCAACCTCGGCTTTTTGGACTTCACGTCACTGCGGCAGCGACGGGAAGCCTGCGACGCAGAGCTCCGGCTGAATCGAAGGCTTGCAGCCGACGTGTATCTCGACGTGGTTCCGATCACCCGCGACGAGCTTGGTATTCACGCGA
>DASRZF010000413.1:0-4266 GCA_035686645.1 Polyangiales bacterium
ACAAAATCGTCGAGGCCACCTTGTTCAGCCTGCAAGCCATTCAGGAGAACCCGGTCCTTCGGCAGGTTTGGCAACCTGCGACGTTCGACGCGAGCGTCTTGCATGGCTTCACGCAGCCGGCGTCGATCACCTTCACACGCATCGCGCTGAGCGAGATGATCGAGGCGTCGGGCTGGGACGACGCCGAATCCACTGAGGCCATGGAATTCATGCTCAGGATGATCCTTTCGCTGCTCGCTTCTCCGGAGCCTCGGCGAAGTGAGCAGGATCTCAGAGCTTTCCTCAGACGGCGATTGGTTCCGGGCCTCGCCTTGTAGTAAGGAACCCGCAGTGAGAACTTGGAAGCACACACTGGTGGTTGGGCTCGCGCTGGCCGCCCTTTTCTTGCCCGGAAGCGCGGCCTCGAGCGCCACCGCCGACGGCCCGATCGTCATCCGATACGCTTCGCTGGCCCCTCCGGGCTCCGCGTTCGGCAAGATCCTCAAAGCCTGGGGCCGTCAGTTCAAGAAAGAGACCGAGGGTCGCGCGGAGTTGCGATTCTACACCGGAGGCAGTCAGGGCGACGAGCGCGACTTCATTCGCAAGATACGCGCGGGGCAGATCGACGCCGCCGGGATCACGACCACCGGAATGGGTATGGTCGTGCGACCGATTCTCGTCTTGACGGCGCCGGGGCTAATCACCGAGATGGCACAGCTCTACTACATTCGAGATCGACTTCGAGAACGCTTTGAAACGATGTTCCGAGACGCGGGCTTCGAGCTGCTCACCTGGGGCGATGGTGGCAAGAATCGTCTCTTCTCGACCGAGCCGTTTTTGCGTCCCGAAGACCTCAAGCGCGGGAGGCCCTGGGCCTGGAAGGATGATCCGGTGTTCGCCGGGTACCTGGGCGTCATCGGCGCCAATCCCGTGCGCGTGGGTGCGAACGAAGTTTACGGTGGATTGCAAACGCGCATGATCGACACGGTCCCCTCGTCCTGCATCATGGCCGTCGCGATCCAGTGGTATACCAAGCTCAACTATATGGCGAAGCAGAACTTCAACATCATCATTGGTGGATCGATCATCAAGAAAGAGGTCTTCGATCAGTTGACACCGGGGGACCAGAAGATTCTGCTCGATACCGCTGAGCGCGGCGCGCGCGCGATGGACAAGATCGTGATTCGCGACGACGAGCGGGCCTACCAGACACTGATCGAGCGCGGAATCACGGAGGTCGACCTGACCCCCTACCAGGCCGAATGGGACGCTGTGGCCAAGAAGGCGCGCGAGCAGCTTGCCGGCCGCGTCTACAGCAAGAGCTTGCTCGACGAGGTCACCAAGCTAGCCGCCGAGAAATGAACAACTGCGGCCTCCGGCCGTCCAACCGTGAGCCGATATGCAACACCGCAAATTCCCGCTGATCCTCGCTCTGACACTCGCCGCGCTGTTCGTACCCGGGCGGCCCGCTGTCTCCCAAACTCCTGCCGCTCCGAAGACCACCATCCGGATCGCGTCGTTAGCGCCGCCAGGGTCTTCGTTCGTCAAGGTTCTCCAGGCCTGGAGTCGGACCCTCGAAAAGGAGACGGAGGGTCGGGTGGAGCTCCGCGTCTTTTCGGGCGGAAGTGAGGGGAGCGACCGCGACCTCGTCCAGAGGATCAAGGCGGGTAAGCTGGACGCGGCAGGTGTGGCGACCACCGGTCTCAGCATGGTCGCGCCCGAGCTGCAGGTGCTCACTGCGCCCGGACTCTTGATCGACGATGCACAGCTCGATCGCGCCCGGGAGAAGCTCGACGCCAAGCTTCAAGGCTTGATCGAGGATGGTGGATTCAAGCTGCTCGCCTGGGGCGACGGCGGGAAGAACCGCGTGTTCTCCTCGACCGAGTTTCGATCGCCGGCAGACCTAGGCGGAAAGCCAGCGTGGGCTGGCAAAGAAAACGCGGTTGCTCTCGAATACGTCAAAGCGCTCGGCGCAAATCCGGTGCGGGTCGGTGCGTCGGCGGTGTTTCCGAGCCTGAAAGATGGAAAGCTCGAGGTCGTTCCCGCGTCCGCGATGGCTGCCGTCGCTTTCCAGTGGTACACGAAGCTGAACTACATGAGTACGAGCAACTTCAACATCATCGTTGGCGGCTCGATCATCAGCAAGAAGAAGTTCAACGAGCTCAATGCGGCGGATCAGAAAACGCTGCTCGACACAGCCAAGCGCGCCGCGTCGAAGCTCGACGAGATCGTCGGCCGAGACGATGCACGCGCTTATCAAACCTTGCTCGGACGGGGTATCAGCGAGGTCGACACGAGCGCCAACAAGGCGGCCTGGGATGCGGCAGCGAAACAAGCGCGAGAGCGACTCGCCCAGCAGGGCGTCTACAGCAAGAGTCTCCTCAAGGCCGTAGAGACGGCCGCGCAGAACTAGTCGGGCTGAGGCCACCGTGACCCCTGAGTGCATTCTCGCAATCGACCTCGGAACCAGTGGACCCAAGGTCGCCTTGGTCACGACGGACGGTGATGTGCTCGCTTCGGAGGTGGAATCGACCGAGCTCTTCCTCAGCGATGGCGGAGGCGCCGAACAAGACCCCGATGACTGGTGGCGAGCCATCGTCGCGGCAACGCGCCGAATCACCGACCGCAATCTCGTGCCGGCCGAGCAGATCCTCGCCGTAGCGGTGACCTCGCAATGGGCTGGCACTGTCCCAGTCGACCAGGATGGCAATGCGCTTTCGCGCGCGATCATCTGGTTGGATTCTCGGGGGGCCAAGTACGTGCCCGAAGTCGCCGGCGGATTGATTCGGATACAGGGCTACGGCGCGCTCAAGCTCGAGAGCTGGATCCGCAAGACCGGCGGCGTCCCGAGCCTCGCAGGCAAGGAGCCGGTCGCGCACATCCTGTTTCTGCGGCACGAGCGGCCTGAGATCTACGAAGCCGCCTACAAGTTCATGGAGCCCAAGGACTACTTGAACCTCAGGCTCACCGGGAAATTCCTAGCGACTACCGATTCCATCGCGCTTCATTGGGTGACCAACAACCGCGATATCGACAACATCCACTACGACGACCAGCTGCTCGCGCAGACGACGCTGCCCCGAGAGAAGCTCCCGGACCTCGCGCGGGCGGTCGACGTGATCGGCACGCTGACCCCGAAGGCAGCGGACGAGCTGGGCTTGAAGCAAGACACCAAAGTCGTCGGCGGCACTCCGGACGTGCCAGCGGCAGCGGTTGGCTCGGGCGCAGTCGGGGACTTCGAGGGGCACATCTACGTCGGGACCTCGTCTTGGCTGACCTGCCACGTGCCCTTCAAGAAGACCGACATCATACACAACATGGCGTCACTGCCGTCTGCGCTTCCGGGCAGGTATTTCATCGGCAACGAGCAAGAGACGGCCGGTGCCTGCTTGACCTGGCTTCGGGACGACGTGTTGTGTCGCGACGATGTGCTCGATCCGGGGCCTCCACCAGACGACGTGTTCGAACGCTTTGGTCTGCTGGCCGCGGAGACCCCAGCGGGTGCCGACAAGCTGATCTTCACGCCGTGGCTCTACGGCGAACACACGCCGGTGGCCGATCCGTACCTGCGAGCCGCGTTCTCGAACGTGTCGCTGCGAACGACGCGCGCGCACATGATCCGCGCAGTGATGGAAGGGGTTTCGTACAACACCCGTTGGCTCATGGGAGGCGTCGAATCGTTCATCGGCCGCCCCTTCGAGGCGCTGCGCTTCATCGGCGGAGGCGCGAAGTCGGATCTCTGGTGCCAGATCTTCGCGGACGTGCTCGACCGCCCGATCGACCAAGTCGCCGATCCACTCTCGGCAAACGTCCGGGGTGCCGCGTTCGTGGCTGCTGTCGGACTCGGGAAGTTGAAAGTCGAAGACATCGCTTCACGAGTCCCCATCGAGAAACGATTCGTGCCGAACCAAGCGCACCGCTCCATCTACGACGAGCTCTACAAGGCCTTTTTGGAGATTCAGAAGAACAGCGCGGCCATGTACAAGCGGCTCAACAGCTAGCGTTTCGAAGAGGCTGGCCGATGCCCCCGTCCTGCGGTACGCAAGACGCATGGACATCAAGGACCTTGCGAGCATCCGCCTGGGGCCCCTCGAACCTCTGGCCGCGCGCATCTACCGCTACGCGAAACGTTTCCCGTTCGTCAAAGAGAAGCTCGAAGCGGAGTACGCGCCGATCATGGAGGAGCTTCGGAAGTCCGCCAAGCCGTATGCCGGCGAGGTCGAGAGCCACGCACTGCTGCCCAAGGATGGCAAAGCGCGTACGGACATTCTCGATGAGATCCGTCAA
>DASRZF010000414.1:0-4804 GCA_035686645.1 Polyangiales bacterium
TCCCGGCTTTCTACCGCCGACTGACAACCTCAACACGACCTTCGCGATGGCGATGATCATCTTCATCGTAACCCACGTGTACGGCGTCAAAGAGCACGGCTTCGTGAAGTACTTCTCGCACTTCTTCGGGCCCAAGGTGCCCTGGTGGATCGCCTGGTTCATCAACCCGCTGATGTTCTTCATCGAGCTGATCAGCCACATCGTTCGCCCGATCACACTGGCGATTCGTCTCATGGCCAACATGACCGCCGACCACCTCGTGCTCGGCATCTTCGTCAGCCTGTTTGCAGGGATGGGTCTCGTGCTTCTGCCGGTGCCCGTCGTTTTCTACCTGATGGGCTGCCTGGTGATCACGGTCCAGACTTTGGTCTTTTGTTTGCTGTCGGTGATTTACATCACCCTTGCGATTCAACACGAAGAAGAACACTAAGTTTCCCTCTCGGAAGAGAGGCTTGAGGAGGCTCCGGAAAATGAAGAAATTGGCTCTGCGACTTGTCAGCTTTGCTGCACCACTCGCTCTCACGGCGACCGCTTTCGCACAGGATGCGCCGATGTCAGAGGCTGAGGCCACCGCGATCGCGGGCCGCGCGCTTGCCGCCGGTCTGGCCATCGGCATCGCAGCATTCGGCTGCGGCATGGGTCAGGGTCGCGCCGCGGCTGCTGCCCTCGAGGGCATCGCTCGTAACCCGAACGCTTCGGGCAAGATCCTCGTCCCGCTGATTCTCGGCCTGGCGCTCATCGAGTCGCTCGCGATTTACGCGCTCGTCATCGCATTTCAGGTGCAGCCGTAAGCCATAACTCACGTCGGGGCGTGCTGGTTTTGGCGCGCCCTGGCGGGCGAGGGCTTCGAGCACCATACTTGCGATCATGAGCACCGAGCAGGATTCCACGCGAGCACCCGACACCTCCCGCAAGGCCGGTGTTCCAGGTGCCGTTAAGGTCGGCGTGGTATTCATCGTGCTCGTCGGCGCGGCGGCTTGGTTGCTTTCGGGCAGCGACAATCCATTCGTGTACTCGAAGCTGGTGCATGAAGTGATGAGCGAGCCCGACTCCTTCGAAGGCCGCCGTCTGCGGGTCGAAGGCGAGCTGCGTCAGGGCTCGATCGAGTTCCGTGAAGATCCCTGTGAATGGCGTTTCGTTCTCTACAAAGAGGACAAAGAGATGCCCGTGCGTTTTCCCCAGTGCGTCGTGCCCGACACGTTTCGCGACGGCATGGGGATTCAGGTCACCGTGCAGGGCGAGCTCGGTGATGATGGCGTCTTCCTCGCCAACCAGGTGATTCCGCGCTGCCCCTCGAAATACGAGATGCAGCAGCGCATGGAAGCCGGCGAGGAAATGCCCTACGACCCGAACGCCCCGCTTCCCGGTCAGAGCTAGCCAGCACCAGATGCCAAAAAGCCCGCCTCCTCACTGGAGACGGGCCTTCGGCTTCGACATCGGGCTTGCTACTGATCCTTGAGCTGCTTGACCCGTTTTTCGTATCGCTCGTTCTCTCGGGCCTCCGCGGCATCGATGTTCCTGAGCTGCTTCTCATGCAGCTCGATCACCCGGGCGCGTCGTCCCTCGATCTGTTTCAACTGAGTCTCATGGCGCTTCTCTTCTTGCGCGAGGTAGCGCTCTTTGCGAGCGGCCTTGGCTGACGCGGCCTTGGCTTCCTGCTCGGCTGTGCGAGCCTCGGCCTTGGCTTTGGCGGCCTCTTTCTGAGCCTTCGCGTCGGTCTCGGCCTTCTCTTTGGCCTTGCCCGCCTCTTTCTCGGCCTTGTCCTCGGCCGCTATCGCCTTTTCCTTGGCTCGGTACGCTTCTTTGTCGGCCTCTTTCTTGGCCTTCTCGGCTTCCTTCGAAGCGTCCGACTTCGCGGCGTCGGCTTCTTTCTTGGCGCTGCTGGCTTCCTTCTTGGCGCCGCTCTTCACCGCGTCGCCGGCGTCGGCGCTTGCGGTGGGTATGGCGGCAGTCGAAATGCCGAAGATCAGTGCGAACGCGATACACAATGCTGGAACGATTCTCATTCTTTTCCTCCTCTTGGCCGCGAGCCTCGACGAAGTCGCCCCCGCCCGCGGTCATTGCCAACCTAGGCCCGAAACCTCTCTCCCCCAAGTGGACGCCAGCTTCTTGACCGGCGCGACTAAACAACCGTACAGTGCTGCGCATGAGCGCAGTGGGGGGGCACACAAGACCGCAAAATCAGCCGTTTCGAAGGGTCGATGAGCCCTGGGAACGGCCGCGGGGCACGGGCGAGGTTCTCGAGCGCTGGCGGAGCAGTAGCACTTGGCGAAACGTGACCTGGAGTCACGCAGTCGAGCCGCATCGGGCCAGTTCCGAACCCGTGCCGCTCGGTTTGGCGCCCGGGGTTGCACGGGCCCTCGAGCAGCGTGGGATCCGGGAGTTGTACAGTCACCAGGCGCGCGCGTTCGAGCTCGCTTCCCGCGGAAAGCATCTGGTCGTCTCGACTCCGACCGCTTCGGGGAAAAGCCTTTGCTACAACCTGCCGGTCCTTCAAGCGCTTGCGGATGACCCGAGCGCAACGGCCCTCTACCTGTTTCCGACCAAAGCACTGTCGCGCGACCAAGAAGAAGCGTTGCGCGGGCTGATCCGCGATTCCGATCTCAGCGCTGGGGCGATCACGTACGATGGCGACACGCCCAACGATGCGCGTCGAGCAGCGCGGCAACGTGCCGGCGTCTTGCTCACGAACCCGGACATGCTCCACGCCGGCATCATGCCGCATCACACGGCTTGGGCGCGCCTGTTCTCGAACTTGAAGTACATCGTCGTCGACGAGCTTCACACTTATCGCGGCGTCTTTGGTTCGCACCTGTCCAACGTGATGCGGCGCCTCTTGCGCATCGCGCGCTTTCACGGCTCGTCCCCGAGCTTCCTCTTCGCCTCTGCCACGATCGGCAATCCGCAGGAGCATGCGTCTCGCATCTGCGGCGCGCCGGTCGAGCTGATCGACGAAAGCGGCGCGCCGACAGGGCCTCGGCAGCTGGTCGTGTACAACCCACCCGTCGTGAACGCGGAGCTTGGGATCCGGCAGAGCTACATCAAGACCGCGGTGCGCTTGACCCAGGATCTCGTCCGCGCAGGAGTTCCCACGCTGGTGTTCGGCAACTCGCGCAACGGCGTGGAGGTCATGCTGAAGTACCTTCGCGATCGACTCGCTCGCGATCAGATCGACCCGGCTGCGATTCATGCGTACCGCGGCGGGTATCTTCCGCAGACTCGCCGGCGCATCGAAGGAGCCCTGCGAAACGGCGAGATTCGCTGTGTGGTCGCGACCAACGCGCTCGAGCTAGGCATCGACATCGGAGCGCTCGATGCCGTCGTATGTGCCGGATATCCAGGCACCATGGCCGGGCTTTGGCAGCGTTTCGGTCGAGCCGGGCGACGGCAGGATCTCTCACTGGCAGTGCTCGTCGCCTCGAGCAGTCCGGTCGACCAGTACATGGCCCGCCATCCCCGTCAACTGATCTCGGCACCGATCGAGCAGGCGCGCATCGATCCGGACAACATCGAAATTCTGATTCAGCATCTCAAATGCGCCGCGTTCGAGCTTCCGTTCGAACCCGATGATGCATACGGTGACGTTCCAGACGATGCGCTCGCTGAAGCTCTCGACTACCTCGCCGACAACGGAGTCGTTCACCCCACGTCGAGTGCCGCGGGCTCGATCTATCACTGGGCATCGGACAGCTACCCGGCAAACAACGTTTCGCTTCGAAGCGCGAGTTGGGACAACTTCGTCATCATCGACCTCGAGGGGAATCGCACCATCGCCGAGATGGACTGGAGGAGCACGCATACGATGCTGCACGAGCAGGCGATCTATCAGCATGAAGGTGGGCAGTACCAAGTCGAGAGGCTCGACTTCGACAACCACAAGGCTTTCGTGCGCCACGTGAAACCCGACTACTACACGACCGCCATGACGCACAGCAAGGTCGCCGTTCTAGAGCAGGACCAGAGCGCCACGATCGATCTCGGAGAGGTGCCCCTCGACTCTGGGCTCGGTGATGTGAGCGTCATCGAGAAGGTCGTTGGATATAAGAAGATCAAGTTCCACACACACGAAAACGTGGGCTACGGCGAGGTGCATCTCCCCGAGATGCAGAAGCATACCAGCTCGTTTTGGCTCACGTTTCCCGAGGATTTCGTCCAGAGTCAGCCCGAGCCGCGGGCCGTCGTGGTCGATGCATTGCGCGGTCTTTCGAAGGCGATGCACGTGGTGGGCGCGGTCGGCTTGATGATCGATCCGCGCGACCTCGGGCGCATGCTGGGGAGCCGCAACGAGGACGATGCGCCACCCGGAAAGGGCCAAGGGCCCGGCTTCGACCCTACGATTTTTCTCTACGATACGGTGGCGGGTGGAATTGGCTTGGCGTCACGGCTCTTCGAGGAGCGCGAAGAGTTGCTGCGGCGGGCGCGCCGTTTGATCGAGAGCTGCGCATGTGACGAGGGCTGTCCCGGTTGCATTGGACCGGATGCTTCGGGCGCCGATGAGCCCGAGGCGGCGCGGAAGCGCCTCGTGCTTGGTTTGCTCGATGCTGTCGGCGTGAGCGCCACCCACTGAGTTCCGATGTCGATCAAACGAAACCTCGCCCGACTCTCGCAATCTACGCCTCGGCATCTCGATGTCGCGAGCATTCGGGGCGCGCTTCCAGGCCAGAGGCGCGAAACCGAGCACGGAGAGCTGCACCTGATCGATGCTTACTTGGAGCCGCGTCATCACCACGGGCGAGCGCCAATCGCCAAGGCGCTCCAGGTCTCTACCGAGCGACTGGCTCAACTCGCGCTCGATCCTTTGCTT
>DASRZF010000415.1:0-4799 GCA_035686645.1 Polyangiales bacterium
GACCGCCCGACCAGGTCGCGGAGCGACTGAAGCGAAGCATCCCGGATCGTTCCCGGGTAGTGGCGCTCGAGGTCGATGGCCGCGCGCTCGGCAGTCACGACCTCGCGCAGTGGCTCGGACGTGCGGAGAACGAATCGGTCCAGACGGTCGTCTTCTTGATCGGCGGCTCCTACGGTCTGCCCCAGGCGCTCTCCAAGCAAGCCGACTTGCGCCTATCGCTCTCCGCGATGACCTTGCCCCATCGCCTCGCCCGCTTGTTCCTGGCCGAGCAAATCTACCGCGGCTTCTCGATCCTGCGCGGCGAACCATACGATCACTAGGTGAGCGCGGATCGGGCCCCGGGCGAACACGACACGGGGTTCCATCGAACGGCTCGGCTTGCAATTGTGGCCGGTGGGACTTGGGGCCGGGGGCCACGCAAGCCTCGCCTCGGCGCTCACGCCAATCGGGGGTGGTTGCTCCCTGACCGATTGTCATTCGCGACGTCGCCGGAACCCCGCATCGCGTTCCGCCCCGCCCCTCCGTATGCCAGTGCCAGTGCCAGTGCCAGTGTCAGCGCCAGCGTCAGCGTCAGTGCCAGTGCCAGCGCCCGGTCTAGCTGGTCTCTTCGAGGGCCCAGCGGAGGTAGCTTTCGCTCACCCGGTCTGCTGCTAGCGCGACAATCTCTGGAACTTCGTACGGATGGTTCGCGCGAATCCAGGCTGCAAGCTCCTCGAAGCGTGTGCGCTGCGTCTTGATCAGGAGCTGGATCTCCGAGTCGACCTCGGTCTTGCCCTTCCATCGATAGTACGACTTCACCCCGGGAATCGCGTTCACACAAGCCGCCAGCCGCGCTTCGACCAAACCGCGGGCGAGCCGCTGCGCGGTGTCCTCGTCGGGCACCGTGCAGAGGACCAGAATCAGCTCGTTTTCGGCCTTCACCGGGTGCGCCTCGTCAAAGGGCGTGGACCGTGACGCCGAGCTCGCGGTCGACGACTGCAACGGCGCGTTCAGGGATGGATTCGAATCCGGCCGGCTCCTCGTCGGCGCCGCTGACCAGCATCACATACCGCAGCTGAGTGCTGCCCACCGGCGGCGGCACGTAGTCGTCGGGTGGGTCGTGAAGACCTTGACGCTCGACGTAGCTCATCGGTGCGCCGTGACGGAGCGCGTACATCGAACGTCCGTTGGTGAGAATGAAGCTCAAACCGAGCTCGGTGCTTCCTACCTCTGCGGCAAGACGCTCGACCAGCGTGACCGCTGCGCTGATTGCGGGCAGGGCTTGCGCTTGGTTGACGTCCGGGTTGTCGAGTTGACCTGCGTCGTGCAGGAGTGTGAGCACGGTATGGAAGAGATACTCGCTGTCGGTCTGACCGCGGATGTTGCGCCGAATGAAGTCGGGAATCATCTCGCTCAGATTTGCACGCATCGCGTCGAAACGTCCGATGGTCCCTTGGTGCGCGAACAGCCAACTGCGCATCCGAAACGGGTGAGCATTCTCTGCGCGAAAATCACCCACGGTGGGTTGGCGCATGTGCAACACGGCGCAGTCGGAATGAACGTCACCGGCGATGCTCTGCCAATCGACGCGCTCGCCTGCGCGTGTCGGGCGCTTCTTGTGAAGGACTTCGTCACCGTGATAGAAGCCGATGCCCCAGCCGCTCGCATCGGTCTGTGCACTTTCCTGGCGAAGGACGGCGCGTTCTTGGTAGAGAGCATCGCGCATTCGGTCGGCCCGATTCGCGACGTATCCGATGAGCCTACTCATCGTTTGAACATCCAAGCGAAGTGTAAGTAGAGCATTTCATCATGATTCCCCTCGTTAATAGATACCACGCGCCTGGATCTGCATCAACGAACTGAGGTGCTCTGGGGTCGGATGCGATCGTACACAAAATGGGCTCGGCGATCGGATTGTGGTAGCGAGTAGTATGTCCGCCGCCTTCGACGGTGCGTTGGATGACTACATTCAGCACTTGCGTGTGGAACGGGGCCTTTCGGAACACACAGTGGATGGCTACGCCCGCGATCTCATTCGCTTTGGCAAATGGTTGGTGGATGAGCGAGCCGCGCTCGACGAGGTCGACGAGGCGCGCGTGGCCGGCTATTTGGTCACGCTATCTCAGGCGGGCCTGAGCGCGCGGACGCAGGCGAGGGCCCTCAGCTCGATCCGTGGATTCTTTCGCTTCCTGGTTCAGGAGCGGAGACAGCAGCTCGATCCTACCGAGTTGCTCGAGGGCCCGCGCTTGCTCAGGAAGCTGCCCGACGTGCTGAATCGGGATGAGGTCCTTCGACTTCTGAACGCGCCGATCGGGGTCAAACCAAACCGAATACGCGATCGGGCGATGTTGCACACGATGTATGCTGCGGGGCTTCGTGTGAGCGAGTTGGTGAACTTGGATCTGGCCGATCTCCATCTCGAAGAGGGGTTCGTTTCGGCTCTTGGGAAGGGCAACAAGCGACGTCTTGTTCCCATTGGAGATCATGCGAGGTCGGCGCTGGCGGAGTACCTCACCGAGGTCAGGCCACGTTGGGCGAAGCCGGCGAGCCGTGCTTGCTTCGTCACTTCGCGTGGGAAGCCGATGACGCGGCAGAGTTTCTGGAGTTTGGTCAAACGCTATGCGCGCGCCGCGGGCATCACCAAGCCGATCTCACCGCACAAGCTACGCCACTCGTTCGCGACGCACCTTCTGTCCGGCGGAGCAGACCTGCGTTCGGTCCAGACGATGCTTGGGCACGTAGATATCTCGACCACCCAGATTTACACCCACGTGAGCGGGGACCATCTGCGAAAGATGCACGAGCGGTATCATCCTCGAGGGTAGTCGCTATGATCACAAGTTCAGGTTCGCGGGCGGTTTCCTTCAAGTAATCGCCCGACCGCGGCCGAGTCGGTATCCTCCGGGGTATGTCGAGCTTCGACGTTTGGATCATTCGCTTCGAGCCGGGCACCGAATCTCCGGCGAAGCGCCTTCAAGCGGCGTTTGGAATGGATGCCGCGAGTGCTCGTGCGCTCGAGCAGAGCTTGCCCAAGATCGTCAAGCACGGCATTCAAGCAAAAGCGGCTGGTGAGATGCGCCAGAGTCTCGAAGCGATAGGCGCAGTCGTCGAGTGTCGACCGGCGCGGGATGTGAAGAGGGTCGCCGGTTCGAAAGGTTCCAAAGAAGCGACAATCTTCCATCCCCCTGGGGAGGACCTGCTACCGGCCGGTCGCATCTCCGCAATCGACCCTTTCGAGTCCCCTTCGGACGCCCGCGTGCCGCGCATCTCCGTTGATGATGTACCGCTGCCCGCGCCTCGGCCTCGAACCGCACCGCCACCGGAGGAACCCGATGTTCGCCGTATTACCAGCTCGCTACTGGCGACTTCTCGCGAACAGCAGCGCCGCCAGTACGCGAAACAGGCGGTAGGCAGCATCGTCGCCGGCGCTGCGATCCTGGGCATCGGCTGGTTCTTTGGAAGCTCAGTGCTTCGGGGAGAGGCCGACTGGATTGGCATCGGCTTCGATGGTTTGGGCATCTACTTCATTGGTGCCGGGGTTTACGACCTCGTCACGACGCTGAGGAGCTAGCTTCCGTGCAACTGACGCTTCCGAGAATTCTCTGGTTCGTAGCCGCGCTCGCCATTGCATGGGGGCTCAACGCATGGCGCCGAGAGGCCGCTTCGCATGGCCTAAAAGCGGCGCAACGGGGAGATCGGAGCGCCGCGGAGAGCTGGGTCGATCGGGCCCTCCGAGAGGGCGAGTGTGAGCTTCATGAGGCGAGGGGGTACCTCCAATCGCCCGTGACGCGGCAATACGTGCGCCGCCCCGACTATGTCGAGAGTTTCGTCGAGAAGCTCTACGCCGGCGGTGCCCCCAAGCTCGAGATCTGCGATTCGGATCTGGTCGGCTTTCGTTTCGCGCACTATCTATTGGTCACACTGCCGGAGGATCCACGCCAACAAGAGCGGGTCATCGCCGATGCCCAGAGCTTCGTGCGCCGCGACGCGGTGGTGTATCGCGGCGTGAGCTCCACGGAAGTCGAGGCGATCGTGCGCGACTCGACTCTCGTCGGGGAGCGCCGAGTGCTCTTGGATCTGCCAGCAGAAGCTGACTAGAGCACGATTCGGGCGCCTCCGTCGACTCGTGCTATAGCCCTGCCGCTCTGCACGCAATAGAGACGACGTTGAGGAGGCAAGCACCGTGAACATTCACGAGTATCAAGCAAAAGAGCTCTATCGAAAGTACGGGATTCCCGTACCGAAGGGCATCGCCTGCATGTCGCCGAAGGAAGCGACAGCGGCAGCCGAAAAGCTCATCCAAGAGACCGGCAACGATGTCGTCGTGGTGAAGGCGCAGATTCACGCAGGTGGACGAGGCAAGGCCGGTGGCGTGAAGGTGGTCAGGGGCGTCGCGGCAGCGACAGCAGCGGCCAACGAGATATTCGGAAAGACCCTGATCACGCATCAAACCGGTCCGGAAGGGAAGGTCGTGCAGCGCCTCTTGGTCGAGCAGGGGCTCGCGATCAAGAGCGAGCTCTACCTCGCGCTGGTCGTCGATCGCGAGAGTCGTCGAATCGCGATCATGGCTTCGACCGAAGGCGGGATGGACATCGAGGAAGTCGCCGCCAAGACCCCCGAGAAGATCCACACCATCACAATCGACCCTGCCGTCGGCTTGCAGGGCTACCAGATTCGGCAGCTCGCCTTCGGGCTCGGCCTTTCGAAGCAGGAACAGAAAGGCTTCTCCAAGTTGCTGGTCGGTCTGGCGAAGCTCTTCGAGCAGGAGGACTGCTCGATCGCCGAGATCAATCCTCTCATACTCACCGAGGATGAACAGG
>DASRZF010000416.1:0-11691 GCA_035686645.1 Polyangiales bacterium
TATGAAGGTCGTCGTTCTGAATCCTGGCGGCGTGGCAGGCCCTTACGACGCGAACACCTGGGGTCAGCTTTTCTTCTTGCTCCGGGACAACGCGCTCCCTGCCGCATCGCCGGGAACGACGACCATTTCGCACGTGCACGACATCGTCGCTGCGCATATCGCCGCCGTCACGAAAGGTCGAAACGGAGAGCGCTACATCTTGGCGAGCGACGATGTCGAGTTGGTCGATCTGATCGGCGAGGTCGCGCGCGTCTCCGGGATCGCAAAGGCACCGAAGAAGGCGCCGCCGTTTGTCATCAAGGCATTTGGAAGGCTCTCGGTCATCGTTGCCGCCATCACGGGCAAGGAGCCGGACGTGACCCCGGAGATCGCCGCCGCGACGAGCGCAAGGGGCACGAGCTTCTCGAGCGAGAAGGCCATCCGTGAGCTCGGATACCGAATCCAGCCCATGGAAGTGGCGGTCAAAGACAACTATGATTGGCTTGTGAAGGAAGGTCTGCTTGGCCAATCTGGATGACATGGCGGGCGTCCTCGTGCGCCCCTTGCAGCTCCTGCGATCTCGTCCGCGAAATACTCTGGATCGACTGGTGGCGTATGAAGGGCTTCGCCAAGACCAGCTCTTCCCGGCGCCCGAGCGACTGCCCCGGGTTCGCACGCGCCCCCGATTCTCGCTGCCAGGGTTCGAGAACGAGGACCTCAGCTTTGCTTCTTTGCACGAGCCGATCGAGCCTCTTTTCAAGGAGCATTACCACGCTCGGAGCCGCCGTATCCAAACCGTGTACGCCAGGCGCATCAGACCCAAGGGGGCCGAGGGGCGCCCGCGTATCCTCTACATCCACGGTTACATGCAGCCAGAGACCGTCGTCGAAGAGCACGGGCTCCTCGGGGTGATCGCCCGGACCTTGAACGTAGAGCTCGTCCAGCTTCAACCTCCTTACCATGGCCGTCGCAAGCCCCGAAGCTCGCCATACGACGGCGAACGCTTCTGGACCGCGGACATCGTGCGAAGCTTCGAGGCGATGCGGCAGACGATCATCGATGCGCGCACCTTGCTGTCGATCATGCTCGAGGAGTCGCCCACGCCAGTTGGCGTCGCCGGGCTGTCACTTGGAGGGTCGTTTTCCGCGATACTCGCTTGCCTCGAGCCGCGTCTCTTCTTTTCCGTGCCTTTGATCGCGCACATGGATATGGGCGCGCTCTTCCGTGACGCGCCGGTGCTCGGGGCGATGCGGAAGGACCTCGCGCGTTTTGGCTGGGGCCCGCGGCATTTTGGTCAGTTCTTCACACGCATTGGTTGGGACGATCTCACACCGGTGATCCCCGCAAGCCGGATGCTGCTCGTCGCCGCAGAGAAGGACCGCTTCTTCGATGCGGAAGTGCTCCGGAAAATGTGGAGTCGCTGGGATGAGCCCGAAATCCATTGGTATCCCACGAGTCACATGGGATTCATTCCACACATGCCGAGCGCGATCGGCCACATGCGGAAGTTCGTAAACCGCATCAGTCGCTCGTAGAGCCTTCACCCGATTCGGGCGTAGCTTCCGACGGAGGAGGCTCCTCTCGGAGCCTCAGCACCTCTTCGAAGTCAGCGGTGGTCAGCCGGTAGACACCACCTGCATATTGAAGATACCCGAAGCCATAGAGCAGCGACTGTACGCCGAGCTCGCCGACGAACTCCACTCGGTCCGTGGGGATGTACTTCATGGGGTCTTCGGCAACCTGCTTCAAAGAAGCGACTACCCGTTCAATCTCGGCAGGATCCTGGACTTTCCGGACCTCGGTCTCACCCACACCAGTCCCCGAAGCGAGGGGGCCCCGGTGGAACACGGTGATGCTCTTCAGCGCGCCGAGCGGCGCTAGAGATATCGATCTCGGGACCTGCGACTCTCGGGACTCGGCGACGGCGCTGCCCGCGTGAATCGACGTCGCAGTGGCAGGAGGCAGCGTACCAGGCGCGCACTTGTAGGCGGTGCCCGCAACCGTCACCGTCGAGCCGGTTCCGTAACCATGTGCCATGGCGGGCTCGGTGTCTTGTTCCGTAGGCTGGTGCCCATCTCCCTGAGCGACTTCCTCAGGGTGCAACAAGAGGTGCGTCGCCCCGAGCTCGGCGGCCTCGTTGAGTGCGTCGTTCTCCGCGGACTCTTGGTTGACGCGCGGCTTCGAGTACGCGCCGGTGAGTCCGCCTCCGCGCCCGATCACCACACCCAGGTTCTCACAGCCCACGGGCTCCGCGTAGAGCATGACGACCGTCGTGCCACCCTCGCTGAGCGCGTCGGCTTTGCAGCCGAGCAAATACGAGCTGGACACCAATCCGAGCACGAGAAAAGCGCGGGGAAAGAAACAAGAAAATCGAGACTTCATGGGCGAGACTCCTTCGCAAACACTGCCTAGCCAGGGCGGGAAGTCAACCCTCTTGCGCGCCAGCAGGATCGATCACGCTCGCTTTCGAGTCCACCCCACTGTATTCTGCCGCGCCGGAGAAGCTCATCATGTCGGCAACCGTGGAAACTCGCCACCGTTCGCTCGAAGACCCGGAAGGGTTCTGGGGTGAGGTAGCAGAAGGAATCGACTGGATCTCTCGTTGGGACCGAGTCCTCGATAGCTCCAACCCGCCATTCTATCGCTGGTTCCCTGGGGCCCAGATCAACACTTGTTACAACGCGCTCGATCGACACGTCGAGAAGCGCGGTAATCAAGCTGCCCTGATCTACGACAGCGCCGTGACCCATCAGCGGCGTACGTATACGTATCGGCAGCTCCGCGACGACGTGGCCCGTTTCGCTGGCGCGCTTGCGTCCCAAGGCGTCACCAAGGGCGACCGTGTCCTCCTGTACATGCCCATGATTCCCGAAGCCGTGATCGCAATGCTCGCTTGCGCGCGGATTGGGGCCGTTCATTCAGTCGTATTCGGTGGTTTCGCGCCCCAGGAGCTCGCCACCCGCATCGACGACGCAGAACCCAAGATCATCGTTTCGGCATCCTGCGGCATCGAGGGCACGCGAGTCATCGAATACAAGCCCTTGCTCGATCAAGCGATCGATCTCTCGGAGCACAAACCCTCCACTTGCATCATTCGACAACGTGAGAGCTGCGAGTGCGACCTCACGGAAGGCCGTGATATTTCCTGGCAAGATGCGGTAGCGGCGGCCAAGCCCCACGACTGCGTCCCCGTGCTCGCCACCGACCCGCTGTACATCCTCTATACTTCCGGAACGACGGGCATTCCCAAGGGCGTGGTTCGGGACCACGGTGGCCATGCCGTAGCTCTTCAATGGACGATGCGAAACGTGTACGGCGTGGAGCCGGGCGACGTGTATTGGGCCGCGTCGGACGTGGGCTGGGTCGTCGGGCATTCGTACATCGTCTACGGGCCCTTGCTGAACGGGAACACCACGATTCTGTACGAGGGCAAGCCCGTTGGAACTCCGGACGCGGGGGCATTTTGGCGGGTGATCGAAGACCATGGCGTCAACTGTCTATTTACGGCGCCAACCGCATTTCGAGCGATCAAGAAGGAAGACCCAAACGGTCTGCTCCTCGCCGACTACGACTTGAGCACGTTGCGGTCTTTGTTCTTGGCTGGTGAACGCTCGGATCCCGACACTCTCAAATGGGCCGAGGACAAGCTGGGTGTCCCGGTGATCGACCATTGGTGGCAGACAGAAACTGGCTGGGCCATCTGTGCGAACTGCCTCGGAATCGAGCACCTCCCGGTGAAGCATGGCTCTCCAACGGTGGCGGTCCCCGGTTGGGACGTTCAGGTGGTGGATGAAGCTTGCCACCAGCTCAAGCCAGGGAAGACGGGCGCCCTGGTGGTGAAGCTGCCGTTGCCGCCGGGCTCGCTTCCGACGCTTTGGAACGATGACGAACGCTTCGTCAAGTCGTACATGACCGAGTTCCCGGGTTACTACAAGACGGCAGACGCAGGATACATCGATGAAGATGGTTACGTGTACGTGATGTCGCGCACGGACGACATCATCAACGTCGCGGGGCATCGTTTGTCGACCGGTGGCATGGAAGAGGTGGTCGCAGCACACCCCGATGTTGCAGAGTGCGCGGTCATCGGAGTCGCCGATCAACTCAAGGGCGAGATCCCGCTCGGTTTTCTCGTGCTCAATGCCGGTGTCGACCGCCCTCAGCACGACATCGTCTCAGAAGTCATCGAGATGGTTCGCAACGCGATTGGGCCGGTTGCGGCGTTCAAAACGGCAATCGTCGTGCAACGTCTACCGAAGACCCGTTCCGGCAAGATCCTCCGTGGGACCATGAAGAAGATCGCAGATCGCAGTCCTTGGAAGACGCCCGCGACCATCGATGACCCAGTCATCCTCGACGAAATCCGGGAACGTCTGCAGGCAATCGGGTACGCCTAAATGAACAGAGAGCAAGAGCGTGCCCTTTTGCTCTTTGGCCTCGCCGTCGTCCTCATTGCGACGCCAGTGCGAGCGATTTGGCTCCAAACTTGGTGGTCTCCATTCGCGTTCTGGCTCTCGATGATCGCCATCATCGCGCTGCTTCATCGCATCGACCATGCAGCTTAATCACTTCGTTCTCTTCTTTCTCGCGGCCGCCCTCTTGGGCCTCTACATCCTGGGATCCGAGGTGGTCGAGCGCTCACCACGCTGGGGGCGCCTCGGGCGAAACCGCTTCAGCTTCGCGCTCGCGCTCGGCGTGTATGCGACGACCTGGACGCTTTTCGGAAGCGTAGGATTCGCAGCAACGGAAGGGTACGACTTCCTAGCCATCTATTTCGGAGTGACGTTGTCGTGCATCGCGATTCCGTTCCTCTGGGCCCCGGTTGCGGAGCTCGTCGATCGCTATCGACTGGGAAGCATTGCAGACCTGTTCGCGTTTCGTTACCAGAGTCGAACGCTCGGGGCCGCGGTTTCGATCTTCATGGTTGCGGGTTTGCTTCCGTATATCGCCTTGCAGCTTCGTGCGGTGGCCGATGGTGCGGCGATCCTCGTCGGACAGGAGCCAAGCGAAGAGCTGGGCTCGGTGTACGCAATTCTGCTGAGCGCATTCGCTGTCGCGCTCGGTGTCCGGTACGCCGACGGACGCGCGCATCGGCCCGGGCTGATCGCTACTTTGGCGTTCGAAAGCATCTTCAAGCTGGTTGCCCTCTTGGTCGTCGGCGCAGCAACCTTGCTGACGGTGTTTGGAGGACTGCGTGGGCTCAACGAGTACCTTCGTGACCGACCTGAGCTCGTCGAAAGCATGACAGACCCCGTGATGGGGGACTCTTGGATCGCGCTCGTTTTCGTGACGTTTTGCGCGGCGTTTCTCTTGCCGCGTCAATTCTTCGTCGCCTTCGTGCAGCGGCCCGGGCCTCGCAGCCTCGAGACCGCGCGTTGGGCCCTGCCCCTCTACTTGTTCGCGATCAACCTTCCTGTTCCGATTCTCTATTGGGCAGGTCGGGATCTTGCATCGACGGGTATACGGCCGGACCTCTACGTTCTCGTGGCGGTGCAGAGCTCGCCCGCTCTTCAGACACTCGCGTTCCTCGGCGCTGTCTCTGCGGCCAGCGCGATGATCCTGGTATCGTCGATCGCGCTGAGCGGAATGGTCGCCAACTATCTCGTTCCCCGATTCGGACCGTCTCCGGAGTCCCTGCTGACTCGCTGGGCCGTATTTCGCCGTTCGACGATCGTCGGGGTCGTTCTCGCTGGCCTGCTGATCCATTTTACGCTTCCTCGGACGCGCTCACTGGTCGACATCGGTCTCGCGTCGTTCGTCGCAGTCACCCATCTGATTCCCGGCTTGCTGGGCGCGCTGTTCTGGCGAAGGGCGACGCGATCCGGCGTGCTCGCAGGTCTGATCGTGGGCGCGACTTCTTGGGCCGTGCTGACCGCGAGTCCCTTGTTTGGTCTGGAGCTCGACGCGTCTCGCCTCTATGCGCTTTTCGGATTCACCGATCCTTCAGCGCGAGGTCCAGCCATCTGGCTGAGTCTCACCGCTCACGGCTTCATGTTCATCGGCGTATCTCTGCTCACCGACCGCTCTGCGGAAGAGCGCAACGCAGCCGAAGCCTGTCGTGAGCCACGTGTGACCAGGCTCCTACAGCTCCCCGATTCGCCCGAGGCGCTCCAGGAGCGCCTGACCTCCTACGTCGGGAAGGAAACCGCAATTCGAGAGATCTACGAAGCCGCGGCGGCGGCCGACGTCTACTGGCCGCCCCGAGATCGGCCCGAGCTCAGTCGACTGATCGCCGAGCTCGAAGGTCGGCTGAGCGAGCGAATCGGGCCGCTTGCCGCTCGCACCTACGTTCAGGGAGGGCGCCCTGTACGCGCCGACGCGCTCGCTGAACGGCTCCGTGCATTTCGAGAGCTAGACTCGCTCGACGCCGATGCATCACAGAGAAGCTCGCCGGCGCACGCCGCGCGTCGCTACCTTTCACAGCTCATGTCTGAGCTCCCGGTTGGGGTCTGTACCGTGGATGAGCACGAAGACGTGGTCGTCTGGAACGCGCAACTGGAACGAATGTCGGGTCTCGCGGAAGACGAGATATGCGGCAATCCCATCCACGACATTCCAAGCCCCTGGTGGCCTCTCTTCGACGAGCTCGCCCATCAGCCAACCGGCTCGGTGATCGAGCGCGAATACAACCTCGGTGATCGGAACATCGATCTCCGTGCCCAAACCGCAACGATTCCTGGAGGAGGGGAAGATGGGCGCGTCTTCGTCGTGGACGACATCACGGCCCTTCGTCAGCTAGAGCGACACGTAGCCCACAAGGATCGCCTCTCCTCGATCGGGACACTGGCCTCGGGCGTCGCGCACGAGGTCGGCAACCCTTTGACCGGAATCCTGATGGTGGCGAAGAACCTCGCGAGCGACCCCGGTGCAGAGGATGCCGCGGAACGTCTAGGCATCATCATCCATGAAGCGCAGCGCATTCACGGAATCGTGCAGAGCCTCCTCACGTTCAGTCGACGCGACGAGTCGCCGCTCGAAGTCCAGACCATCTCGGTCGCCGCTGTAGTGCGTGCGGCTGCGGAGCTCGCCAAGCTCGAAACCCAAGGGTGCAGGATCGATCTCGAGCTCGCCGTCGACGCCACCGCCATGGCGAGCTCGGACGGGCTGACTCAGGTGATGGTCAACCTGCTCAACAACGCTCGTCAGGCCTGCCCGGCCGGGGCCACCGTCTGCGTGCGAACGCGACTCGACCCAGAAAGGGTCTACATCGACGTCGACGACGAGGGCCCTGGGATTCCAGAAGATCTCTCGGAGCGCGTGTTCGAGCCGTTCTTCACGACGAAGTCAGATGGGCAGGGCACGGGCCTCGGTCTCTCCGTCTCGCGCCAGATCGTGGAGCGCTTTGGGGGGACCTTGAGCTACGAACCCCGGGAAACAGGGGGCAGCAGGTTCACCATCACCCTCAAAGCCTTCGAAAACTAGGGCATTGATGGATCGAGCCCTCCTTTGGTACTAATCACCGGTGGCGAAGATCCTTTTGGTGGAGGATGAGCGGGTCATCCGTGCGGAGATCAGGCGCATCCTCACGCGCGATGGGCACGAAGTGAGGGATGTGGCGAGCGTGCCGGCAGCGGAGCAGGAGCGTCCGGAATCGTTCGACCTCGTCATCACGGACGTGAGGCTCACGGGTGACACAGGCGACGTGTTGATCGAGCGCGTCGGACAGGTCCCCGTGATCGTGATGACCGCGTACGGCTCGGTGGGCGCGGCGGTCGACGCCATGAAGCGGGGCGCGGCGGACTACCTTTCGAAACCGTTCGAACCCGAAGCGCTGAGCGCCGCAGTCGACCGTGTTCTTCGTCACCGCGCCTCGAGCAGCACGCGCGACGTCGATCCGGCCTTCGACCCCTTCGCCATCGTCACCACGGAATCGAGCCCAATGCAGGCGGCGCTGCGCTGTGCGCGGAAAGTCGCTCCAACCGAGGCGACGGTCTTGATCCTGGGCGAGTCGGGCACCGGGAAAGAGCTGATCGCTCGCTCCGTGCACAATCAGAGCGCCCGTACCGGTCGATTCGTCCCCGTCAACTGTGCATCGATTCCGGAGACGCTGCTGGAGTCGGAGCTGTTCGGGCACGAGAAAGGTGCATTTACCGGCGCGCTCGCGCGGCACGATGGCCTGGTACACGCAGCCAACGGAGGAACGCTGTTCCTCGACGAAATCGGAGAGCTTTCACATGCGGCGCAGGCGCGCTTGCTACGCATGCTTCAGCAGCGTGAAGTCCGGCGCGTCGGCGCCCAGATCGCCGAAGCAGTCGACATTCGCCTGATCGCCGCGACCCACCGAAATCTCCCAACCCTCGTGGAACGCCAAGAATTTCGGGCAGATCTCTACTTTCGACTCAAGGTCGTCGAAATCCAACTGCCTCCGCTCTGCGAACGTGGCGACGACATTCTGGCCCTCGCCGAGGTGTTCATCGACCGCGCCGCTGAGAAGCTCGGCCGCCGGCCCCTCGAGCTTTCGCCGGGTGCCGCCGCGGCAATCGAACGGTACAAATGGCCGGGCAACGTACGCGAGCTTCAGCATGCGGTGGAGCGGGCCGTGATCCTTCATGAATCCGGTCCGATTACCGAAGATCTGCTCGGCTTGCCTCGGTCGACGCCACCCGAGCACGTCGCGAACGGCGCAGGCGGTGAAGACCCCTCACTCGAAGGTTACCTCCGGCGCTTCGTGCTCTCGCATCAGGACGAGCTCAGCGAGACCGAGCTCGCCAAGCGCCTCGGCATAAGCCGCAAGACATTGTGGGAGCGCCGACAACGCATGGGCATTCCGCGGCGCGAGTCACGGCCGCCCGAGTAGTCGCGAGACGTTTCGAGAGCGTTTCATTCCGTAGCGCCTTGCTACGAATCGTAACACTTGCTGCGGCGCGTTAGACCGAGATCCGGAGTCGTTTCGCGAAGTCGAATTTTGGTACACGTCTTGCGTAGAAGTCGGTAGACCTCGGTGTAAGGTGTACCGATGACACTCACACAACCCAGCCTCGATTCAAGAAAGCACATTACTAGCCTGGAGGAGTACGAAACCCTCTATCAACGAAGCCTAAGCGATCGCGAAGAGTACTGGCTTGCGGAGGGCAACGAGCTCCACTGGTTCTACGAACCGCACAGCGTCTTCGAAGAACATGGTCCCGGTGAATTCGTGTGGTTCGCGGGCGGACGCCTCAACGCAACGATCAATTGCGTCGACCGGCACGCCGACAAGACCCCCGACAAGACGGCCATCATCTTCGTCAAGGATGAGCCGGGCGAGTACGAGCACATATCGTTCGCGCAGCTCAAGACGGCGGTCGGCCGAATCGCAAACTCCTTGAAATCAATGGGTGTCCAGAAGGGCGACCGGGTCTGTATTTACCTTCCAATGGTGCCCGAGCTCGCATACACGATGCTCGCATGTGCCCGAATCGGCGCCGTGCACTCGATCGTGTTCGGCGGGTTCAGCGCGGACTCACTTCGAGATCGCATCATCGATGCGCAAGCCAAGGTCCTGGTCACCGCGAACGAGGGTCTCCGTGGCGGAAAGCGAATCCCGCTCAAGAAGATCTGTGACGACGCGGTCGAAGGGCTTGCAGTCGTCGAAAAAGTCCTCGTCGTCAAGCGTACGGACACCGAAGTCAACATGGAGCACGACCGAGACGTTTGGATGCACGAGGCGATGGCTGAGCAGCGCGTCACCTGCCCGGCGGAATGGATGGCTTCGGAAGATCCGTTGTTCGTTCTCTACACGTCCGGATCGACTGGGAAGCCCAAGGGGCTGGTCCATACGACCGCCGGCTACCTCACATTTGCAGCTTCTACGTTCAAATACGTCTTCGATATCCAGCCCGATGACATCCATTTCTGCGCTGCAGACATCGGTTGGATCACGGGGCACAGCTACATCATTTACGGTCCGCTCGCCAACGGCATCACCACCGTCATGTTCGAGTCGGTACCCACATACCCGGACGCAAGCAGGTATTGGAAGGTCATCGATGACATCGGCGCGACGACCCTCTACACCTCCCCTACCGCGCTCCGGGCCCTCATGCGTGAGGGCTCGGAGCCCGTGCAGGGCTCCAGCCGCAAGTCGCTTCGCGTCTTGGGAACCGTCGGTGAACCGATCAACCCGGAGGTCTGGCGCTGGTACAGCGATGTGGTCGGCAATGGAAAGCTGCCGATCGTCGACACCTGGTGGCAAACGGAGACCGGTGGCATCTTGATCAGCCCGCTCCCCAACGCTACTCCCACGAAGCCCGGCTCAGCAACCTTCCCCTTCTTCGGTATCGAACCCTTGCTCGTGGATCAAGATGGGAAGGAGATCGAAGGCAATGGGGTCAGCGGGTACCTTTGCATCCGACATCCGTGGCCGGGCCAAGCGCGCACGATCCACGGCAATCACAAGCGTTTTATAGAGACATACTTCTCGCAGTATCCGCCATTCTACTTCACCGGTGACGGCTGCCGTCGCGATGAAGACGGGTACTACTGGATCACCGGGCGGGTCGACGACGTAATCAACGTCTCGGGTCACCGCATGGGCACGGCCGAGGTCGAAAGCGCGCTCGTGGCGCACCAGGCCGTCGCAGAAGCGGCTGTCGTACCATTTCCGCACGAGATCAAAGGCCAGGGCATCTTTGCCTTCGTGGTTCCGATCTCGGGCGCAGAGTGGGAGCCCCATGAGCTCCAGGGCGCACTGAAAGAACAGGTGCGTCAAGTCATCGGACCGATCGCGACGCCGGATGAAATTCGCGTCGTGACTGGGCTCCCAAAGACCCGATCCGGAAAGATCATGCGACGCATCCTTCGCAAGATTGCAGCCGGTGAAGGCGATCAACTCGGAGATCTCTCGACCCTCGCCGACCCGAGCGTAGTCGAGGCGCTGCTGAAGAAAGTTTGAGAGCCGCCTGCGGCGGAGAAACGGAAGATACAATGGCGACCGAATCAGAAGAATTGCGTAGCTCGAAACACACGCAAGACGTTGCCGATCGATACTGGAAGAGAAATCTTCGCATTCTCTTCGTTCTATTGGCGATCTGGTGGGGTGTCTCGTTCGGAGCCGGGATCATCTGGGCCGGTTCCCTCGACAACATCACCATCCCGGGCACCGGATTCAAGCTTGGGTTCTGGTTTGCTCAACAGGGTTCCATCTACGTATTCGTCGTGCTCATCTTCGTTTACACGCGGTTGATGAACAAGCTCGATAAAGAGTTCGACGTGCACGAGGACTAGTCGTTCGAGTCATCTAAGGAGAGAACAATGGACGTACAGACTTGGACATTCATCATCGTGGGCGGAACATTCGCGCTCTACATCGGCATCGCGATCTGGTCTAGAGCGAGCACGACCGGCGACTTCTACATCGCCGGCAGAGGCGTCCATCCGATCGTCAATGGGATGGCGACTGGAGCGGACTGGATGAGCGCGGCCTCGTTCATCAGCATGGCGGGCCTGATCTCGTTCATGGGGTACGACGGAGCCGTCTACCTGATGGGGTGGACGGGCGGATACGTCTTGCTCGCGCTTCTCTTGGCGCCCTATCTCCGCAAGTTCGGCAAGTTCACCGTCCCCGACTTCGTGGGAGACCGCTACTATTCAAATTCGGCCCGTATCGTCGCGGTGCTTTGCGCGGTCTTCGTCTCCTTCACCTACGTTGCGGGTCAGATGCGGGGTGTCGGCGTCGTCTTCAGCCGCTTCTTGGAGGTCGACATCAATGTCGGCGTTCTGATCGGCATGGCG
>DASRZF010000417.1:0-2520 GCA_035686645.1 Polyangiales bacterium
TGCCGCGCCGCGGACGGCGCCCATGTCATAAGCACGCTCGAGGGATTCGCGGACTCGCGTCAGACCCTCTTGGTAAGAACGGCTGTGACGAAGCGCGGCGAGCTCGCTCTCTTCGCTCGGGGCGGGCTCGGATTCTTCAGCGCGGGCCAGCGACGGGAACAGAAGCCACAAGCACAGAAGGGCAGATACGAGTTGCTGCATTGCGCAACGTTGGCCCGGTCGCTCGGGGAGTGTCAAGGGGGCTCTCCGCAGCCACTAGAAAGGCGAAGGAGCGCAGCCAGAACCGCCGCTCCACGCGCAGAGCGAGCGGCCACCCGTCGTCGTCGCCGTGATGTCCCAGTACGTGAAGAAGTCGGTGATTGGGATCTGCGCCGAGATGTTCAGACTATTGACGAACAGCTCAGCGTCGAAGCGTCCGGAGCCCGTGATTTGGCCAGTCATCATGGTCCCGTTGACCGATGGCTCAAACCCGAGCTCGAGATAGCCCGCGAGCGTCCCGCTGACCGCGATCCCTCGCATTTGGCAAGCATCCAGAGTGAGGGTGCCGCTTCCGCCGAGCCCGCTCTCCGTCCAGCTCGCGGCCCCGCCCTCGGGGCAGTCCGCGGCGCCATTCTCCTTGACCGTCATCGCCTCGACGCTGGGTGCGACGTCGGCGAGGACTTGCGCGAAGTCGAGCGCAATCGTCTGCATGAATGCTTGAAGCGCAGCGTCACTGTCGACAGCCCCGCCGCTCCCGCTGCTGTCGCCGCAGAACGTCAGGGCCAAACTCAGCAGAGCAACGCTGAGAAGAACGTTGAACCGACGCATAAGATCCTCCCTTACTATGGCCGTCAGGCCGCACATGAGGACTTCGCAAAGACAATGCCAAGTGTGAAACCCAAGAATTGCCTGCAGTCCGCAAAACCGCACGCGCAAGCTATGCGTTTTGAGCCCACCAGGCGCAGGGAATGCGGTCCGGGATTCGAGCGATCTTCTATTTCTGCTCTGGTAGGGACGCAGGCGCAGCTGGGGTCGCAGGCGCTGAAGGATCGGTTTCCTCTAGCAAGAGGTAGAGCGCCTGGTCGAGAAAGGCGCGGTCGCCGACCATCTGTAGGTGATCGGCCCGGTTGAAGTGGACGCTGTCTGGGTGGAAAACAGGCTGCGCTTCGAGATCGGTGCGAGACTGACCGAGCGCGCTCGTTCGGGTCAGTGTGCCGTCACCGGGCTCCGGATCCGCCCAGTCGACTGCGCCAGTCTGCCGGTTCACGCGCAGCACGGCGAGAGTCGGGTGCGCATCGCCCACAAAGACATGCATGCGCAGCTCGGGCGGTGGATGCTCAGGTACATCGAGGGCGCGATGGAAGCGGCGCGCGTGGATGAGGCACGCATCCATGTGCCTTCGCAGGAGCGCCAGACGCTCCGCGCGTGTTTCGACGCCCGGCATCAGTAAGCTCAGCTCGTCGTCCTGGTCTTCGGCGAAGGGTCCCCAGCCAAACCCTTCCCAGACCTTCACGTCGTAGATATCGACCGGCTCGCCGGTATCGGAGTACACCACGCGTGCGTCCTCGAGTCGCGGGAGCAGTTGGTAGGCCGATGGAAACGTGGCAACGACCGCGGGTGGATACACCGGAAGAAGAGGGTGCTGTTCCGCTCCGCGCAGAAGCACCTCGAGCGCGCGCGCTTCACCCATGTTGGGGGGCGCGACCAGCAGCACCCGCTCGACGTATTGGACGCCCGCCCAAGTGACCTCCGGGAGCGAGTCGTCGTCGGGCACGGGCGCGGTCCCGTAGCGGAGGTACCAGCGCACCAGCAGATTCCCCATCGAATGGGCGATGATATCGATTCGGGGATTGCCCGTTCGCAATTGTCGTTCGCGGGACGCCGCGACCACCACCTCGTGGAGCCGCTGCACCTCGGATGCGATTTCGCGCCTCCAGTCGTATCCAAAACCGAGAATTGGGTCGCGTCCCTCCACCGCGTCCTCGATGCTGAGGGCGCTGGGGGTGTGATGCGTGTCCGCCTCGGTCAGCTCCTGGACGAGTCCCTCGAACAAGCCAGGATAGCCGCGCGCGCGTAGTGCCCCGCTTTGAAGAGCGAGCTCGGCCACGAGCAGCTCTCCCCCAGGTACGATGGAATCTTCGAGCGCGCTGACCGGCTGATCGATGGCAAAGGGCAGGGCCATCTTCTCGAGCGTCTCCTCCCAGGCACCACCGCTCCAGAACGTGCCCCAGACGGGTTGCCCGTCACTCGTGTCATAGAGCTGGCTTCCCATGATCCCAGGCACGAACACAATCGTCGAGGCGCGGGACCGCGCGCGAGCGACGTCGGGCTCGTAGAGCGCCGCGGTTTCTTTGAGCATGCGCCTGCTCCCTCCACATGCCACCAAGAGCAGGCAGAGCGCGACGAGCGGCACGCGAAAGCCAAGCCAGAAGGTTGCGAACGAAGGCATGAACGGAATTTGCACGAAGGTCACGCTCCTTCAACTGCCCAAGCCAAATCGGTCGCGGTAGCCGGCGAACAGGGGGCCATGTTGAAGGAGCG
>DASRZF010000418.1:0-3374 GCA_035686645.1 Polyangiales bacterium
GCGCTCTCCGGAGGTCGAAGCCTCGCTGCGGCGCGTGTACGAGCGTGCGCGGCACCTCATTGCCGAGAGCATCCGTTCGGCCGACCCTGAAGTCGCCGAGCTCGATGTGCTCGCAGACCAAGTGCTCGGCTTGGTGCAAGCCGCCGCCCTCGCCTTCCACCTCGAGCCGGATCGCAAGCACTTGCGAGCACGCCTGCGTGCGATTGGGCGGCTCATCGAAACCCATGTCGCCTACGCCAGCCTCGGCTTGGGCACACACCCTTAGCTTCCCGCAGAAAAGGAATGAACACCATGATGACCCAGGCCTCGACCACGCCCGTCCAGATCGAAATCCGACGAAACATCCGGTTCAACTTCGCCGGTAGCCCGGCGGTGCACCACCGCGCCAACCCCTACCTGAGCCACTTCTGGAACGCGCTCTCGGTGATGGCGCCGTCCACCGAGCGCATTTTGATGCGCGTCGCCCGAGACGTGCGTGCCGAGATTCGCGACGAGCGCCTGCTGAAAGACCTCGACGCACTCGTCGCGCAGGAGGCGCTGCACACGCGCGAACATCGGCGGCTCAATGCGCGTCTCTCCGAGCTCGGTTACGACATCGACGGTGTGAACGCGGAGCTCGATCAGATGTTCGACGATTACGTCGCGCGCGCGGACAAGCCGGCCGCCGTGGCGTTGATGATTGCGGGGGAGCATGTGATCTACGCCATGAGTCGCGCTCTGCTCGAAGACCCGCGCATGACCGAGGGGATGGACGCAGAGGTGAAGGGTCTTTTCTTGTGGCACGCCGCCGAGGAGATGGAGCATCAATCGGTCGCGCATGATGTCTACGTCCATCTCTTCGGAGACGGTCTTTCTCATCGCCTCGTCCGAGCGCGCGCGTTTGCCGATGCCGGTCGGCTCCTTCTTGGGAGCCTCGCCAGCGTCATGAAGCGGCTGCTTTCGAGGGAGCCGGAGGGAACCGCGACGCAGCGCCTGGAGTTTTTGCGCTTCATGGCGATCTCGCCTGGGTACGGTCGCCAGTTCGGAAGGCAGGCGCTCCGCTATTTCCAGCCGGGGTTCGCGCCCTGGAGAGACGCTGGGGACCTCGAGCTCATTCGCAAGACGCTTGGCTCCGTGTCGCCGACCGCCTGAGGGCTCTCCGCCGTTATTCCACGGTGACTGGGACGCCCTCCTATAAACCCGTCTCCAGCACGAGCTCGAGCGACCGAATCTCTCTCTGGAGCATGATGAGGAGGTATATCGCAGAGGCCGTTCCTCCGATAATCAAAGCAAGCGCCTGGAAAGTAGACATGGCGCCGTCGAGTGTCTCACGCAGAGAACCGGGAGACAATCGCGTGGCACCGGGGACTTCGATGCGGTCCGTGCCGTGCATGGTGATGGCGTCCTTTCGCGGTTCGCTCTTGGGATCGAGGTTCGCGGGCTTTGTGGGCTCAAACGAACTTGTATGCTTTGATGTATTCGCACTTGTTCATGCGAACGAGATGTAGAGGAGACGATGCGATGCGACGAAGCCGTTTGACGTCAACACCAGCCCTGTTCCTTGCGCTTTTCGTTGCGGTAGCATGCGGCGATACCAGCAGCGCTGAGACACCGACTGCCGCGGCCGGCCCCGACCAGACGGTCAGCGAAGGCGATGCGGTTCAGCTCGACGGCGGGGGAAGCAGCGACCCGGGAGGCCCCACCCTCAGTTACGCCTGGACTCAGGTCAGCGGCCCCCCCATTGCGCTCAGCGACCCTGCGGCGATCGATCCGACGTTCGATGCGCCGCTTACTCCAATCCAAACGACTGCGACGGTCGAGCTCAGACTCACGGTCACCAACCCGGATGGCGCCAGCGCCAGCGACGAGGTGAATATTGAGGTCCGCTCTTCGGACTTCGCCGTCTTCATCGCGGACCTCGTGACGCCCGGCTTCGGCGAGCTCTTCAAATACGACGCGGAGACCGGAGCGGTCGCCAAGCTCAGCGAACCATCCCCGTTCGAGTTCGAACCACCTCCGGTTGACGCGTTCACGATCTCGCCGGACGGCAAGTGGGTGGCTTTTCGGGAAAGAGTCGCGGACTTTTTCAACGATTTCAGCGATCTCTACGTCGTGGCCGCGGACGGTTCGGGCTTGAGCCGGGTGAGCGGCGGCGCCGGCCTCAGCAACGGGTTCGTAATCGACTTCGCGTGGGCCCCCGACAGTTCTCGCATCGCGTTCGTTTACGCTCCAAGCGACACTCCAGGCGCCACGACGCAGCTCCTCACAGTGATCGCGGGGGGGGATTTCAGTGCTCAACAGAGCGTGAGCGGGCCCCTCGCGCCGGGTGCCACGGTGAACGATTTCGAATGGTCGCCCGATAGCAGTGGGGTCGCGTATCGGGTGGCCGAATCTCTCTTCACCGCGACGCCCGAGGGCAAGGAGCGAGTCGAGGTGAGTGACCCGCTGGTGCTTCAGCAAATCACGACATTCGCCTGGGCGCCCGACGGGAGCCGTATCGCTTACTTGGCCAACGAGCTCAGCACGATCCTTCCCGACGGTACCGATAGAACCCCGGTCAACGGGATCCTGCCAATCGGACGTTCGGTCGTGGGGTTCCAGTGGTCTCCGGACAGCACTCGTTTGGCGTACCTCGCAGATCTGGACACGGACGACGTCTTGGAGTTGTTCACCGACAGTCCGCGAGGCGGCGCCCGCGCCAAGGTCAACGCAGCGCTGCCAGCCGGGCAAGGCGTTCAAGGCTTTTCCTGGGCGCCCGATGGCTCCCGCCTCGGCTACTACTCAGGCAATCGACTGTACACCGGCAATCCACCGGCAGCGCCGAGCTCGCAGGTGGGTGTCGGCCTCGTGGGCGACTTGCTCTTGGTGGGCAAGCCCTTCGAATGGTCACCGGACAGCCAATGGATCGCGTATGGGGCAGAGCAGGACATCGCTGACGTCCTCGAGTTCTACGTGGCAAGCTCCGACGGGAGCAACAACCAAAAGGTCTCCGGCGCAATGGCTGCCGGCGGCTATGCACAGTTCCCCATCGCGGATCAGGTCTGGGCGCCGGACAGTACGCGCGTGCTCTATCGGGCCGACGAGACTGGCGATGGGGCGCTCGAAGTCTTCAGCAGCGTTCGCGACGGGAGTGCGAGCGACCAACTCTCGGTCACGCCACCGGGAATCGTCAACGCATTCCCAAGCGCTGGCCTCTGGTCGCCCGACGGATCTCGCGTTCTTTACATCTCCGACATTGGGTCCGGCGATGAGCTCTGGCTCCAAACACCGGACGGAGCGGAGGATCCGCTGCCCGCCTATGTGGCACCGGAGGGCTCCGTTGGGGTCTACCGGAGTGGTCGTCCTCCGGTTGCCTGGGCGCGTCAACCCAGCCCCGGCGAGATCGTCTACGCACC
>DASRZF010000419.1:0-6455 GCA_035686645.1 Polyangiales bacterium
CCAGTCATGCGTCACTACATGCAATAGGAGGCCGCCTACGGCCGCTTCGATCCACGGCTCTGCACCCGGCCAGGCTCCGATAGGGGTCTGCTGCGCGAGCACGACGCCAAGCGAGCCCACGATCGCCAAGCCGACTGCACGCCGGATTCCGCTACGGCGGCCGTGCGCAGATGTGAATGCCAGGGTGATCAACGCGGTGACCGGAACAGAGTGAACGGCGATGGCCGTGAGCACGTCTCCGTGGTGGTGGCCAACGTGGGCCTCGCCGGTGAACGAGCCCAGTGCGAGGCCGTCACCGAGCTTGTGGAGCATCAGCCCCCAATAGCTGAGCTCGAGACCCATGGTGGAGGAGTGATCGTGCTCCGGGTCCTCCTGTGCGGCCCGCTCGATCAGCCACGGAGCCACGAATGCGATGGCCACGGCGACCAGGACGATGGGACCGGCCCCGCTGATCGCGTCCGGGATCAGGCGTCCGACGACCACGGCGACCGCGGAGACGATCGCGAAGGTTCGGATGGCGTCGAGTAGCCTACCGCGCCCAGGGGCGACGAGTCCGAGCACCGCTCCCATCGCGACGGATCCGATGACGATCGCAATCGGCCACTCCATCGGGCGGGCTTACCACACTCGGAACGATTCTGGCGCCGTTAGATGCTGAGCGATTCGGCTTCTTGCGCGGCTTCCTTGGCCAGATGCGCCTCGGCACAGGGCGCGCACGCAATGCATTCCTTGGCGATCTCGTAGCCTGCGCCGCCCGGATCGTCCTGGAATTTGGAGCGCCGTTCGGTGCTCCCCTTCTGTGCTTTGCCGCGGCTCGGGTACTCGGCGGGACGGCGCTCGAGCACTACCTTGGTGGCTCGCTCTCCGGGGCGCGACACTCGATTGCAAAGCTTACATCGGTACATTCAGGGACTCCTCGTTCTGCGAGCGGCGGGTTTGGCACATGGGAGGGGTCCGGGCAAGCCAAGCGGCTCGGGGGAGTCCGCGCCCGATCGGCCGCTCACGCGCCCAAAAGCTTGGCGATTTCGGGTGCCGCGTACGTCAGAACGCCGTCGGAGCCGGCTCGCTTGAAGCAGAGCATGCTCTCGAGGATGACCTTGTCCCATTCGAGCCAGTCACGCTCGGCAGCGCCGCGTAGCATCGCGTACTCACCGCTGACCTGGTACGCGTACGTTGGAAGCCCAAACGCTTCTTTCACACGGCGAATGATGTCGAGGTAGGGCATTCCCGGCTTGACCATGAGCATGTCGGCGCCTTCGCTCACGTCGAGCGCGACCTCGCGCAGTGCCTCGTCTGTGTTGCCAGGGTCCATTTGATAGCTGCGCTTGTCAGCGGAGCCGAGGTTCTGAGCGGAACCCACAGCGTCACGAAATGGGCCATAAAACGCAGATGCGTATTTGGCGGAGTACGCGAGCAGGGCAACCCGTTCGAGCGCCTCTGCATCGAGCGCCGTCCGGATTGTGCCGATGCGGCCGTCCATCATGTCGCTCGGCGCGATGACGTCGCAGCCGGCATGCGCCTGCACGATGGCCTGTTCGCAAAGCACTTTGACCGTTTCGTCGTTGAGGATCTCGCCGTCCCGGACGATGCCATCCTGCCCGTGCGTGGTGTACGGGTCGAGGGCGACGTCGCAGATTACGCCGATCTCGTCGTGCGCGTCTTTGATGCTCCGGACGGTGCGGCAGACGAGGTTCTTGGGGTTGGTGGCTTCCTTGCCGTTGGCCGTCTTGAGCTCGGGAGGGGTCACCGGGAAAAGCGCCACGGCCGGGATGCCAAGAGCCTTCGCTTCACCGACGGCTTTCACGGCGAGGTCGATGCTCAACCGTTCGATGCCCGGCATCGAAGGGACCGCAGTGCGGAGCCCTTGCCCTTCCTGGACGAAGATAGGCCAGATCAAGTCGTCGGGTGTGAGCTTGGATTCACGGTTGAGGCGGCGTACCCAGTCGCTGCGGCGATTCCGCCGCATCCGCGTGCCTGGGAACTCGGGCGTAGCGTTCTGAGCCATGGATGTCGGCAGCCTAGCATGCAGCTATGCTCTGCGCGTGAGAATCGGTCTTCTAGTTCTAACGACGGCGCTCTGCGGTAGCGCTCAACTGTGCTTCTGAACGAAGCTCGCCACCGCTTGGCCGATCTCGACGGGCGAGTCCTCTTGGATGAAGTGCAGTCCCTTCACGGTGATCGATTCCTGATTGGGCAGGTTCCGCGCGAATTCCCGCTGCGGTCCGATCAAGACGATGCCCGGGTCCGCGTCGATGAAGAGCTTGGGCGGCGAGTCGCTGGTTTGTAGCCATGCTGCATAGGCTGCGGCGATGTCGTGGACGTCCTCGGGCTCTCCACCGATTGGGATCTGTCGAGGCCAGGTGAGCGTCGGTCGGCGCGACTCGCCCGGTTCTGCGAAGCGCTTCCGGTAGCGATCCATCTCCGCGTCGCTGAGCTTGCGCATGATCGAAGACGGCAAGATGCGTTCGATGAACACGTTCTTTTCGAGGATGATCTCTTCCCCGGCAGGCGAACGAATCGCCTGAAAGATCTTCCGCGCCGGTTCGGCCCAGTCGTCCCAGCTTTCGAGCGGGCGGACGATCGCCTCCATGTACGCGATGCCCTTGATCTGCTCGGCGTGCCGGTGCGCCCAATGAAATCCAAGTCCTGAACCCCAGTCGTGAATCACCAGGAACACGGGCTGGGCCCCTACGACCTCGTCGAACCATGCGTCCAGGTACCGCCGGTGATCGACGAAGCGATATCCGCTCGAGCTCTCGCCCGAGTCGCCCATGCCGATAAGGTCGGGCGCCAGGCAGCGGGCAACGGGGGAGACCTCCTTGATCACGTTCCGCCAGAGGTACGAGGAGGTCGGGTTGCCGTGCAGGAACACGGCGATCGGTCCCGACCCGCCCGTGTCCACATAGGACATTTCGCTGTCTTCGATGGCGACGCGTTTTCTTGGATGGGGGTCTTCCGCGGAGACTGTGGTCATGGTGTATAGTCCGCCCGATGAGCGCGAGCCGCAAATGGAGTGCGCCCGAGAGCGACTACCTGGTGCCCTTCGACGGGAGCTTTCGCGTGAGCTCTGCGCCGACGGGCCCTCCCGCTAGGGTCGACGAGGATGCCTTCGAAAAGGCACGCGAAGAGCGTACGGCCGAGATCTACGAGCTCCAGCGCAAGCTCTACGCCGACAACCGCTACTCCGCCCTCTTCGTGTTTCAGGCCATGGACGCAGGCGGGAAGGATGGCACCATTCGCAGCGTGTTCACGGGGGTCAATCCTGCGGGGTTCCAGGTGTCCTCGTTCAAAGCCCCTTCCGAACAGGAGCTCGACCACGATTTCCTATGGCGCATCGCTCAGCGCCTGCCGGAGCGCGGTCGAATCGGTGTCTTCAATCGCAGTCACTACGAAGAGGTGCTCGTCGTTCGCGTGCATCCCGAGTTTCTCGAACGGCAAAGGCTGCCGAACATGAATCTCGAGACCCTCTGGAGCGAGCGTTTCGGCTCGATTCGCGATTTCGAAAAGCATCTCGCCGAAAACGGCACCGTCATCGTGAAGTTTTTCCTCCACGTCTCGAAGGAAGAGCAGAAGCGCCGCTTGCTAAGACGCATCGACAAACCGAGCCGCAACTGGAAGTTCAGCGCCGGCGACGTGGAGGAGCGAAAGCGCTGGCCCGAGTACATGGCTTCCTTCGAGGACGCGCTGAACCAAACTTCACGTCCCTGGGCGCCTTGGTACGCGATCCCAGCGGACGACAAGCCCTTCATGCGCCTCGAAGTGGCGCGCATCGTTCAGCAGACTTTGGCGAGCCTCGGTCTAGACTTCCCGAAGGTTGACGATGCGGCGCGCTTGGCTTTGGCAGACTGTCGCGCAGCGCTCGAGCGTCAATGACCGAGACGCCGCCGATCGTGTTGACCGTCGCAGGCTCGGACCCCTCGGGTGGCGCTGGGCTGCAGGCGGATCTCAAAACGCTCCACCAGCACGGTGTCTACGGAGCGGCGGTGCCGACGCTGATCACCGTCCAAAGCAGCGATGGCGTCGCGGAGGTCGAGCTTCTCTCGGCGGACCTGGTCCGAGCTCAGCTCAGTCAGCTCCTCGAGGACATGGAGCCCGCCGCGGCCAAGACCGGCGCACTCGGGTCTCCTGCGGTTGCGCACGTCCTCGGCTCGGTGATGAGAGAGACGCGCTTTCCCTGGGTGGTGGATCCGATCTGGTTACCGTCTCGGGGCAAGGCCCTGTCCGAGGGCGACGTCGTAGAGGCCTACAAGAAGGCGGTCATTCCTCACGCGGCGCTGATCACTCCCAATGCGCTCGAGGCGGGGCTCTTGGCGGGACTTTCCGTGCGGACGCTCGACGATGCCCGAGTCGCGGCGGAGCGAATTGCCGAGCTCGGTGCGGCCGCCGTTCTCGTGAAGGGCGGCCATCTGGAGGGCGGGGCTCGGGGCACGGACCTGCTTCTCGTCGAGGGGGAGCTCAGCGAGCTCAGCCCAGCGGCGCTCGTGCCCGGACGATTCCACGGGACCGGCTGCGCGCTCTCGGCAGCGATCGCGGCGCGCCTTGCCCTCGGAGACGATATTCCGACGGCGGTAAAAGGCGCAAAGACCTGGCTCGGCGCAGCGCTCGCCCATGCCTTCGCCGTCGGCAAGGGCGCCCAGCCTGTGAATCATTTCTGGCCTATCGACGCCAAACCTTGATCGGATTCGAAGTTTCGAGATCGCAATAGTTGCCCCGTCTTTTGCGAGGCTGCTACATGCCAGCAGGTTTTCGGATGGCGCGGCGTCGGAAGAAGAAGGGGGTTCCCCAGATCGAGCTGCCCATGGACAGCATCGAGGACGCTTCGCTCGTCGTCGAGGCGCAGCGCAGGTATCTCAACTACGCGCTGAGCGTCATTACCTCTCGCGCGCTGCCAGACGTCCGAGACGGGCTCAAGCCTGTGCAGCGGCGCATCCTCTACACGATGTACAACGAGCTCCGGCTCCGCAGCGACGTCAAGCATCGCAAGTCGGCGGCCATCGTCGGCGACGTGATGGGCAAGTTCCACCCTCACGGGGATACCGCGATCTACGATGCGCTCGTCCGCATGGCGCAGTCCTTCACGATGCGCCAGCCCCTGGTCGACGGCCGAGGGAACTTCGGCTCACCCGATGGCGATTCGGCGGCGGCCATGCGGTACACCGAAGCGCGCCTTCAAAAGCTTGCGGATGAGCTTCTGCTGGAGCTCGCAAAGAAGACCGTGGAGTTTCGCCCGAACTACGATGGGCGCCTGTTCGAACCGATCGTACTCCCGGCCCGCTTTCCAAACCTCCTCGTAAATGGCTCGCAGGGCATTGCGGTTGGCATGGCAACCTCGATTCCGCCTCACAATTTGGCCGAGGTGATTCAGGCCTCCGTGGCGATGATCGATGGCGACCTCACGACCTCTCAGCTGATGAAGTTCGTGAAGGGTCCGGACTTCCCCACCGGCGGAGAGCTGATCAGCAGCAAGAGCGAGCTGACCTCGGCCTACGAGACCGGCCAGGGCTCGCTGAAGCTCCGAGGTGAGTGGAAGCTCGAGAAGCCCCGAAGCGGTAATCCTGCGATCGTGATTCACTCGATCCCCTACTCGATCGAGCGCAGCACCGTCGTCGAAAAGATCGCGGAGGTGATCATCGCGAGGAAGCTACCGGTCCTGCTCGATGTGCGCGACGAGAGCACGGACGATTGCCGGATCGTCTGCGAGATGAAGAAGGAGGCCGACCCTCAGCTCATCATGGCGTACCTCTACAAGAACACGCCGCTTCAGACGAACGTGCAGGTCAACCTCACCTGCCTCGTACCGACCGCCAATCCGCAAGTGGCGGCGCCCCAGCGCATCGGCCTCAAGGCCATCCTTCGGCACTTCCTCGACTTCCGCATGGAAGTGGTCACCAAGCGGCTCGAGTTCGAGCTCGACCAGCTCCTCAAGCGAATCCACATCCTAGAGGGCTTCGTTCTCGTGTTCGACGCGCTCGACGAGGCGATTCGGATCATCCGGCGCTCCGAGGGAAAGCAGGACGCCGCGGTCAAGCTGATGAAGCGTTTCGCGCTAGACGAGCTCCAGGTAGACGCCATCCTAGAGCTCAAGCTCTACCGCCTCGCGAAACTACAGATTCTCGAGATTCGGTCCGAGCTCGACCAGAAACTCAAGGAAGCCCAGCGCGTGCAGAAGCTTCTCAAGAGCCCGGCGGCGCGCTGGAAGCTGATCCGTGCCGAGCTTCAGGAGCTCGCCTCTCTCTATGCGGACCCTCGCCGTACGCGGATCAGCGCCAAGCTCGACGAGCCCGAGTTCGACGCCGAGGCCTTCATCATCGACGAGGACGCGATGGTCATCGTCACCGAACAGGGCTGGGTCAAGCGTCAACAGAACCTGAAGGACGTGGCCTCGACGCGAGTGCGAAAGGGCGACCGAGTGCTCGCCGTGCTCGCGGGCTCGACGAAGAGCACCGTGGCTTTTT
>DASRZF010000420.1:0-6192 GCA_035686645.1 Polyangiales bacterium
CCGTGCTCGCGAATCGACGCCGCAAGCTCGGCCAGGCCCTCCGCCTCGATGCGCCCACGTGGCTGCATGCGCCCCGGGTGCAGGTCTTCGATGGCCGCGACGTTCTTTGCGGAGCGTTCCGCGGCGGGAGGCGCCGCAGGAAGCAATCCGTCCAGGCCACGCCCCAAACGTCTGCGCGCCACTATGCCGCTACCTCCAGATCATCGAGCAACTCGCGCGCCAAGTTCAGATACGTGTACGAACCACGCGAGGAGGCGTCGTAAAGTATCACGGGCTTTCCGTGTGAAGGCGCCTCCGCAAGCCGCACATTTCTCGGAATGATCGTCTCATAGACGTGAAAGTGGCGACGAACTTCGTCCGCAACTTCGTTGGCCAGATTGTTCCGCGAATCGAACATCGTGAGAAGCACGCCGTGGATCTCGAGATGTTCGTTGACCGACGCCCGGACACGCTCGATCGTGCCTACGAGCTGCGACAAGCCCTCGAGCGCGTAGTATTCGCACTGCAAAGGAACGATCACCATGTCCGCCGCGGTGAGCGCGTTGATCGTGAGCATCCCGAGCGAAGGCGGGCAGTCGATGACGATGAAGTCGTAGTCGTCGCGGACGTCAGCGAGCGCTTCGCGCAATCGCGTCGCGCTGTCGTCGGCTCGGAGCAAGTCGCGCTCGGCACCCACCAAGTCCTGCGTCGCCGCGATGACATGCATGTACGGCATGTCCGTTTCGTAAATCACGTCGGCGGTTTCGACCTCGCCGAGGAGGAGCTCGTAGGAGCCTTCGAGGTCTTCATCACCGGGGCTGATGCCGACCCCTGTCGACGCGTTGCCCTGCGGATCGAGATCCACCAACAGAACGCGCTGCTCCGCAACGGCAAGACTGGCGCCCAGGTTGACCGCCGTGGTCGTCTTCCCAACACCGCCCTTCTGATTGGCGATCGCCACCACCCGACTCATGGACTGCGTCTACCAGTGCCAGTGCGCGGTTTCAATCTCGTCTGTTTTTTTGCCATCTCGATCCGCCTGGGTAGGGTGTGCTGCAGTGTAGGACAAAGTAGTCACTCGCCATACCGAGCCTTGGTACGGGAGCTGGCAAAAGGGAGGGGACATGCGCCCTAGAGGACCGAAGAACTATCAGTCGCTGGCCGAGTTCGAGCGCGAGGAATTGCGCCGCCACCACAAGGCTGGCTGGTCTCTCGACGATCTCTACTCCGAAGCTACCTTCGAGCCGGGCGAGGACGATTCCCTCGTGAGCGACGAGCGCCAGGAGCTCGATTTCGACTTCTAAGCGCGAAATCGCTTAGAAGCTTCAATCAGTCGAGCGGACCGCCGCCCGGCTGAAGCAGGTGCTGCTCGTGGCCGTATTCAGCATCGTGTTGGGTGGGCCCAATGATTCCCTGAGCCATGGACCAGAGCAGGGCGAAGGCGACAGCCAGAGTCGCGAAGCTGAGACCGATGAGCCTAGGCCCGGTCCAAAACGCGTCTTCCTTCTCGGTGCGCGCGGCCATCGAGTCGCTCATCGGAACGTTGTTGTACGTGTCTGACATTGAAAAGCCCTAGAAATCCTCTCGGAACGGCTACTTAGTGCCATCCCGCGGACAGGTCAAACCTGCTTCGAACGGCCCTTTCGCTCGACAATTTGCGACCCCGTCCTAGAAGCACTAGCACGCGGCCTTTGAGGAATCCTTTGTCTGCTATCGAGCTCATGACACCCCGCATGCTCCAGGACATGCGGCGATCGTGCCAACTGGCTGCCGACTGCCTGACCGCGGTCGGGGAGATGATCCGCCCCGGCATCGTGACGAATGAGATCGACCTCTTCGTCCACGAGTACATCGTCTCACGGGACGCTTACCCCTCTCCGCTCGACTACAAGGGATTTCCGAAGAGCGTCTGCACCAGCGTCAACGACTGCGTCTGTCACGGCATTCCAGGGGACCAGCGCCTCGAAGATGGGGACATCGTGAACGTCGACGTGACCACGTATCTCCCGAAAGAGCACGGCTATCACGGGGATACGAGCGTGACGTTCTACGTGGGCGAGCCGAGCCCGGAAGCGATCCTCGTCGTGGAGACGGCCCGTCGCTGCCTCGAGCTCGGGATTGCAGAAGTGAAGCACGGAAATCGCATCGGTGATATCGGTGCCGCCATTCAGGAATACGCGGAAAGCAAGGGTTGCTCGGTCGTTCGCGACTACGTCGGGCACGGGGTTGGGCGAGAGTTCCACATGCCGCCCCAGATTCCGCACTTCGGCAGGCGTGGGAAAGACAAACGTATGAAGGCCGGGATGGTCTTCACGATCGAGCCCATGATCAACATCGGGGGGTATCAGACCGAGGTCATGGACGACGACTGGACGGTACTCACCCTGGACCGTTCCTTGTCGGCTCAATTCGAGCACACGGTCCTAGTGACCCGCGATGGGGTCGAGGTGCTGACTGCGCGCAAAGCGATCGTTCGGCACAGTGAAGACAAGCCATGGTCGGATGTCGGCCCGCTTGGGTCGCCGGCGGCTTGGAATGCCCGGCGAGAAAAAACGGGCTGACGAACGCGGTCTCAGCCTGCCTCCGGCGGACAAACGTACAAATCTCCATCGACGCTCCGCACCTTCAATCTCTCGAGCGCGAGTCCTTCGCAGGGTCCTTCGATGCAGTGGCCATCCCGCAATCGATACGTCGCTCCATGCGTCCCGCAGACCAAATGCGAACCGTCCTCGCTAAGAAAATCACCGGTGCCGCCATCGAGAGGAACCGGCAGGTGCCGGCACAGATTTCGGTACGCAACGACGGCGCCACTTTCGTCGCGAAGCAGCAACGCTGAAATGGGAAGCCCTTTGGCATCGTGACCGAGCTGCTTCGTGCGGACCTGGCCCGGATGAAGCTCGTCTTCGCGGCAGACCCAGAACTCCAAGACGCTCAATCCATCCCTGGCAGGGCGTAGGTGTCACGCGCCGGCACCGACACGAGATCGCGCGCCGGCAACCAGAGCCCCGTCAACCAGCCTCCATACACGCAACCCGTATCGATCCCGAGCGCATGCGATCTCTTTTGGAGCCCGCGAACGGCGTCGTGCCCGAAGACCACCAGGCGCGGCCCAGGCCAGAGCTCGGCCCAGGGCGTCCCCTCTTCGTAACTCCGCGACGCGCTTCCATCGTCGAGAATGCTGCGCATGTTCATCAGATCGTGGGGTGTCTGCTCTTCCAGCGGAAGCTCCGGAACCAGCCCAGCGTGGACCACGAGCGCATCGTGCTCGGGCAGATCGATCCATAGGGGCAGGCCCGAAAGCCATTCCCAATCCTCATCTTCCAGCGTGTCGACCACCTGCTGGTGGGCGGGCTTCAGGGCCGGCACTGGCTCGCCGGCACGCTCGGCCCGCCACCATTTCAAGCAGTGCTCGTCGTGATTCCCGCGAACGGCCCTGGCGCCGAGCTTCCTCACGAGTCGAATAACCCCTCGCGAATCCGGACCCTTGGCGACCAAATCTCCGACCAGAACCAGCTGATCTTCGTCTTCCCAACCCGAGGCCTCCAGAAGGTCTTCCAGCTCCTCCCGGCAGCCGTGGACATCGCCCACGATGAAAGTCTGGCCGCTCATGTCCCGATCTTGGGCGCGTCTCTGGAGGATTCCAAGTTCGTGAGCCCCGTGGAGCGTTGACAGAAGGCGCAAACCCGCAATACACGCGTCTCCATGCTGAAAGAAGGCCGCAAGGCTCCCGCGTTCAATCTACCCGCATCCACCGGTGGCAAGCTGGCCCTGAAAGATCTCGCTGGCAAGTACGTCATCCTCTACTTCTACCCACGCGACAACACGCCCGGCTGCACCACGGAAGCCAATGACTTCAACAAGGCCCTGAGCAAGATCAAGGCGCGCGATGCTGTGGTCGTCGGAGTCAGCAAGGACTCGATCGAGTCGCATTGTAAGTTCGCTGACAAATACAAGCTGAAGTTCCCGTTGCTCAGCGACCCGGACGGCAAGATGCTCGAGAAGTACGGCGCTTGGGGCGAAAAGAACATGTACGGTAAGAAGTCGATGGGGATCATCCGTTCGACGGTGCTCATCGGGCCTGATGGGAAGGTCATCAAACACTTCCCGAAGGTCAATGTGAAGGGCCACGTCGACGCGGTGATCGACGCCCTCAATCAAGCCCGTAGCAATTGACACTAGGGAGCGTCACAGCGCATGGTTCCACAGCGATGAGCGAGCCCAGCCCCATGCCGGCGCCCGAGGCCCCGGAGGCTCTGGACCCCAACTTCCGGATCGAGCTGCCCAACTTCGAAGGGCCGTTGGATCTGCTCTTGCACTTGATCCGCAAACACGAGCTCGAGATCCTCGATCTGCCGATCTCCTTCATTACCGATAAGTACCTGGAATACCTGGGATTGATGAGCGAGCTCAACCTCGACATCGCCTCGGAATACCTCGTGATGGCGGCAACGCTGGCGCACATCAAGAGCAAGATGCTCCTTCCGCGGCCTCCCGTGGATCAGGACGACGAAGAGCTCGACCAGCTCGATCCTCGCGCCGAGCTCATCCGCCGCCTGCTCGAATACCAGAAGTACAAGTTGGTCGCCGCAGACTTGGCGGAACGCGCGATCGCGGGGCGAGATGTGTTTTCCCGCGGCAGCCCGCCGCCGACCGCAGATGGATTGCCGCCGCTCGCGGACGTGAGCGTCTTCAAGCTACTGGACGCGCTCAAGAAGATTGCACAACGCATCAATGCGTCGATTTCGCTCGAGGTCGACGCGGAGCGGATGTCGATTCAAGACCGAATCGGTGACCTGGTGGACTTGCTCCGTGAGCGTCGCCGATGCCGCTTCGACGAGCTCTTCGAGGGAGTGAGCACGTCGTACGAGCTCGTCGTCACGTTCTTGGCGCTTCTCGAGATGGCGAAAATGCGTCTAGCGAGTATCTACCAGACCGACCACGAGGAGCCGATCTACTTGGAATACACTCTGCTCGATGCCACGGGCGAGCCCATGGTGCCCGCAGACGTGCAACAGCCCACCAGCGATCTCGTGGATGCAGACTTCGAATTCGGTGAGCGAGTCGAAACGGTCGACGACCGAAGAGAATCCGTGGTCGTCCCGGCGGGCACTTCAGCCGGGTATGCATGGAACGAGGATGAGCAAGAGAGATGACCCAACCCAACGTGCAATCGGACAATGGCGCCGCCGACGGCGGGCTCGAAGCGAGACTCGCGCCCGGTGCGGATTCGCTCAAGAACGTCGTCGAGAGCTTGATCTTCGTTTCTGACTCCCCGGTGAGCGCGAAGAAGCTCGCCCGGGCGGCGCGGGCAACGATCGCCGAGGTCCAGCCTTTGCTCGACGAGCTGGTCGCGGACTACCAGCACCGCGGTGTGCATCTTTATTTCGTGGCCGGCGGCTATCAGTTTCGCTCGGCGCGCGAAAGCGCGGACTTCGTCAAGACGCTGGTCGCGCCAAAGCCGATTCGCCTCACGCGGGCCCAGCTCGAAACGCTTGCGATCGTCGCGTACCGACAGCCTCTCACCCGACCCGAGGTGGATGACATACGTGGGGTCGACTCGGGCTCGTCGCTCAAAATGCTGGCTGACCGCGGTTTGGTGAAGATCCTCGGACGCAAGGACGAGCCGGGAAGGCCTTTGGTTTACGGGACGACACCCCAGTTCCTCGAGTTCTTCGGCCTCAGCGCTCTCAAAGACCTTCCGACGCTGCAAGAGTTCAGCGATCTCACGGACGAGCACAAGGCGCTGTTCGAACAGAAGACTGGAGAGTCGATCGACATCGCCGCTGCCGAGCTCGCCGCCGCAGAAGCCCTGGAGCAAGCCGAAGAAGAGCTTCTCGCCGAAGAGGAGGCCGCCATCGCCGCGGTGGAAGCTGCGACGGCCGCTGAGGACGACGACGAAGACGACGAAGACGACGAGGACGACGAGGACGACGAGGACGAGGCATGACCTTCCAAGACCTGATTCTCGCCCTCGAGCGATTCTGGGCCGAGCGAGGTTGCCTCATCGTCCAGCCCTACAACTCCGAGGTCGGCGCCGGCACGTTCAATCCGCACACCTTTTTGAGGGCGATCGGACCCGAGCCCTGGAACGTCGCCTATGTCGAGCCCAGCCGCAGACCGACGGACGGCCGCTATGGAGAGAACCCCAACCGGCTTCAGCAGTTCCATCAGTACCAAGTGATTCTCAAGCCCTCGCCGCTCGACATCCAGGAG
>DASRZF010000421.1:0-2167 GCA_035686645.1 Polyangiales bacterium
CGTCGGCACCTGAAGGAACTCGGCCGGGGGGACGTACTCCGGATCGAGCTCGTCAAACGAGAAGCCCCAGAACTGAAGGGTCTCGTTGACGCCGGTGTTGGTGGGGATTTCGGGCGCCGCGGCGCGCAACTGGGCGAGGACCGCATCGGAGAACGCCGAGCCGGTCATCTTGTCTTCGACGCCGTGCTCACGGATCACCTCGACGAAGTGGTCGACGATCGGCGGGTCGGATTGCTTGACCTCGATTACGAATGGGGTGTCCGGGTAACGGTCGAAGACCTCTTCCATCGTTGGGACGACCAGACCCGTGCCGCGGTATGGGTAAGTGGCTCCGTCGTCTCTGGTGAAGTTGTAGCCGGCATCGCACACGCGAAGCTCGGCGAGTGTCTTCTCCTTGATCGGGCCGGTGCAGTCCGTCGTGCGGTCGACCGTGTCGTCGTGCATCACGACGAGCACGCCATCGAGGGTCTCGTGTACGTCGAGCTCGAGAATGTCGGCGCCGTCCGCGAGCGCCTGGTCGTAGGCGAGCAGCGTGTGCTCGGGTCGAATGCGCCTGCCGCCGCGATGGGCGATATTGAGCACCTTGTCGCAGCGAAGCATCGCCTGCGGGGTCAAGCACTTTGGCTCCGCGCCGCCGGCGCCACCATCGCCGCCCATTTCGCCGGCACCGCCATCGCCGCCCGCGCCCCCAGGGCTCTCGCTGCCGCTGTCACAGCCGAGGGCCGCAAGCGACATTGCGATCAAGACCAAGATAAGCTTCTTCATGGTTCTTCCCTCCGAGCTCGCCTTTTGGCAGCCAGCTCGCGAACTGTCCCCTCGGCCTTGTCCGCACGAGCCGGGCCTGGCACCTTTCGCCGGTGTCGACTCGAAGCGCGTTTACGTTTTGCCGCATTTGCGAGGCCACCTGCGGCCTCAAAGCCACGATCGAGGGCAACCGAGTAACCGCGGTCGAGCCCGACCCGGAGCATGTGGTGAGCAAGGGGTACTCCTGTATCAAGGGGCTTCGCTATCACGAGATCCATCACTCGCCCGATCGTCTGCGCGTGCCGCTCAAACGAATCGGAGACGTTTTTGAAGAGATCAGTTGGGAGCAGGCGCTCGACGAGATAGGCGCGAAGGTGAAGCAGCTCGTGAAGGAGCATGGAGGAGACTCGATCTCGGCGTATCTCGGTAATCCGATCTCGTTCAGCTTGCTTCCGCCGATTCTAACCTCGGGGTTCTTGCAAGGGCTCGGCTCGCGCAATCTTTTTCAGACCGGCTCGCAGGACTGCAACAATAAATTCGCGGCCGCTCAGCGGGTGTATGGGTTTCCGTTCATTCAACCCTTTGCGGACGTCGATCGCACGCAGTGCCTGATCATCATCGGCTCGAACCCAGCGGTCTCCCGCTCGAGCTTCATGCAGCTGCCCGATCCCGTTCGGCGGCTTCGCGCGATCGAAGGCCGCGGCGGCAGAGTGTTTCTCGTCAACCCGAGGCGCACCGAGACCGCCAAGCAGCTCGGCACTCAGGTGTTCATTCGCCCAGACACGGACGTGTACTTCCTTCTGAGCTTTCTCCACGAGGTGATTCAACGTGATGGCATCGACCATGAGCGCGTCGGCCGATACATGCGAGGATTGAACGCGCTCCGGCGCGTCGCCGAACCCTGGTCGCCGGAACGAAGCGCCGAAGTCACAGGCATACCGGCGGAGACGCTCCGGGCCATGGTCGACGCGTATCTCGAAGCCGACGGTGCGGCGCTGTTCCTCTCGACAGGCGTGAACCAGGGGAGCCACGGCACCCTCGCGTTCTGGATTCAGGAGGCGATCAACGCGATTACCGGCAACCTCGACCGGCTCGGAGGCACGCTCGTCGGGCACGGCTTCATCAAGGATTTCCCAAAACATGCGCGCAAGGGCGGGCATACGATGCGCAAGGACCTCTCGCGCATCGGAAAGCTTCCATCGGTTGCCGACACGTTTCCGGCAGGGCTCATGGCCGACGAGATCCTCACACCTGGGGAAGGACAAGTGCGCGCGCTCTTCTGCGTCTCCGGCAATCCTCTGCTCACGGTGCCGAACGCCAATGGGCGACTCGAAGAGGCTTTGAAGGCACTCGAGCTCCTGGTGGTCATCGACATTTTCCGCAACGAGACCGCCAATCATGCGCACTACATTCTTCCTGGCAC
>DASRZF010000422.1:0-6909 GCA_035686645.1 Polyangiales bacterium
TAGCGGGTGTTCACGGGCACCATCACCCCACCGACGGTGTGAATCGCCAACGCGGCGACGATCCACTCCCAGATGTTGGGCGCCCAAATTGCGACCCGATCGCCACTTTCGATACCCAGCGCGATCAGCGCGCGCGCCGCCCGGTCGACCCGTGCTGCCAGGTCGAAGAAGCTCAGCGATTCGTCGCCATCAACGATCGCCTTTGTTTTCCCCAGGGTGTCGGCCCTTTGGGCAAGCATATCGGGGATGGTTTGGGCCACCGGGCTCTTGATATCGCCAAGCCAGGATGGGGGCAACGGGCCGTCTTGGAGAATTCATCTCAACCATCGCCGTTCTCGGATTGACCAGCGTCAGGATATGAGCATGTTTGCCCCGATTTTGTGGGGGCCTTCCTTTTTGTGAGGAACTCTCACTTCTTTGACTATATGAATCTTCAAGCCGCAAATCGCGGCTGAACGCTCTAGTAAAAGGCTTAGAATATGGACAGGGATTGGAGTGTAGATCCGACCTATCGGTCGGAGCGCTTAGTGATCGATGGGACACTTTCTCCGATCGTGCTTTACGACATGCGACTCCCGCGTCAGGTGGAGGATGAGGAGATCGCGCTCATGCTCAGCATTGCGGACTTCCACCTCGATCGAGGGCTTCCGTTCATTGCGCTCGTGCGACACGCGCGCGGCACCGGGGTGATCCCGGCTCGCCACCGCGAGAGCTTCGCCGACTGGCTCGAGTTGCGACGGGAGCGTCTGCAGCGCGACGACGTAAGCGCTGTAGTTTCGCTGCCTGAGGCGATCTTTCGGGCAGTGCTGAGAGTCGTTTATCGCTTTCGTGCTCCACCCCTGCGAACGATCACGACCTCGGATATCAAGAGCGCGGCCGAGGCAGTCCGCAAGGAGTTGCTCCGAATCGAGCGGCCTATCACGCCGGAGATCGAGGCACTGCTCGAACGCCTGAACGGCTGAGAGCTCCCTCGTCGACTTGACCCGCCGACTGAAACGCGTTTCACTTCGGCCCTGCTTCGAAGGGACGCGCCGTGGGCATTTCGTACGAAATCATTGATGGAATCGCCGAGATCACCGTCGACTATCCTCCGGTCAACGCGATTCCCGTGGCGGGCTGGTTCGAGCTCGCGGCGATCCTGACGGCCGCCGGGAACAATCCCGACACCCGAGCCGTGATCCTTCGAGCCGAGGGCCGGGGCTTCAACGCCGGCGTCGACATCAAGGAGATGCAGAGCACCGAGGGCTTCGAATCCCTCCTCGGAGCCAACCGAGGCTGCTGGGAAGCCTTCAAAGCCGTTTACGAGTGCAAGGTCCCCGTCATCACCGCGGTGCATGGCTACTGCGTAGGGGGCGGAATCGGGCTCGCCGGCAACTCCGACATCCTCATTGCCGCCAAGGGCACCCGGTTTGCCTTACCTGAGGTGGACCGAGGCGCACTCGGCGCCGCGACACACCTCGCTCGGCTGGTCCCGCCGCTGAAAATGCGGGCCATGGTCCTGACCTGCGAGCCCGCGAGCGCCGAGGAGCTTCACGCCTGGGGTTCGGTCTACGCCGTGGTCGAAGCGGAGCAGTTGGCGGCCAAGGCGAGAGAAGTCGCTCAGACGTTCACCAAGAAGATCCCACGCGTCGTGCGCGTCGCCAAGGAATGCCTCAACAACATCGACCCAGTCGATGTGCATCGTTCATACCGTTTTGAGCAGGGCTTCACGTTCGAGCTCAACTTGGCTGGCGTCGCCGACGAGGCGCGGGACGCATTCGTCGAAAAGCGCGACCCCGATTCCGGCAAGAAGTGAGGTAGCTTCGTGACAGACAAACGCATGACGCTCGACGAAGCCGTCGCCGACGTCGAAGACGGAATGACTATCGGCATCGGCGGATGGGGCTCACGAAGAAAGCCCATGAGCCTGGTGCGCGCGCTGGTGCGCAAAGGGGTGAAGGACTTGACCGTCGTCTCCTACGGCGGACCGGACATCGGGATTCTCTGCGCGACAGGCCAGCTCAAGAAGGCGGTCTACGGTTTCGTGTCGCTCGATTCGATTCCGCTCGAACCGCATTTCCGAAAGGCACGGCAGAACCGAGCTCTCGAGGCGGTCGAGCTGGACGAGGGCATGTTTCTCCTCGGTCTTCGCGCGGCAGCACAGCGGCTGCCGTTCTTGCCCACCCGGGCGGGTCTCGGTTCGGACGTTCTGAAGATCAATCCTCATCTAAAGACGGTGAAATCACCCTACGAGGATGGCGAGCAGCTCGTCGCAGTGCCGGCTCTGAACGTCGATGTGGCCTTCATTCACATGAATCGTGCGGACGCATCTGGAAACGGGCAGGCGCTCGGCCGTGACCCGTATTTCGACCACCTATTCTGCATGGCTGCGAAAAAGGCCTACATGAGCTGCGAGAAGATCGTTTCCACGGACGAGCTCGTGAGCGGTGGTCCACTTCAGAGTCTCGTAGTCAATCGTATGATGGTCTGTGGCATGATCGAAGCCCCTGGCGGCGCTCATTTTACCGAATGCCTTCCAGATTATGGGCGTGACGAGAGGTTTCAGCGCGAGTACGCGGCCAGCGCCAAAGACGACGAAGCCTGGGATGCGTTCCGAGCGAAGTACCTCGAGCTCAGTGAGGACGAGTACCAGAAGGCGGTGGCATCGTGAGCAATGAAGAAGCGACGCGCGCTGACGTTTGTACTCTCGCCGTTGCGGACTGCTTTCGCGGCGATGGGGAGATCATGGTGAGCGCCATGGGGACCACGCCGAGCCTCGGCGCACGCCTTGCGAAACTGACCTTCGAGCCCGACCTTCTGATGACGGATGGGTTCAATCTGCTTCTCCGGCGCGCCTTGCCGCTCGGGGTAGAGCCGAGCGAAGGCGACGTGGAAGGTTGGATGCCGTTTGGGGCTGTCTTCGACACGCTCTGGTGGGGGCGCCGCCACGTGATGATGGGTGCGTCTCAGATCGATCAGTTTGGCAACCAGAACATCGCCTGCATCGGTCCCTGGGAGGCCCCGAGAGCTCAGCTACTCGGAGTGCGCGGAGCACCTGGAAACACGATCAATCACGTGACCAGTTACTGGGTGCCGAATCACAACGCGCGAGCGCTCGTAGCCAAGGTCGATATGGTGAGCGGCGTGGGTTACGACCGCGCCGCCGCCCTCGGGCCTGCCGGGGCCCGATTTCACGAGATCCGGCGCGTAGTCACCAATCTCGGCGTGTTCGACTTCGACACTCCGGACCACCGCATGCGGCTGAGGTCCCTGCACCCCGGTGTGGAGCTGCAGCAAGTCATCGACAATACCGGATTCGAGCTCGTGATTCCGAAGACACTGGACACTAGCCCGACTCCGACCCCAGACCTCATTGCGGTATTGCGTCAGCTCGATCCGCAGGGCTATGCGCAGAAAGAAGTCGCTGTATGACAGACAAGAAGAGGACCACCAAAGCGCCAAGCCGAGAACGCCAGTCATCCGCGCCGAAAGCCAAGCGCGCCAAGAAGACAGGTGCGAAAAAGCGCGCTTCGGTTGCACCCGAGGCGAGGAAGGCCACGAAGGCCGTGAAGGTGATCAAGTCGAAGCCTCGGAAAGCCTCGTCCAAGAAACGCAGATCAGGCGCCCCGAGATCCAAGGCAGAGCCCAAGAGCAAGGCCCGCAAGAGCAAGTCGCCCATTCGCGGGAGCAGCGCGGGGCAACCGCAACCCAAGCCCGCGCCCGAACCCAAGTCGGCGTTGCACACCAGGATTTGCGAGCTGTTCGGCATCGAGTACCCGATCATCCAGACCGGTATGGGCTGGGTGTCGGGCGCGAGCCTCACCTCGGCGACCAGTCAGGCGGGTGGTCTCGGGATTCTAGCCGCGGCCACGATGACGTTCCGGGAGCTCGAGGAGGCCATCGCCAAGGTCAAGAGCCGCACGGGGAATCCCTTCGGTGTGAACATGCGCGCCGATCAGTCGGACATCATGAAGCGCGTCGAGCTCCTGATTCGTGAACAGATCAAGGTTGCGAGCTTTGCTCAGGCGCCCGGTGAGCGCGTGATCAAGACCCTCAAGGACGCCGGCGTGCTCACCATGCCTACGATCGGTGCGCGGCGTCATGCCGAGAAGGTGCAGGCCTGGGGCGTCGATGCGGTGATCGCGCAGGGTCAAGAAGGCGGCGGCCACACCGGTCAGATTCCAACCTCGATTCTCATTCCGGACGTTTCCGCGGCGGTGGACATCCCCGTCGTTGGCGCCGGCGGCTTTCGCGACGGTCGCGGCCTCGTCGCCGCCCTGGCGCTCGGCGCAGAGGGCATCGCAATGGGGACGCGATTCCTGCTGACCCAAGAGAGCCAGGTGCCCGACCACGTCAAGCAGGTCTACCTCGACACGAAGGCGAATGGCACCGTGGTGACCAAGGCCGTCGATGGTCACCCGCAGCGTGTGATCCGAACGTTCCTGATCGATCAGCTCGAAAAAGCCAGTCCACTCACGCGCTTCCCTCGGGCCGCGCTCAACGCGCTGTCACTGATGAAGGTGACCGGGACTTCGCTCCCCGAGCTGCTCGAGGAGGGCATCGCCATGAAGCAAAATCAGGAGCTCACCTGGGCGCAGCTCGCGATGGCGGCCAATGCGCCCATGCTCACCAAGGCTTCCATGGTGGACGGCCGAATCGAAGCGGGCATTTTGCCGACGGGACAGGTCGCCGGAGTCATCGATGAGATTCCCACGGTGGCCGAGCTTCTGCGGCGCATCATGACCGAAGCTCGGGAGACGCTCGAACGGCTCGGTGCCTGAGCAACTGCGATGGACCTCGACTTCACCGAATCCGAAAACGCCTTCCGCGAAGAGTGCCGCACTTGGCTCGAAGCCCACGTGCCCCGTGAGGCCTTACCGTCGGGCGACACGAAGAAGGGCTTCGCACTGCATCTCGACTGGGAGCACCAGCTCTTCGATGCCGGTTGGTCTGCGGTTTCCTGGCCCAAGCAGTACGGCGGCCGCGAAGCGACGCTCTTCGAATGGTTGATCTTCGAAGAAGAATACTATCGTCTCGGCGCGCCCAGCCGCGTGACGCAGAACGGCATCTTCCTCCTCGCGCCCACTCTGTTCGAATTCGGAACCGAAGAGCAGAAGGAACGCATTCTCCGCCCGATGGCAAGAGGCGACGTGGCCTGGGGACAGGCCTGGTCGGAGCCGAACGCAGGCAGTGACCTCGCCTCGCTGAAGAGCAGCGCGCGACGCGTCGATGGGGGTTGGCGGCTGAGCGGCCAAAAGACTTGGTCCACGCGGGCGGCCTTTTGCGACATGGCGTACGGCTTGTTCCGAACCGATCCTGGGCAGGCGCGGCACCGTGGTTTGACGTACTTCATGTTTCCGCTGCGCGCCGAGGGGATTACCGTCCGTGGGGTCGACCGCCTCGACGGTGACGAAGGGTTCGCCGAGATCTTTCTCGAAGACGTGTTCGTCCCGGATGCCGATGTGATCGGCGAAGTGAACAAGGGATGGGAGGTCGCGATGGCGACCACGAGCTCCGAGCGCGGCCTCAGCCTTCGCAGCCCCGGTCGCTTCATGGCCACGGCATCGCGATTGATCGACCTCTACCACCGTCATCGGGATCGCTCGGACCCGATCCTCCGCGATCAGGTGATACAGGCTTGGATGGACGCAGAGGCTTACCGCTGGTTCACTTTTCAAACGGTCACCCGCACGGTGCAAGGAGAGTCGATCGGACCGGACTCCAGCATGAACAAAGTGTTCTGGTCCGAGATGGACGTGCGGACTCATGAGACTGCGCTTGCAATCATCGGCGACGCCCTCGAGCTCGATGAAGGGTCCGAGAGCGCCGTCGACTCGGGCTACTGGATGAAGGGTTTCCAATTCGCTCTCGCCGGCCCGATCTACGCGGGGACGAACGAAATTCAGCGCAACATCATCGCCGAGCGAGTGCTCGGCCTCCCGCGGAAGTAGCGACATGCGTTTCGCTTTCACGGATGACCAGAAGATGCTCCGCGACACGGTACGCGAGGTCTTGCAGCGTGAGTGCGCGCCCGACGTAGTTCGGGCCGCCTGGGAGGGGCGTCCCGAGCGAGCCGGCGCGGTTTGGAAGACACTGGCTGAGACCGGTGTCATCGGAATGACCGCTTCGGAAGAGGCCGGTGGCATGGCGATGCGCGAGCTCGACCTGGTGCTGCCGGTGGAGGAGCTCGGCTACGCTGCGATGCCTGGTCCGCTGGTGGACACGGTCGCGGTTGGTATCCCCCTTCTCGAGGCCGCCGGGACCGAGGCACAAAAAGAGCGCTGGCTGCGACCTGCCATCGCAGGCGAGGCCCGCATCGTCGTGTCCTTCGAAGACCAGCCGATCGTAGCGCACGCCGCGTCGGCCCACGTCTTGATCGCCGAGCGGGGCGGGGTCGCGTACTGCGTGCCGATGTCGGAAGTCTCCGTGAACGCGGAAACTTCGGTCGACCGCACGCGCGAGCTTGGACGCGTTTCGTTCGAGGCAACCGCCAGGCACCAAATGCGCGAAGACGTCGATGCGATGGGGCTTTTCTCGATGGGCCGCGAGCGGGCGACTCTCGGCACGGCAGCGCAGCTCATAGGTCTCTCGCGACGCATGCTCGACATGGCAGTGCAATACGCAAAAGACCGCGAGCAATTCGGCAAGCCGATCGGCGCGCAGCAAGCGGTAAAACACCGTCTCGCCAACGCGTTAATCGAGCAGGAGTTCGCGCGGCCCATGGTCTACCGCGCGGGCTGGTCCATGGCGACTTCGGCGCAGGATGCCGAAATCCACGTTTCCCTTGCCAAGATCTATGCAGGCAGGGCTGCAAGATTCGTGGCCAAGGAGGCGCTTCAGGTCCATGGCGCCATCGGCTACACGATCGAGTGCGACCTTCACATGTGGATGAAAAGGGCATGGGCGCTTGCCGCGGCTCACGGGGACGCC
>DASRZF010000423.1:0-4944 GCA_035686645.1 Polyangiales bacterium
GGCCGACGAAATCCTCATGCCTGGTCAAGGACAAGTGCGCGCGCTCTTCTGCGTCTCCGGCAATCCTCTGCTCACCGTACCGAACGCCAATGGGCGGCTCGAAGAGGCTTTGAAGGCGCTCGAGCTCCTTGTGGTCATCGACATTTTCCGCAACGAGACGGCCAATCATGCGCACTACATTCTTCCTGGCACCAGCGCCTTTCAGCGGGCGGACCTGCCCTTCGTGTTTCAGTCCCTGATGGGTGCGCAGGGGATTCCCTATGCACAGTTCACCGATGCCCTCGTCCCGACGGAGTATGAGCAGAGAGACGAGACGCTGATTCTCTTGCAGCTCGCCCGGGCCTCTGGGTCCAAGCTCTTCGGCTCGAGCGTCGCGAACGGTTTCTTCAGAAGCTGGATGGGACTGGAAAAGCTGCCCTGGATCGGCGGGCGGCTCGGACTCACGCCGCAGCGTTTTCTTGGCTTGATGGCGCGCGCGTTCGGGCTGGGTTCGCTGAAGAGTCTTCGCAACGAGCCTCACGGGCGACTGCTCCCGCCCAATCGAGGAGGGGACTTCCTCGGACGGCGCGTCGTCACCGACGACGGTTTGGTTGATTTGGCACCCGAGGAATTCGTGCTGGCCGCGGGCGAGCTCCAAGAATCCTTCGAGCTCGAGCGTGCACAACGCGACAAGCTCAAGCTGATCAGCAAGCGAGAGCCGCTCAGTCACAATAGCTGGATGCACAATCACCCAAAGTTCATCGAAGGCAAGCGCTCGACCAACTACCTCTACATGAACCCCGAGGATGGTGAGAAGGCAGGTGTGAAATCAGGCGCCATGGTGGAGGTGAGCAGCAGCGTCGCCTCGGTGCGCCTCCCCGTGCAGCTTACCGACGAGATGATGCCGGGCGCCGTCGCACTGCCGCACGGATGGGGACATCAGGCCGCCGATGGACTGAGCGTGGCCAGCACGACCTCAGGCGCCAACGTCAATCTCCTGGCCGCCGACGGTCCCGAAGAGCTCGAGTACTTTTCGGGAATGGCGAAGTTGAACGGCATCTGGGTCGAAGTCGTTCCGGCAGACTAGGTCAGCAGTGACCGGCGTCGGCGTCGGGACCTTTCCGATTGTAAAAGTTCTGTCACCAATTCAGGCATTTCTCGTAACCCGCGCCGCGGTCTGCAATACAAAGGACAGCTGGCCGTAGGTTGGCGTGCGCAATGATCAAGCGATGGATAGGCGAAGCGTTCCTTCGGATCGCAGGTTGGAAGACCGAGGGTGAGCGGCCGACTCGAGATCGCTACGTCATCATCGCAGCACCGCACACCTCGAACTGGGACATGCCGTTCATGTTGGCGATGGCGTTCGTCTACGACATTCCCGTTCGATGGATGGGTAAGCATACCTTGTTCAAGGCGCCGTTCGGTCCGTTCTTCAAGAGCCTCGGCGGTATTCCGATCGTGCGTGATCGTCCTGGAGGCGTCGTCGGACAGATGGTCGAGCACTTCGAGAACAACGACTCGCTGGTCCTGATGGTTCCGGCCGAAGGGACTCGCTCGCACGTCGACTATTGGAAGTCCGGTTTCTATCACATCGCCCGCGCAGCGGACGTTCCGGTCGTCTTATCCTTTCTCGACTTTGGCAAGAAGGTCGGAGGCATCGGACCGTCGATCGAGCTCACGGGCGACTTCAAGGCGGACATGGACAAGATCCGCGCATTCTACGCCGACAAGCAGGGGCATCTTCCGGAGAACGTCGGTGTGATCCGTCTTCGCGAGGAAGACATCGAAGAGGTGATCGACCACGAGGCGACCGAGGAAATCGAGCGGCTCGCAGGCAATCTGTAACATCCCGGCTCCCTGAACGTCCTTTACAGCTCCGAGCCGATCGTGGAAGGCTCCGGACTTCGCGAAAGGCGTTCGAATGAGTGAGAGCAGCATTTGGCTCAAGGTTCTCGAGCCGGGGGAGCTTCCCGAAGGCCGCGTCAAAGCGGTCACCTGCAAGCATCGGACGCTCTGCCTGAGCCATTTCGAAGGAGAGTTTGCTGCGCTCGACAACAAGTGCCCGCATCAGGGCGGTCCCTTGGGTGAGGGCTCCATCGAGAAAGGCCTGCTGCGTTGCCCCTGGCATGGCTGGGACTTCCACCCCATCACCGGAAAGCCGCCTCGCGATTTCGATGACGGTGTCGAGACGTTCCCGGTCGAGGTGCGCGACGACGGCGTATACGTCGCGTTTCCCGAGGAACAGCCACACGTTCGAACCAGCAGCGACGTCATGGTCGAAACACTGGTCAACTGGGGCATTCGCTGGGTCTGGGGAATGGTAGGGCATTCGAATCTCGGCTTTGCTGATGCGATGCGAAGACAAGAGGCGAAGGGCGCGCTCGGTTACTTCGGCATCCGACACGAGGGCGCGGCTTCGTTCGCCGCTTCTGCGTATGGGAAGCTCACCGGACGTCCCGCCGCCTGCTTCTCCATCGCGGGGCCCGGTGCGACCAATCTCCTCACGGGGCTTTGGGATGCGCACGTCGATCATGCTCCGGCGCTCGCGATCACCGGGCAGGTTCCTACACGCCTCATTGGACGGGGTGCCTTTCAAGAAGTGGATCTCAGTGCAGCGTTCGGCGGCGTTGCGAAGTACACCACGGTGGCTGCCAAGAGCTCCGACTTCGCGGAGATCAGCAGTCTTGCCTGCAAGCATGCGATCCTCGAACAGGGCGTCTCGCACATGGTTCTTCCCGACGACGTACAGGTCATCGAGGCGCCCGACACGGAGGCCGGGTCAGCCGAAGGCAGATTGGCAGCGCGAGAAATCTCCCCGCCCGAGGACGCGCTCAGCCAAGCGCTCGAGCGAATCGCGGCGGCGAAAAGGCCCGTCATCATCGTGGGGCATGGCGCACGCTTCGTGATGGATTCGGTCATCTCGCTCGCCGAGCGGCTCAATGCACCCGTGACGACCACATTCAAGGGCAAGGGTCTGATCTCCGATCAGCATCCGCTCGGCTGCGGAGTGCTCGGGCGCAGCGGGACCCCGGTGGCGAGCTGGTTCATGAACGAGGCCGACCTGCTCATCGTGTTTGGCGCGAGCTTCAGCAATCACACGGGCATCACGAGCTATAAGCCGATCGTCCAGATCGACTACGATCCGATGATGCTCGGCAGGTTTCACTCGGTGACCGTGCCCGTCTGGGGCGAAATAGGCGTGACGGCGGCGCTGATGAATGAGCGGCTCCAGTCGGTTGCCGCGATCGATCAACGCGCTGATGTGGTCGAACGTTGGAGGATCTGGAGGGACGAGAAGGCGAGGCGTCTCGACGAAACCGAGAGCGGCGGCGTCCATTCCGCAGCGATCTTCGCAGCGCTCAGCAGAACCGCTCCCGAGGATGCGATCATCGCGGTCGACGTGGGGAACAACACCTATTCGTTCGGCCGCTATTTCGAATGCCGGCGACAATCGGTCTTGATGAGCGGTTATCTAGGCTCGATCGGGTTCGGATACCCCGCAGCCATGGGCGCTTGGGCCGCCACTCAGGAGAGCGATCGGCGCTTTCGCGGTCGTAAAGTATTGGCCGTGACGGGCGACGGAGGTTTCGGTCAATACATGGCGGAGTACACGACAGCGGTGAAATACGGCATGAACATCACGCACGTCCTTCTCAACAACAGCGAGCTCGGGAAGATCAGCAAAGAGCAGAGAAGCGCCGACTACGACGTGTGGGAGACGGCGCTTCACAACCCTAGCTTCGCCGAATACGCCGAGCTCTGCGGCGCGCTCGGCATACGGGTGACCGAAGCGGAGCAACTGGACGGCGCGCTTGCAGAGGCGATTGCGCACGAGGGCCCGTCGACCGTCGAGGTTCTCGCCGACGCACTGCTGGTATAAGAGAGCCATGACCGTGACGCAGCTACGACAGCAAAACAAAATCAAGGTCGCGAGCTGGACGTCTCTCGAGGACCGAACGCCCGCGTACGCGCTCGTCGGCGACGTCGACTTGGTCGTGCTGCGATACGATGATGAGGTCTCGGTCTTGTACGGACGCTGCTTGCACCGCGGCGCCCTGATGTCCGACGCCAAAGTTGAGGGGGAGAACCTCGTCTGTGGCCTGCACGGCTGGGACTATCGCTACGACACGGGCGTGAGCTCCTATGACAACGCGGAAGTGCTTCAGAAGTTTCGCGCCTGGATCGACGAGGAAGCAGACGCCGTGTTCGTCGATGAGTCCGAGATCCGCGCCTGGGCGGAGAAGTCTCCACAGCCCTACGATCGGGATCAGTATTTGGGCCTTTACGCCGACGTGCACGGGGCCCCCGAGGAGCCGTTCAACAAGCACATCCAAGAGCTCGCGCGCAATGGTTTGAAGAACCTGGGGCACCACGGGCCGGTCTCGGCGATGGGGGTGCCGCGGCAGCAGCTCCCCTCCTGGGAGGACGTCTTGATTCTGACCGCGCAGCTCGCTCGTAAGCCGCTGCTCGACGACGGAGCGGTCGGCTCGGCGGTCGAGATCGGACCGCGGGCAAAGAAGCCGCTCCGGCTCGAGATCCCCCTCTTCGTCAGCGACATGAGCTTCGGCGCGCTGAGCCAAGAGGCGAAGGTCGCTCTGGCCAAGGGCGCCGAGATGGCAGGGACCGGCATCTGCTCGGGCGAGGGCGGAATGCTTCCCGAGGAGCAAGCGAGCAATTCGCGCTACTTCTACGAGCTGGCTTCAGGGCGTTTCGGCTGGAGTCTCGACAAGGTGAAGAAGTGTCAGGCGTTTCACTTCAAGGCCGGGCAGGGCGCGAAGACCGGGACCGGTGGGCATCTGCCCGGCAACAAGGTGACTGAGAAGATAGCCTCGGTTCGTGGGCTCAATGTCGGAGAGCCGGCGATCAGCCCATCGCGCTTTCCCGATCTCGACCGCCGAGCCGACCGCTCCGTCGTCGAGCAGCGGCTTACGAGCGAGCTGCGCGGTCAGAATCAAAACGTCCTCC
>DASRZF010000424.1:0-3629 GCA_035686645.1 Polyangiales bacterium
GAGGATGCCCCTGAAACGGGGCCGGACTGGCGGGCGCTCGACCGGGACGAGCCGGCCGCAAACGCGGTGAATGACAGGGCCCCGGAGATGGCCGAGCGCATCGAGCGGCAAGCGGACGGAAAGTTCCTTCTCACCAACAGCAAAAGCGAGCGAGAGATCCGGGCAGAGCCGCAAGATCCTCCGCCGGAACAGAACACAGCCACGGTATCCGACTACTTCCGGGCGGTCGACGCGGTCCGTTCGGAGCAGGGTGCAGGCGATCCGAACACGTTCGCGATGGGCCTCATCAAAGCTGGGCTTGGAGGTTCTACCGCGGGGTTCGACCAGCTCATCGACGACACCGAGCGCATGGAGCTCGAGATGAAGCAGATTCGCCCAGCGCCGGGGTGCGAGCAGTATCATCAGGCGAGCATCGAAGCGCTTGCCGAAGGGCGCGAGTTGCTCGATGACTTGAAGACGGCGATCTCGGAGCGAGACATCCAGGGGCTCACGACGATGGCACGGCGAGCCGGAGAGCTCGAAGCCAAGGCCAAGTCGATGGACGCGATGAGAGCGGAGCTCGAAGCGGGCGCCCACCCTTAGGCGCATGCCGCTTCGGGGCGAGGTGCAGGTTAGCGGGCGTGGGTGACTTTGACCCGCGGACTCAGGATGGCTGTCATGGCGCGACCCTCGAGTCGGGCGCTCGTTTCGACGGCGCCGATGTCCGCGACCGCCTGCACGATGGCCTCGATCTGACGTTGCGCCGTTTCCGGATGCGTGATCTCACGCCCGCGGAAGCGGACGGTGATCTTCACCTTGTTGCCCTCCTCCAAGAAGCGGCGCACGTGCTTCGTCTTGAACTCGAGATCGTGTTCGTCGGTCTTCGGGCGAAGCTTGATCTCCTTGAGCTCAATCTGCGTCTGCCTCTTTCGGGTCTCGGCTTGCCTCTTCTTCTCTTCGTACTTGAAGCGGCCGAAGTCCATGATCTTGCAGACGGGCGGGCTGGCCTTCGGGTTCACCTCGACCAGGTCGAGGTCAAGACTCCGCGCCATCCGGCGAGCCTCGTCGGTGTTCATGACACCAAGCATGCCTCCGTCAGCTCCGATGACTCGGATCTCGGGGACTCGAATACGATCGTTGATACGCGGTCCAAAATTGCGCGGACGTTCGCGCGCTCCAAAGGGCGGTCTAGCGATGGCTATCTCCTCTTGTTGTAGAAACGGGTGACGAAGGCGGCTGGTTCTCGCTCGTGAGACGCTCGATGACTTCGGACAGCGGGATGAACCCTAGGTCCTTGTTCTCGTCTCGCGAGCGGAGCGCCAGGCCCTGCCCTTCGACTTCTTGTTGGCCAATCACGCCGAGATACGGAATCCGCATCATGCGCGCTTGGCGAATCTTTGCGCCCAGCTTGTCGCTGCTGAGATCGGCGGTGACCCGGAAGCCTCGTTCTTGGAGCTCATGCTGCACGTGCTCGGCATACTCGTTGAACTTCTCACTCACCGTCAACAGCGCGATCTGTTCTGGAGCCAGCCAGACCGGGAAGGAGCCCCCGACGTGCTCGGTCAGCACCCCAAAAAACCGCTCGATGGACCCCAAAATCGCCCTGTGGAGCATCACGGGCCGGTGAGTCGTGTTGTCGTCGCCCACGTAGCTGAGGTCGAAGCGCTCCGGCAGGTTGAAGTCTGCCTGGATGGTGCCGAGCTGCCAGGGACGCCCGATCGCGTCCTTCAAGTGGAACTCGATCTTCGGGCCGTAGAAGGCGCCCTCCCCCTCGGCGATTTCGTAGGGCAGCTCCTTGGCTTTGACCGCTTCTTCGAGGGCTTCCTCGGACTGGTCCCAGACTTCGTCGGCGCCGAGTCGCTGCTCGGGCCGCGTCGCAATCACGATGCGCACGTCGGTGAACCCGAAATCACGGTACGCCTCGTACACGAGATCCAAGAAGCTCTTGATCTCGTCCTGCACCTGCTCGAGCGTGCAGAAGATGTGCGCGTCGTCCTGGGCAAACGTACGAACACGCGTGAGCCCTTGGACCACGCCGCTTCGCTCGAAGCGATGCAGGCGTCCAAAGTCGGCCATGCGCATCGGAAGGTCGCGATAGCTTCGCTTGGTCATGCCGTACATGAGGCAGTGGCTCGGGCAATTCATCGGCTTCACACCGAAGCGGAGCGACTCGTTGAACACCTCGGCCCAATCGTCGGGGCTCTGTGGCGGCTTTTCTTCGACACGCTTCTGGAGCTTCTCGAGGTTTTCCGAGGTGGCCGCCAGGTACATGTTCTCGGCGTACGAAGGGAGATGTCCCGATGTGTGAAAGAGCTCGTTGTCGAAGATCTGCGGCGTGATGACCTCTTCGTACCCGTAACGCGCGTAGAGCCGGCGAACGTAAGCCTCGAGCAGATTGTAGATGGTCGAGCCGCGCGGCAGGAAGAACGGAGAGGCCGGCGCGTGGGGGTGAAACGCGAAGAGCTTGAGCTCCTTGCCGAGCTTGCGATGGTCGCGCTGCTTGGCTTCTTCGAGCTGCTTGAGATGCGCGCGCAAAGCCTTGGGCGAAGCGAAGGCCGTCCCATAGATGCGCTGAAGCATCGGGTTGCGCTCGTCCCCTCTCCAGTACGCACCGGCAACACTGGTGAGCTTGACGGCTTTCAGAAAACCGGTGGACGGAACGTGCGGCCCCTCGCAGAGGTCCACCCAGTCGCCGTGCCTGTAGAGCGAGATCGGGTCTTCCAAGCGTTCGAGGTGCTCGAGCTTGAAACCCTCGTCGAGCGATTGCAGGAGCGCACGCGCCTCGTCACGGGTCACGACCTCGCGGCGAAACGGGCTGTCGGCTTCGACGATCTCCGCCATCTTTTCTTCGATGGCGCGAAGGTCTTCTTCCGAAAACGATCCATCCGGCCGCGCATAGTCGTAATAGAAGCCGTCCTCGGTGGCGGGACCGAAGGCGACCTTGGTGCCAGGGAAGAGCCGCTGCACGGCGTCGGCCATGACGTGCGCGCTCGAGTGCCGAATCACCGCGAGGGCGTCGGGATCGTGCGCGCCGATCGGCTTCACTTCGGAGACGCCGTCGGGAAGCGGTGTCAGCAGATCGTACAGTTTCCCGTCGACCCGGGCGGCCACGGTGTCCTTGGCTAGCGCGCTGCGCTCCTCGAGCAGCTCGCGCGCGGTTCGCGCTGTCGCTTGATTCGTCATCGGTCGGTGGACCGAAGTATGTAGCTCGCGCTCAAGACCAGTGTTCTCCAGGACGTCGGCCACGGGGTTAGCTCATGGCGCCCCGGTGTGCAATTCGCGGGCCTCAGAGCCTATAAGCCCGTCGAATACGAGCCAGGTCATAGGGAACGGCCAGGGCGTCTCGCAGTCGGATCCTCGAATCGCCTTTTTCGACCCAGACGCTCAGCGGATGCTCGTAGACGATTCGGTCGAACTCCTCCCGCCCGAGCAGTCTCCGTAGGCGCATCAGGAGCTCGAGGTCAAAGAGCCAGCGCGTGAGGAACGGCTCGGAGAAGAGGCCAGGTACGAGGTCGCGCGCGAACAACTTCGCGCCGCATTGCGTGTCGTAGAGTGAAATATCGAGGGCACGCGACGCGAGCGTGGCGAACGCCATACCCGTGTAGTGGCGCGTGGCGTTGCGCTCGATGGCGGCGCCAGCGCGTTGGACG
>DASRZF010000425.1:0-3107 GCA_035686645.1 Polyangiales bacterium
ATCTCCGGCCATCAGCGCCGCGCTGCGCTCTTCATCGTCACTCAGCCCCACCAGTTCCACGTTGAGACCGTGTTTCTCGAACAGCCCCCATCCTTCGGCAAAGGCAAGAGCAGCAGAACTCATGACTGGAGAGAGGCTGATGCGAATCTTGGGCAGCTCGTCGGCCGCGGAGAACAGATTGATCATACAAGCTAGAAATAGAACAAGCAGCATCAGGCGGCGAGCCTGGATCATGATATTCCCCCCTATCTGTGAACCGTATGGGTCGATTATACTGTGCTTATTGTCGGTGACAAAAGGGTGGATCTTGCCTCCGCGTGCTTGATGCAGAGTGGGCGATTCTGGATAATTTCCAGTTGACTATCGGTCCCGTCGTCTAGTGGCCTAGGATATCGGGCTCTCATCCCGGCGACAGGGGTTCGAATCCCCTCGGGACCAGAAGGCCAAGACGCAAGACCTTGTACCTGGCCCAGGATGGGCAGCCACGCGCATCGCTGGCGAGCCTAGTACGGAAGCTCATCGGAAGGGACACTGACGTAGTCCGGTTCCGGGTCCACCTCGAACTGGACGGCCTGGATCGTGTCCCTTCCTTCGATCAGTGCCTTGCACAAGCGATGCATCCCGTCCATCACCCGCCCGTCTTGCGACAGGATGATCGGGAAGCTCAGATCCGTCTCGCTCATCAGCTTGGCGTGAGGAGCAACCCGTTGACAAGTCGGCTCGTCGCCGTCGGCATCGAACCAGAACGCCACATCCGACTCGCGAATCTCCGGCAGCGGCACGTCGATCGGCGTGAGCTCCGCCGAGCGCTCGACCCCATCGATCGACGTCCCATGCCAGGAGGCCCCACTCGGAGCACCGGAATAGCCTGTGCAACTGCATAATCTTCGCCGCCAGATCAGGGCCTCGATTCGTCTCCGAATGCGTGGCCGATCGTGTACCATCTGGACCCATCCGGCCGGTCGAGCCTCTTGTAGGTCCGGCCGCCCCCGAAGGAGCGTGGACGATGGCCCTGCTTGCGGCACGTAATCTCTCGAAGACGCACGCCTCGAGCACCCTGTTTGACCGCCTATCGATCACGTTTCACCCCGGCGAGCGCGTCGGGCTGATCGGACCGAACGGAGGCGGCAAAACGACGCTGCTGAAGATTCTCGCCGGGGCCGAGCGCGCCGACTCCGGGGTCGTCGAGCGTTCCAAGGACGCGCGCCTGGCGTATCTTCCTCAAGTCGACGTCTTTCCCGCCGACGCCACCGTCGAGAGCACGCTGCTCGATGCCGTTCGATCCGTCGAACTCGAGGAATACGAGTACACCGTACGAGCACGCAAGATGCTGCGGCGCCTCGGCTTTGAGACCGGCGACCAACCGGTCGATACCCTTTCCGGCGGATGGCGCAAGCGGCTGGCCATCGGTTGCGCCCTGGTTCAGGAGCCCGACCTGCTATTGATGGACGAGCCGACGAACCATCTCGACCTCGCGGGCATCGAGTGGCTGGAGCGCTTCCTCGCTCGATCTAAGCTCTCCTTCATCCTGACCAGCCACGACCGGTACTTCCTCGAACGTGTCGCCAATCGCATCGTGGAGATCAACCCTCGCTACCCCGATGGCTTCTTGAGCGTCAACGGCCACTACAGCGATTTCCTCGAGAAACGCGAAGCGTTCCTCCAGATGCAGGATGCGAAGCGGCAGGCGCTCGCGAACGAAGTCCGGCGAGAGGTTGAGTGGCTGCGCCGAGGGCCCAAGGCACGATCGAGCAAGGCCGGCTACCGGATTGACGAAGCCCATCGCAAGATCGGCGAGCTGTCGAAGGCCAAGCGCCGCCACGACAGCGAAACGGAAGTTGGCATCGACTTTCGCGCCAGCGGGCGGCGAACGCACGACCTGATCACCGTGCACGGCATCGAGAAGAGCCTCGGCGGCCGCCTGTTGTTCCGGGGACTCGATGCGCATCTGTGCCCCGGCACACGGCTGGGAATAACCGGCAACAACGCCAGTGGCAAGACCACGCTGTTAAAGACACTGGCTGGGACCCTGCCGCCCGATGACGGGCACGTCAAGCACGCCACCGACCTACGCATTGCGCTGTTCGATCAGCAGCGAAGCCAACTCGACGAAAGCGAGACGCTTCGCCGGGCGTTGGCCCCGAGCGGGGACACGGTCTCCTATCTCGGACGGGCGTCCCACGTCGTCGCCTGGGCGAAGCGGTTTGGGTTTGCGCCCGACCAGCTCGAGATGCCGGTGGGGGAGCTCTCCGGTGGAGAGCAGGCGCGTGTGTTGATGGCGATGATGATGCGCGAGCCGGCCGACGTGTTGATGCTCGACGAGCCGACCAACGATCTCGACATCGCGTCGATCGAGGTGCTGGAGCGTGCGCTCGACGACTTCCCCGGTGCCGTCATTGTCATCACCCACGATCGCCATCTGCTCGACCGGATCTGCACCGAACTGATCGGACTCCACGGTGACGGCCGCTGGGGCGCCTACGCCAGCGTGGCCCAGTGGCTGGATGTCGGCGCAGCCGCAGAGAAGCCGTCCCCGGCCACTGGAAGAGCGCTGGAGCGCAGCCGCAAAGTGGTTTCCGATTCCGGCGCCGGCTCCCCGCGGAAGGGGCTGACCTACCACGAGAAGCAGGAGTTCGCCGACATGGAAGAGCGCATCCTCGCCGCCGAGGAGAAGCTCGATGCACTACAGGCACAACTGAACGACCCCGACGTGGCCGGCGATCACGAACGGCTACACGCCACGTACGAGGCGTATCGAGAAGCCCAACAGGAGCTTGATCGGCTGTTCGCCCGTTGGGAAGAACTGGAGGGCAAAGCGCTCGGGAAGTAGGCGGTCCAGTTGGGCAGGCTGCCCAGTCACAGCTGAATCTGGGGCCTTCTCTTTCGGAGATCCCGACGAATGTTTCGAACAGCCGAACCATGAATCTTCAATCAGACGGGAGTGAAACTTGCAATTGGCCGAAGGCAAAAGTTACAATCAGCCGACATGGTTCCCGACGTGCTTTACCCCCGATTCGTGGAGACATCGCTCGCGGAAGCGGTATCCGACACGCCCGTGGTGCTCATTCACGGACCACGGCAATGCGGCAAGACCACACTGGCCAAGA
>DASRZF010000426.1:0-3794 GCA_035686645.1 Polyangiales bacterium
ATCCGCGAGGGAGCATCACGCAACGCATGCATTCCCAGCGCGTCCGCGAGGCGCCGCGCTGGATCGGCCGTCAAGACGAGCACCGACCTGCCGTTGAGAGCCTCTCGCAGTGCCAATGCGGCCGCAAAAGTCGTCTTGCCAACCCCACCGACACCCACGCAGAACGCGAGCTTGCAATCCTCGGGTAGCCTGATCACCAGACCTCCGACAGCTCGATCGCTCTCGAGAGTGCTTCGATGATCGCGGCGCTTCCCTGATCCTGGGCGTCGAAGACGGTCGTGGGTAGGTCGATGTCGCGGCGAAGCCCGCGTAGGCACTTGTCGGCCGTCTCCCTTCGCCGCACCAGGTATTCCGCAAGCTCCAGATCCGCGGCCCAGCGCTGCCCGCGGCTCGGACCGCTCAACTCGGCATGGAGCAGTCGTTGCTCCTCCTCGTCGAACCAGATCGGCGGGTAGCGGTTGACGAAGAGATGGCCGAGGTGCAGGTCGTCTCGTGCTAGCAGGCGCCGGTACAAGAGGATCGTTTCGTTGACGGCAAGAGGTTCGGGCACCGTCACGATGTGAATCGCCGAGCGATCGACGTCTCGAACGAGCTTCGTCGCGCTGTCCAAGACCTGGCGAAGGGGCCCATCCTTGAGGAATACCTCGAGAACGCTGGGAAGATCGAAGAACATCAGTGCGTGTCCCGTCGACTCGAGGTCGACGAGAATCAGGTCCCAGCGGGCGTCTTCGACGAGCTGCGCCACTCGGTGCAGCGTCACGATCTCGTCGACGCCGGGCGCCGCCAGGAACAGCCGTCGGAGCGAGCTGTTGTTTGCAACCATGGTCGCGATTGGACGGAGCTTGAGGCGCGAGGTGATGTAGTCGACGAGCGCAGGCTCGAACTCGACACGGGATGCCATCACCCCGGGGGCCACCTCGGCAGGCACGTATCCGACGTCCGGGCTCGAAAACAAGTGCGACGAAGATGTATGGATGCCGAGCTCCAGTATCAGTGGACGCTTTCCTGCGCGCGCCGCCGCTGTGGCCACGGCGCCGAGTACGGTCGACTTGCCGACTCCACCCTTTCCGGTGAAGAACTGGACGGGCCGCCTGAGTGGTTCCCCGTTGGGCGCGTGCACCTCGCATCCCTAGCAGGATCGAAACGTGATATCGAGTGACCTGACCGTATGAAGAGCTGGATTCAAGCTTCGCGTCCACTCGCGCACGTCAACATCGCCGTGCCGCTCGTGCTGGGACAAGTAGCCGCTTGGCACGTCACCGCTCGGTTTAGCTGGCGATGGTTCGCTGCCGCTTTCCTCTGGGGACTCTTGGATCACCTCTTCGTGATCTTTTCGAACGACTTCGCTGACCGAGAAGCGGACAGCGTGCAGCGAACGATTCTCTCCGGAGGTTCAGGCGTCATCGCAGAGGGCAGGCTCAGCCCGCACCAGGTGAAGCGCGCCGCTCGTGGCGCTGCCATCTCGCTCATCGCCTATTCATGCTTGTTGGCCGTTGCGGGAAGGGGTTGGACGCCGGTCTACGGCCTCGCTGCGATCCTGCTCATGTGGCTCTACAGCTTCCCGCCCGTCCGCCTGAGCTATCGTGGCGGTGGGGAGCTCCTTCAAGGAATCGGCATGGGGATCGGTCTTCCTTCGCTCGGTTACTACCTGCAAACCGAAGGTCCTTTCGCTCCGGGATGGGTGATCTGGCCCGCCGCTTTGCTCGGAGTGTGCAGCAACGTCCTCACCGCCCTCCCGGACGTCGAAAACGACGCGCGAGCCGGCAAGAGAACCTGGCCCGTCCGGCTCGGCATTCGCTCGGCTCGCCGTTTTGGCTCCGCCGGCATCGCCTTTGCGGCATTCGGTGTGTTCCTCTGGACCCCAGGGGTTCCTGTGCCTGCCAAGGCGCTGCTGTCGATTGCGCCGCTCCTGCCCCTGCTCGTAGCCGCCCGGGACGAAGAGCCATTCCATGCCGCCTGGTGGTCGAGCATCGCGCTCAATCTCTTGTTGGCGCTCTGGATGCTCGCGATGATTGTGCCGCTCTAGCGGCTCAAACCGAGACAAGCTGCCGCCTCTTCCCTCAGCGCGTCGAAATCGCGGCTCGAGTCGGGTCTGGCATCGAACCGCCAAGTCTCGACCGGCACCTCACCGCGTTCCGCAAGCAGCCGGTAGAGCGGAAGCTCGTGCTCGGGTTCACGGGCGAAGGGAAACGGGTTTCGAGCGACCCCGTCTTCGAGGCTCGGGTAGAGCGCATCATCTTCATCGATGAGTTTGAGAATGTCACGACCCCGGTTTTCAGATTGTTGGAGGAACTCCATACCAAAGGGCGCCGCCTCCTGGCGCGACCCCGGATCCCGGCGAACCCAACGTGCCCAGTCGAACCCGTACATGAAATCGTGCACGTATCGAAACCGAATCGCTGACTGTTGGCCGTACAGGTTCATGAGGCCCACCGTGACCCGGGTGACCTTTCGCAAGTGATCCGCGTAGTCGGGCGAGGCCAAAGCGTCTCGGTGAATCGAGGCCAGGAAGAAGTCGAAATCCCAGAAGAGGTTCTCAGGAAAGCTTCTGAGCTGCGCGTCTGCCACGGCAACTGCCGCGGCGCCGAGGTGCGGCGTTTCGCCAGGGTCAGTGAGGCCCATGACCAAGTCGTCGAGCCGGTTCGCAGTGCTCCGACAGGGATCGAGGGTCAAGCGTCCATACGCGGTTAGCCCGATTCGTTCGTCGATCTCGGCCAGTGTTGCACCGATGTGATTTGTCGCGTGGGCGGTCATGTGAGTATCGATCGCAGCCATAGAAGCACCGCAACCAGGGGAGTACTATGCCAGATCGCTCGATGAAGAAAGCGCTTGTACTCGGCCTGTTCTCGAAAGGCATTGGTGGCGGCGCTCTTGCTGACGCGCCGCATCGCGGCAAAGTTCCATGAAACGATCAGCACGGCGCTTGCAGAAACGTAGAACGGAGCCCGGCTCGGTGCCGCGATCGATCCGGCCAGCCAAACCCCGGCGCCTAGCACGACCAGGGCTTCCGTGAGCGCGCGCGCCGCCGCATTGCCGCGCATGGACGCGAACGTGCGCTTGCCTCCGACCCGGTCGCTTTCCTCGTCGGAGAGCCCGCTCGCGACCCCACTGGCCAGACTCAAAGCCGAGAACCCCAAGATCCAAGGCCATGCTGCGAGCGCTACGGACCCGGCCTGCAAGTAGGCGTTGTATACGGGAAGTGCGAGACCGACACCAGCCATCTCGAGAAGCTCTCCACCGCCTCGGTAGTTCAAACGGATCGGCGGGAGCGTGTAAGCAACGAACAGCAGCATGCAGGCCAATCCGGCCTCGAACGCGAAGGGTCGCAATAGAAAGCGCTCCGCGCCCGCCGCGACCAGCAAGGTCGCAGCGCCAAAGAGGACGCCCGCGATCGCGATCGCGCGCGAGTCGATCAGGCGGTCAGGTATCGTCTTCGGCGAACAGCCATCCGGGAACATGTTCCGCTTGATCGCGTCGACTTCGCGATCTCCCCAATCGTTCAACAATACGATGAAGCCTAGACCGAAGAGCGTGAACGCGAATCCCCATCCCAAAGCCTCGAGGCCCAGCGCTCCTTTCTCGCTTGCGCCAAGCGCCTGCCCAAAGAGAGCGGGCACGAATAGCTTAGGCCAACTGGCTGGCTTCAATACATACGCCCATCGCTCTAGGCGCGACTCCGGCGGCAGGTCGCTGGTAAACGAAGTCCTCATGGGTCCTCAATCAGGTTCCGGCGGAGTGGGCGGATCGCTCTCGATGTGCTTGGCACGGACTTCCCACTTCGCGCGCGCCATGGC
>DASRZF010000427.1:0-6722 GCA_035686645.1 Polyangiales bacterium
GAGCTCAATCTCGGTCGCTTGCGCCCACTGCTGCCGACGATCGTCGCCCTGACAGGTTGGGCAGTCGTGGGCACGAGCGTTCTCTTGGGACTGGCTTTGTTCGTTGCGGCGCCGAGACTCGGGTTTCTAGAGGGGCTGGAGGACACTACCTTGCTCGCATTCTGCGGAATGCTTGGCGTCGTGCTCAGTGCTCAATCCCCAGCAGTGGTGATGGCCATGCTGAGCGAAACCCGCTCGGATGGCCCTGTCAGCAGGACCATGCTCGGAACGGTCGTCATCGCCGATCTAGTGGTGATCGTCCTCTTCAGCGGTGCTTCAGCGGTAGTCCGCTCGCTGATGACCGGCGAAGGCGATGCGGCCGGGACCGCACGCACGATCGCTTGGGAGCTCTTCGGATCGATGGGATCCGGAATCGTCGTTGGTATCCTTCTGGCCTACTACTTGCGCAAGGTCCGGCGAGACGCCTCGCTCTTCGTGGTTCTGCTTTGTATCATCGTTGCGGAGATCACGACGAGAGTGAGCTTGGATCCCCTGATCGTGATGCTGAGCGCCGGACTCGTCATCGCCAACTTCGTCGAATCGGACGCTTCCTCGCTCGTCCATGACCTCCAGGCCGCCTCCCTTCCGCTTTATCTCGTATTCTTTGCAGTTGCGGGGACCACGCTTCACCTCGACCTCTTGTTCGAGTTTGGAGCGATCGCTGCGATCCTGGTAGCCCTCAGGGCCCTGGGGTTTGGCCTCGGCGGAGCGATCGCCACCCGACAAACGCGCTCTACGGTGGAGATCCGCCGTTGGGCTTGGACGGGCCTACTGCCCCAAGCCGGCCTCGCCCTGGCGCTGGCACTGGTCGTGCAGCGCTCGTTCGGTGACTGGGGCAAGGGCGCCAGCGCGCTTCTTCTCGGCGTCATCGCCATGAACGAGCTTTTCATGCCCATCGTTCTGCGCAACGCCCTACTCCGGTCGGGCGAAGCCATGGTTCGAAGCTCCGTCGCGCCGGCCGTTCGCCTTCCCGCCCCCAGTCCGCCGGGCGAGCAGCCCTAGCGCACTCAATTGGCTAGTCGTCCCGAACTTGGCTATGGCTCAGCCCGTGTCCATAGAAGCCTGGATCGCTTGCGCCACGGTGTTGGCGGTTCTCGTGTTGCTGGCAAGTACCCGCATGGCGCCCGACTTCGTCTTGGCCGGCGCGCTGACCATGCTCGTGGCTGCCGGCATCCTCTCGCCAAGTCAGGCCTTGTCGGGCTTGTCAAACCCTGGCTTGGCCACCGTGGCGGTCCTCTTCGTCGTGGCCGCCGGCTTGGTCGACACCGGTGCGGTTGCCGCGGTGAGCAACACACTGCTCGGAAAGGTCCGTTCGGTCACGGGCGCTCAGGCTCGAATGATGTTCCCCGTCATCGCGGTGAGCGCCTTTCTGAACAATACACCCGTCGTCGCGATTCTGGTACCCGTCGTGCAGGACTGGTGCCGGCGTCAACGCATGTCGGTCTCGAAATTCATGATGCCCTTGAGCTTCGCCGCCATCCTCGGAGGCACGTGCTCGCTCATTGGAACCAGCACCAATCTGGTCGTCCACGGCCTCGTGCTCGCGCAAACCGATCTCGGTCCGATGGGCTTGTTCTCGATCGCCAAGGTTGGATTGCCCGCGGCGATCATCGGCGCCGTCTACGTGCTGACGATGAACCGGCGGCTATTGCCCGAACGGCGCCCACCGCTCACCGAGAACCCCAACGCCCGCGAATACGCCATTGAAATGCTGGTCCGGGAAGAGAGCCCGATCGTTGGACGCACCATCGAAGAAGCAGGGCTCCGTCACCTACCCGGCGCGTTCCTCGCCGAGATCGAGCGCGGGAGCTCGGTGCTCCCGGCAGTTGCTCCAACGGAACGCCTACAAGTTGGGGATCGACTGGTCTTCGTGGGTGCGGTCGACTCCGTGGTCGATCTCGTGAAGCTCAAGGACCTGGTTCCGGCGCCCGATGAGTTGTTCGAGCTCGACACGCCACGTCCCGAGCGCAAGTTGGTGGAAGCGGTCATCTCGAGAGCCTCTCCATTGGCAGGGCAGACAATTCGGGACGGCCGCTTTCGCTCGCGCTACGGCGCTGTCGTCATCGCCGTGGCCCGCGACGGCGAACGCCTGCTCGGTAAGGTGGGCGACATTCGACTGCGCGCTGGCGACACCTTGCTCATCGAAGCGCGCCCTTCGTTCCTCGAGCAACAACGGCATTCGCGAGACTTCTTGTTGGTAAGCGAGATCCAAGGCGCTTCTCCGCCACGCCACGAGCGCGCACTCGTTTCCGCCGTCATCTTGTCAGGAATGGTCGTTGCCGCCGCGACCTTTGCCGACATGTTGCTCGCAGCGCTGGTCGCTGCAGGGCTGATGGTGGCTACGCGCTGCACCACCGTGGCGCGCGCACGCGCGAGCATCGATTGGTCCGTCCTCGCCGTGATCGGCGCGTCATTTGGTCTCGGCAAATCGCTCGAGGTGACCGGGGCAGCATCGCACCTGGCCCAGAGCTGGCTTTCGCTGGCGGGCGAGGGTCCGTGGCTCGCGCTTGCGGCCGTGTATCTCGTCACGATGCTCTTCACGGAGTTCATTACCAACAACGCCGCCGCCGTCTTGGTGTTTCCCATCGCTCAGGCGACCGCCGGAGCATTGGGCGTGAGCTTCTGGCCCTTCGTCGTGGCGATCATGATGGCGGGCTCGGCAAGCTTCGCGACTCCGATTGGATACCAAACCAATCTCATGGTGTACGGTCCGGGCGGCTACCGGTTCACCGACTACATCCGCTTCGGGCTCCCGCTCAATCTCCTCTTGGCTGCGGTGACCATCTGCCTCATTCCCCTCTTCTGGCCGTTCTACCCGTGAGTTACACGCGTCGCGCCATGCGGCTTTCGCTTGCGGACGCCCTCTTCTACGCCCTGATGGTGGGCGCCGGCGAGGTCTATTTCCTCGCAGATGCCGTACGGCTCGGTGCAACCTCGCTCGAGCAAGCACTGGTGATCACCTTGCCGCTCTGCGTGGGAACGCTCGGGCCGCTGATGGCCCTGGGCCTCCTCGGCCGTTTTCGTCGCCGCAAAGCGGTCGTGGTCAGCGCAGCGACCCTGCAGGCTCTGATCCTCTTTACGATCGTGCTCACCGATACGAAGGGGACTCTCTCGCCTCGTGTTCTCATCGGCTTGGCATCGGCGTACCAGATGTGTGCGCAGGCCGCCGGCACCGCCTGGGCGTCCTGGTACGGAGATCTCGTTCCGGCGCGAGTGCGGGGCCGCTACTTCGCAACACGGAACCGCATCGCCCAAGTGGCGACATCGGGCTCGTTGATCGTTGCCGGCTTGCTTCTACAACGTCTCGAGCCTGGCTCCGCGGGCACCGTCGCTCCCGGCGCCGGCGGGTTGGGCTATGCGATCATCTTCGGCGGTGCCGGCCTGTTTCGCCTGGTCTCGGCCGTCTTGCTCGCCCTCTCCCCAGAGCCGCCTGCGCAGCTGCTGAGCGATCGACGGGAGACTCTCTCGTTTGCGCGCTCGGATGAAGCCCTCCCTGTCCGTCGTATTCTTCTCTTCGCCGCCGCGTTGCAGCTCACCGTGTACATGGCCTCTCCCTACTTCGGGCCATTCATGCTCGAAGAGCTCCGCCTTTCCTACACCGAATACATGGCCGGAAGTCTCGCGGTCGTGGTCCTGAAGTTCGCTTCACTCCCATCCTGGGGTCGCCTCATCGATCGCTACGGCGCCCGCGCCGCATTCCTGTTGGCGGTCGTCCTCGTCGCGCTCGTGCCCCTGCCATGGCTCTGGGTTCGGGGCGTGGCCATGGTGATCGTCGCCCAAGCTTTGTCCGGCCTTTCCTGGGGCGGACACGAGGTGTCTCAGTTCTCGCTGCTGCTCGAGACCAGCCACGCGCGGTCGCGCCTTCATGTCTTCGCGATGATGAGCGTGTTCACCGGCGTCGCACAGCTCACCGGAAGCCTCTTGGGCGGCTGGTTGCTGATGAGCGTCGACCGAAACTTCCTCGTCGTCTTCGTGGTGAGCGCGGCCTGCCGCCTCGGCGTAGCCCTCGCGGCGCCGGCGATCATTCCGGCGAGCATCGGAACGCCAGGCATCGGCCGCCGTCGCCTTTTCCTCAGACTCCTCGGCTTCCGCGCCAGCGGAGGCATGGAAAGCCGCCCAATGCCGGTCGATGACATCGAGGGAAGCTAAGCTCGCTGGTCGGTGCCCCGTCGATCTCCAATTCGCAGCAGGCACACCTTGAGATACTGACCTTCCGGAAAAACACGAAGCACCGGATGGTCAGGCGCAGCACCCCAGGTTTCCAAGATCGTTGCGGAGCGGTTTGTCGCCCGCGCCGCATCACGAAGCGATGTCTCGAAAACGTCGAGGCTGATGTGGCTCGAACAGGAAGCGGCGAGATAGAGCCCGTCATCCGCGACGTGCTGCATGCAGCTCTGATGAAGGTTTTGGTATGCGCGGATCGCTCTGGGCACCGCCCGCTGGTTCGGGGCGAAGCTCGGTGGATCCGAGATGACGATGTCGAAACGCTCGTCGTCCCTCAAGGCATGCATGTACCGGGGAACATCTGAAACGACGACGCGGTGTCGCTGCCCCTTGAGGGCATTCGCATTCCAGCTTTGCGTCGCGAGCTCTAGGGCGGGGCGCGCCGAGTCGACCGTCACGACCTCGCGGGCTCCACCGAGGCCAGCCGCCACGGAGAACCCGCCCGTGTACCCGTAGAGGTTCAGCACCCGGCAACCCTCGCTCAGTTCGCGGATGCGCCAGCGCGACTCGCGATGGTCCAGAAAGAGCCCCGTTTTCTGCCCGTGCCAGAGGCTCGCCACGAGCTTCATGCCACGCTCCACCACCGTCACCAGCTCGGGTGGAGGTTCCCCCCAGACCTGCTGCACACCGAAGTCTTTGTCCTTCGGCAGCCGAGCCACGGCGCCCCGCACACCCAATCGCCCGAACATCGGCACCAAGGCCTCGAGCCAGGTCGGCAACCAGGAATGGAGCGCCGGGCTGTCGAAACGCAGCACGGCATAGTCCCCGTACAAGTCGACGACGAACCCCGGAAGGCGGTCGCCCTCCCCGTGCACCAGCCGATACGCGTTCGTTTCTGGAGGCAGGATCTGTTCACGGAGCTTGAAAGCCTCCGCGAGTCGCTCCGCGAATAGGCGCCCATCCACCGGCTCGTCACGCGTCGTGAACATGCGCACGGCGATCGCGCCATCGTCGGAAATACCGCGGCCGATGAAGCGGCCATCACGGCCATGCACGGCAACGACGCGGCCGGCGCTCCGAGGCGGCTTGCGCAAGGCTCTCCGGAAGACCCATGGATGACCCGCGCGCAACACGCGCTCCAAAGGAACCCTGAGCTCCACCGTGTCTTCTCGCGTCACAGGCTCGCCGGCCTTTCTCGACCCATCGCCACTGTCTCGTCGAGCACCATGTAGCACACGGGTCTTGCTGAAGTCGGTGGAGGTCGCGTCGACAAACGCTGCCGTTGGACCCTCCCCCTGGGTTGCCAGCTCTTTCCAAGCCGGCACCGCCATCGGCGGTCGTTGTGGTTGATAACCCAGCGCCCTGGCGATCCAGCTTGGCAAGTGCCTGGCGCGGATCCAGAATCAGGGATGCGGTTGGCATTCCAGCTGGTCGTTGTGGCGGTGCTCGGCTCGGGGCTGAGCGACGACCCTCCCGAACGACCTCGTTCTTTGTTCTGAGTCGAAGTTCCTGGTTTGTTCGATCAAGCGCCTTCCGAGTCGGACGGCGTGGAGGTAAGTGTGATGCGCGCGAACGTTAGAAGCAGTGTCCCCGCGAAGGATCAGTCGCTGGTTCCTCCGCCGGACGTGGATTCAGCGGACATCGACGAGACGGAACCGAAAACAAAACGGGCCGAGCGGCGTACCGGGGGCTGGGCCGAAGATTGGACTGACTCCAGCAAGCAGCATCAGGTGAGCGCACTCTGGCCGCTGATGTGGCTGACGCTGCCATTGGTACTGCTGGTTCTGTACGGGCTCTTCTCCGGACATCGGTGAATCGCAGGGGTCCGCTCAATCCCGCTCTGCGCTTCAGCGAAAGATCCGGCGGACGCCCCAGATCGCCATACCCACGGATGCCGCGGCCCCGAATCCGAACAACAAGCGCGCTAGCGCCTCGTTGACCGAGGATGGGATGAACGGAACATAGCGGCTGAGAGTGCCTTCGGGCGCATAGAACGTGAGCCATCCGGCTCCTGCTGCCAGCGCAAGCAACAACATGGACGCGATCGCGTCGCTCATTCGATGGTCGCGGGCAAGCGACATGAAGCCGATCACCACGAGCAGCGCGCCACCTCCGAGAACCACGCCACGCGGCGCGTGGATGACGGCATACTCCGGGGGCAACACGCCGAGAGCCGCGACGGAGACATATCCCCCCGCGAGCAAGCATAGAATCGCGACTCCCTTCCCCACTCCCGCAGCTTAGCGGATCAGGAGTGCATCAGCGAAAGATCGACCTCGCTGGAGCGGACCGGGCGATACTGAACCGGTCCGCTCACCCCTAGATCCCGACGCACGTCGTCGAGGGGCCGAGCGAGCCATTCGTGCCAGGGCACCTCGAGAAACCAGGCCGCCTGCTTCGCCAAACGCCGTCCGTCTCGAACCGTTGCTCGGGCGCCCAGTCTCGGATCGGTGACCCGACCTAGCTTGATCCAAGCGAGCGCTGCGATCGCGCCCACACCGAGGTTGCCTGTCTCGTAG
>DASRZF010000428.1:0-6926 GCA_035686645.1 Polyangiales bacterium
CCCCGCCCTGATGGCCGTGATTTACATGTGGTCGGTCGGCGTCGCACACAAACGCGATCCTCGCTACATACTGCCCATCGGGTTCGCCGCGGGCATTCTGGTCAAGCTCGCTTACAACCTCACCTATGTGCATCTTTGGCATCAGGGAAGCTGGTCCTTCGCGCTTTCGATGCTCATGACGACTTTCTTCTTCTGCGTGCTAGTCGGAGACTCGTACGCACGGCTCGATGCGCGAGGCACTGCGAAGAAGGCTCTCTTCATCGGTTACGCCCTCGTCTTGATCTTCTCGATGGGCCGACAGATCCTCGGTTCGGCCTACGTAGATCACAACCGTTCATACGATTTTTGGGCGGATCGAGTGGCCATCCAGGAGGCGCTGGACCGCCTCGCTCCTGGGGCCAAGCTGCTCGAGCTCGACGACGGGATCATCTCGTTTTCGATCGAGTCGCCATCGATTCACGCGTTCGGGTTTGCAGCGGACAAAGACTCTGCCATGGCGCTACGTGAAGGACGTATGCTCGCGCACGCCCACGAACGTGGTTACGACATCTTCACTTCGAACGGCTACGTGGCTATCGATCCGCAGATGGACGCCGAGTCGATTCGAACGCGCCTCCGAGAAAGTGGCGCCGTGCAGGATGAGCTCAGGTCCGAGCTCGACTCATTCGACTTCGAGCTTCTGTGGGTGCACGAGCCGACGCGCACCGGGTTCATTCGCTTCAAGCCGCTCTAGGGCTCCGTTCGCTGCAAGCTTCTCGAGCACATTGCGTGAATTGCTGCATAGATGCTTTCATGTCAGCTTCACTCATTGAGTGAGCGCAGCAGCGCGGGGGTCTGGGATGAGAAGAAGCGTGTTTGCGACAATCGGATTGCTCGGGGTCGTATCATGCGTCTCGTGCAACTGTTCCCGGAACAAACCGCTTGCTCCGGTTGCTGCGGAAACGAGCGGTGTGCACGCGCGGTCTTCGAGGCCGAGCTCCGAGCTCAATCGTACCTCATCGATAGGATCCAACTTGGCCGGGGTGGTGGACTACAGCCGGGACATCCCGTTCGTGGATCTGTTCAAGTCATCGCGCCCGTGGATTAGCGGTAGCGACGAGAAATGGGACGACAAGCGCCCGATCGATCTCGACGAAGACGGCTGGGTCCGTTCCTTGATGCCAGGCCAGGTGGCTAGGACGCTCATGTTGACGGAGGGCGGTCACCCCGGGGGCGAGTTCATCGTCGTCTACGACGGAGAGGGCGAGATCGCCTACGGCAACGAGCTGCTGCAGAACCAATCGCGTCCCGGCCGGCAGGTGATTCGCGTCAAGAAGGACGGCGCCGTCCGTTTCGCGATCTCCAAGACCAGTCCGAGCAATCCGATCCGCAACATTCGTGTGTTTCCGCCTGGGGGATCTTGCGAGGAAGACGACGCGCTCTGGTGCGATGGCTCCCATCCCTGCCCGACTGGTCGCTGTCTTCCTTTCGAGGATACGCATCCGGACCGGATCTTTCATCCAAAATTCCTGCAGTCTACGAGCAACTATTCGGTCCTGCGCTTCATGGATTGGATGCGGACCAACGATTCGACAATCAGTACTTGGTCGGAGCGTCCCAAGCTGACGCACGCGACCTGGAATCGGCGAGGCGTGCCCGTCGAGGTGATGATTTCGCTCGCAGTGCGGCTGCAGGCAGAGCCTTGGGTCAACATCCCTCATTTGGCAGACGACGATTACGTTCGTCAGTTCGCGACTCTGGTCCGCGACACTCTGCCTGAAGAGTTTCGCGTCTGGTTGGAGTACTCCAACGAGGTCTGGAACCCGCAGTTCAAACAGCACCACGAAGTGGCGCGGTGCCCAGTGGGGAAGAGCGAGAACGGTGAATTCGGGGCCGCACTCGTGTGCCAAGCGGAGCGAAGCGACGCGATTTTCCAAATTTGGCATCAAATCTTCGGGGAATCCGCTTCGCGGGTCGTCCGCGTCGTCGCGACTCAGGCCGCCAACGCTTGGACGAGCAAGAAGGTACTAACGCACCGCGACCTGTACGAGCGGGTGGACGCGCTAGCGATAGCCCCGTACTTCGGCATCGCGGTGAACCGAAAGACCCGAGCGGACTACACCGCCATGCCGGTGGATGAGCTCCTCGAGCGCACCGAAGCCGAGGTCATGCCAAAGGCGATCAAACGGATGCAGGACCAGGCCGAGATGGCCGCGCGCTTCGGCGTGACCCTGGTCGCGTACGAGGGAGGGCAGCACTTCTCAGCAGCGGCTGGCGCTGAGAATGACGAGAACATCAACGCCCTTTTTGATGCAATCAATCGCCACCCCAAGATGAGTGATCTCTATCTGCGCTACCTGACCGCGTGGCGCGAAGCGGGCGGGAAGCTGTTTGTCCATTACAACAACTGTGGTGGGTACACGAAGTGGGGGCGCTGGGGACTGCGGGAGTACGTCGATCAACCTCGCGCGGAGGCGCCAAAGTTGGACGGCGTGATGCGGTTCATTGAGCAGAACCCGCGTTGGTGGTGACTGAGACGCCCTCGCCCAAGGGATTCATGGCATTTGAAGTCATGAACAGCCTCTGCTACTCGCTGCAAGTATGGTGCAGAGCTACGATGTCGTTTGCATTGGCAGCGGGTTCGCGTCGTCCTTCTTTCTACAGGAATATTTGCGCCACGCACCGGCGACGGCACGAATTCTGGTGCTCGAACGCGGTCCAGCGCTTTCGCACGCGCAACTCATCGCCCGTCGCGACGAGCTAACGTACGAATCTTTCCAGCACACGTTCGTCAACGAGACCCCCGCAAAGCCATGGATCTTCACGCTAGCGCATGGGGGGAGCTCCAACTGCTGGGGTGGCAACACTCCTCGGATGATTCCGAACGATTTTCGACTGCGCTCGCGCTATGGCGTCGGCTTCGACTGGCCCATCAGCTACGACGACCTCGAACCGTACTACTGCGAGGTGGAAGAGACCTTCGGAGTCGCCGGCCCGGACGACACCGTGTACCCTCGCAGCAAGCCCTACCCGTGTCCGCCGCACCAGATGAGCGATCCAGACCGTGCAATGGCGGCCGCGTATCCCGGGCTGTTCTTCTCTTTGCCTGTCGCGAAACCCACTCGTTCCAGGCTGCCCGCGCGCCCGCAGTGTTGTTCGTCACTGCGCTGCAACCTCTGTCCCGTCGATTCCAAGTTCACCATTCTGAACGGGATGCGGCCCGAATACGCGGATCCACGCGTAGAGCTGCGGGCCAACGCGACCGCCGAGCGAATCGAACATTCTGCAGGCATTGCAACGGGGGTGCATTTCACCGCAGAAGGCGCGAAGCTGTTCGCAAAGGCCGAGCTGGTGGTACTCGGCGCCAATGGTATCTTCAATCCACACATTCTTCTGCGCTCCGGGCTAGACGGCGAGTGGGTTGGGCGCGGACTGTGCGAGCAGGTCAGCATCTTGTGCACGGTCGAGCTGGACGGCATGGACGGCTTTCAGGGAAGCACCACCCAGACCGCACTCGGATACATGCTGTATGACGGGCCGCACCGACGAGACCGAGCCGCCGCCATGTTCGAGAGCTACAACATCCCCAACCTACGCAATCTGCGTGGCCGCTGGCGCCAGAGATACGTGATCAAGTTCGTGCTCGAGGACCTGCCCCAGGAGCGCAACCGTGTGCGTCTCGACACCGACGACTCGAGCCGACCCGTAACTGAGTACCACGGCCATTCCGAGTACACGCATCGTGGCTTGGAAGCCGTTCGCGCCTCACTGCAAGAGCTGCTCAAGCCGCTGCCAGTCGAGTCGTTCAGGATGCACGACGAGATCGAACAAACCGATTATCATATCCAATGCACGACCATGATGGGCCGTAACCCCAAAGACTCCGTAGTTGACGCAAACTGCCGTCACCACCGCGTTCGGAACCTCGTCGTGGTGGGCTCGAGCGTTTTTCCGTCCGCAGCACCGGCCAACCCCACGCTGACGCTGTCCGCCTTGGCGTTGCGCTCCGCGAGGAGCCTATTCGGAGGCCAGGCGACATGAGCACGTCGCATCGAGTCACTCGGAGGGTCTTTGTCACGTCGCTGCTAGGCGCCGCCGCACTCACCGCGGGCGCAGGCGTTTGGCACTGGGACTCCCTTCGACGCGAATGGATCGTGCGGAAGCTGATCGACCATTTCGACTATCTCGACATCGATCCCGCCGGGGTGAGCCGGTTTGTCGATACCTTCGAGCGACACCAATACCCCATTCGGCGCAACCCGCTCAAGCTGCTGTTCCGCCCGCTCCCCGACGAGATCTACATGAACTATCTGAGCTCGACGGACTTCTTCATCAACGGCGCCGACGAGTCGCGCCCTGTCCGGTTCGTCGCCCTCTACGACCCGTACGTCAGCCCTTGCTACAACCCGTTTCGGCGTGTTCAGGCCTAGCCCCCCCTTTTTTGCTCCTCACTCGTCGGGCCGCAGGACCAGCACTTGCGACGCCGTGAACGGGAGCCAGCGATTCACTGGCACGGCGTGCAATGTACGGTGTCCTGGGATCGGAGAGATCGCCACGAGGTAGAACGGGGAGACTTGATCCGCGCGGGCGGCCAGCGGTTCGGCCCAGGGACCGTATTGGTCTACTTCGAAGCCTGCACGAATCTGTGCGGGCTGCACACCATGTTGCGACAAGTACTCGACCGCGCTCCACCGTGCACGCTGCCAAGCCAGATAGTCATGGGTGGCAGCCACGTCCGCGATCAGAAACAGCGCGAGTAGCAACAGTCCGGCCCGGGGTTTCACGGTCACTCCTTGTTTGCTCGCCGATGACGCCCACCACAGGACCAAGGCCCAGGGAATCAGCACCACCGTGTAGCGGTCGAAGTAAGCCGCATGCACGATCGAGGTCGGAGCGTGCAACAGCGCGAGCAGAGCGACGAAAATTGCAGCGTATCCGGGCTCGATGGCCAAAGATGGCAGTCCGTTCCGCAGCTTGTGAACAGCTTTAGGCGCCGGGCAACGGGCGGGCCAGAGTTTGAGCGCAACGTCGAGCAGAGCACGCGCAACGAGCGCCGCTACTGCTGTCGCGGGCAGGCACGCAGCGACCAATACCGCTTTGCCCAGCCAGTCGGGGGGCTGCCAATGGGTACCAAGGCTGGTGCGAACGCCCAGCCCAGCGCCGACCATGATGTCCCCATGGGTCGACTCGGGCAGTCCAAGTACGGCCGCCAGGAGAGCCATGGCCGCTGCCGCCGCGATCGCGGCTCGACGTGCCGGCCCTTTCTGTAATCCCGGCAGCGGCAACAACCAGAGCAAGGGGACCAACATGCCGCCAAGCAGCAGGAGAGCGCCCAACGTTCGCTCGAGCGGCAGGCGCCATCCGCGGAGCAACAGCAACTCCGATATCGCAGCTCTTAGGGCGTCTTCCTTCTGGTGGTAGAGCTCAGGCGTCCCGGGGCCGGTCGCCAACCAGTGCTGGTACAGCAGCAAAGCCGCTGCCGTGCAGGCAACGGGAAGGACCATCCGCAGCAGGACGCGTCGCGTGCCCCCGAGCCGCACCAACTCCCCGGCAGCAAAGGCCAACGGGAGAGCCAGGCCTAGCTGGCGATTCAGCGTCGCGCAGATGCTGAGCCCGACAGCCACAACTGTCCAAATCGTGCTGCCGCGCTTAATGCCCCCCACCCAGAGCCACACGGCGCCCAGGCACGCCGCCACGAAAGGCACGTCGGTCATGAATGTGAACGAGAGGGAGAAGTACAGCGGCGAGCAAAGCAAACAGGCCGCTGCGAAGAACGCCTGACGCCGGGTTGCGCCGAGCTCGCGGAGCAGGCCGAACAGTGCGACTGCGCCGAGATAGGCCGCGACGAGGGTGGATACCCTCAGGGCCGTGAATGAGAAGCCAAAGGGCAAACAGAAGAGCGCGCCCCAGAGCACCTGGGTAAGCAGCGGCATGCTCTGCCAATCGGTGAATACCAGTCGCCCCTCGTCGAAGAGCGTCCGTACGACGTGGGAGTAGGCCCAGTCGTCGTTGAGCGGAATTTCCGCAACCGGGTTGACGAGGGCCGCCGCTACCATCCAGCCGAACGCCAAGACGACCAGGTATGGTCCCGTGCGGTCGATCCACTTCTTTCCACCTGCGCCCAAGGAGGCCGGAGACTGCGACGGTTCGTCCAAAGACGCTCGTGCAGACTGCACTCTTGGGCATTCCATGCGGCGGAGCCTAGTCCCAGCTCGATCCGAGGCAACATCGGGGTGAGGCGGATCCCCAAGCATGTGACGGGGAAGCGGGGCAACTTGCCGAGTGTCCTCGCGTTCAGACGCTCTCTTTCGAGAGATTTGCGTCGCTCCCAAACAACGACTTTTCCCGACGGGTTCTAGAAATGAGCATGATGAAGGGCGACGCCCAGAACGCGGTGACGACCACGAAGACGGTCAATGCGTGGATGACGACATGGCTGATTCCAAACGCCGTCAGGCCAGCCACCGCGGACCAGCCGGCGAGCGCCGAGATCCCAACCCGAACGCTGATCGCGAGATCTTCGCGGTGCTCATCGAACCCCAGTGCCGCGGCCCCATACACGGCAACGCAATACCGGATGAGCTCGGACATCGCCAATCCGCCCACGGCGCCAGGAAACCCCCCGAGCCAGTAGCCAAGCGGAATGAACGCGACCATCCCCAATACTTTCGAAAAAGACATGGAAGCCGTCCAATCGCTGCGGCCCACAGCGAGTACGACCGCTGCATAGGTGCCGCCGAGAACGATTCCAAACCAAAAACCGGCGGCAACGATCTGGGTCATCCATCCCGCCTCCCAATATCGCGAGTCGTACAGAAGCCTGATGATCGTGGGGCCTCCGCCTATCAAGCCGGCGACAGCCCATCCGCCCAAGACCAGCAGAGGCCAGCGGGCCGTGCGGAACATGCTGGGCAGATCGGCGGGAGAATAATGATAGCGGGTATAAA
>DASRZF010000429.1:0-8082 GCA_035686645.1 Polyangiales bacterium
CTCGCCGGCCTGCGAAGCCGAGTGTTCCTGCTCCACAACGCCCATGAAGAAGCGGACGTCTTGTTCCACACGCGCTGGGCGATGTCGTACTTGCGTGGGCCCCTGACACGTAAAGAGATCAGGCGCCTGAGCCCGCCGCCGAGCGACCAGGCCACGAGCCAAAGTGACGCGCGCAAAGCGCCACCCAGCATTCCTGCTGCGTCGAGAAGCGTACGTCCCGTCGTCGCGGCGGGCATCGACGAAGCGTTCTCGAGTGACGAACCCGGAACGTATCGTCCGTATTTGGCGGCCTCGGTGTCCCTGCATTACGTGCGCGCATCGCACGGACTGGATGCCTGGGAAGAGCGACTGCTGCTCCTGCCACTCGATGAGGAGTCCCCATGGGAATCGCTCGCACTGCTCGAGCCCGACGCGCTCGATCTCGAACATCCGGCGCCTACCGAGGCCGAGTTCGTCGAACCACGACCCGGATCGGTCGGTAAGACGATCTTCAGAAGCTACGGAAAGCAGATCAAGAGCCGTCTATACCAAGATCGACCTAGAGTTCTTTGGAGCTGCAAGCCCCTGAAGCTGAAATCGACGCCCGGGGAAACCAAGGACCAGTTTGCCGCTCGAGCCCAGCTCACGAAACGCGAACACCGCGACGCGGCGCTCGAGAAGCTGAGCGCCGAGCTCGCCAAGAAGCTGAAGAAAATCGATGCCGGAATTCGGAGAGCAGAGGACCGGGTCGAACGCGAGAAGGGCCAGTACGATCAGGAGAAGCTGCAGACGGGAATCTCGATGGGTGCGACCGTGTTAGGCGCGATTCTAGGTAGCCGTAACATGGGCCGCGCGACGACCGCTGCGCGTGGCGCGGGTCGGGTCGCCAGGGAGCGGGAGGACGTGCGTCGCGCCGAGGACGAGTTGCAGGACCTGCTCGGTTCGCGTCGCGAGCTCGAGCTCGAGGCCAAAGAAGAGGTTCGCGCGCTTCGGGCGGCAATGGACCTCGAATCCGTGGAGCTCGAAGAGGTGCTGGTCCGTCCGAGGAAGTCGGACATCTCGGTGTCCGACCTCAGGCTGGCCTGGCGGCTCGACTGATCTTCTCGAACGCTTCCCGCACATCCTGCGGAGCCTCTACGAGCTCGATGAGCACGCCCTCGCCGCTGATCGGGGCTGATTCATTGCCCTTGGGGTGGATGAAGCAAACGCGATGGCCTGCTGCGCCGGGCCGTACTCCGCCCGGAGTGAATCGCACGCCTCGATCACCGAGCCACTTCACCGCTGCGTCGATGTCATCGACCCAGAGACCGATGTGGTTGAGGGGGGGCGTATCGACCCGGGGTTTCTTTTCGGGATCGATCGGTTGCATCAGGTCGACCTCGACGGTGAAGGGCCCGGAACCCATCGTTACGATATCCTCGTCGACGTTTTCCTTTTCGCTCTTGAAGTTTCCGTGTGGGGTCAGACCCAAGATGTCGACCCAGAGGCGGCGAAGGGCGCTCTTGTCGGCAGCGCCGACGGCAACCTGCTGAATTCCCAAGACCTTGAACGGACGAGTCGTCATGTTTCCTCTCTTGACGCGACCGAAGATACCCCGGTTGCCGGTCATGTCCACATGGGACAGTCTCACGCCCCGTGAAGACCTCTCTCACCGGCATCAAGCCCACGCACCTTCCACACCTCGGCAACTATCTAGGTGCGATTCGGCCCGCGCTTTCGCTCGTCGACCGGTACCGCACGCTCTACTTCATCGCGGATTACCACGCGGTCACCACGGTCCGCGATGCGGACGCGCTGCGCGGCTACATTCGCGATGTGGCCGCGACCTGGCTCGCCTGTGGGCTCGATCCCGAGCGAACCTTGCTCTACCGCCAGTCCGATGTTCCCGAGGTCTTCGAGCTCACGTGGGTTTTGGCCTGTCTCTTGGCCACCGGACAGCTCGAGCGTGGGCACGCTTACAAGGACGCCGTCGCACGCGGCGAGTCGCCAAACGCAGGAATCTTCAACTATCCGGTGCTCATGGCCGCGGACATTCTCCTCTACGACACCGACGTGGTGCCGATCGGCAAAGACCAGAAACAGCATCTCGAGCTCACGCGAGACGTGGCGATGCGCCTCAATCACCTCTACGGCGAGGGAACCTTGGTCGTGCCCGAAGCGCTCATCGGCGAGGCCCCGCTGGTCCCGGGGACCGACGGCGAGAAGATGAGCAAGAGCAAGGGCAATGGCATCCCGCTGTTCGAATCGCCGAAGAAGCTCCGCAAAGTGATCATGGGCATCAAGACCAGCTCGGAAGGACTCGACGATCCAAAGCGGGCCGAAGGGTCCACGGTGTACGAGCTCTACAGTCTGGTCGCGCCGGACCGGGCCCCAGAGATGAAGCAGAAGCTCGAGACCGGTGGTTACGGCTGGGGCCACGCCAAGGAAGATCTCTATCAAGCCATCGAAGAGGAAATCGGTCCAAAGCGCGAGGCATACTTATCGATTCGCGCCGACGAGGCGAAGCTCGATTCGATTCTGCACGCGGGCGCTGACCGGGCGCGCCAGATCGCTCATGCCACGATCCAACGCGTGCGGAGCGCGGTCGGAATCGATTGACTCAGTAGACCGTGCTCCACTGCGAGTCGTCTTCGAAGTTTTCGTATTCTTCCACCTTCGCGGAGGGAGTGGGGGCTTGCTCCGGCTCGGGGATCACGAGCAGTCCCGGATGTCCGCTTTCCACCGACTCATTCGTGAGGAGAAAAGTCTGCTTGTGCTTCTTCCAGGTCTGGCGGATCACGGTGTCGGCGAGGACCATCGTGCTCTGGTCGTACCAACGCACCGCGATCTGCGAGAATGCGCCATCGCCTTCCTCGTCGGTATGTGGATTCATTCCCAAGATCTCGGTGTCCGCGATCTGAATGTCTCCGCCCCAGCGCATGTGCGAGAGCTTGAACTGTGGTCGGAACGGGGGTGCCACATGTCCGCTCGCTACATCCATTCGGCCCCACCGAGCGCCCTCGTTGAGCTCCACGACCGCGTCGCGCATCCGGGTCTCCGGGCTCAGGTTCTGCATCAGGCATCCAGAGAGCCCGATGAGAAGAGCTGCCCAAGCAAGTCGTTTAGCCATGGGCCGACGCTAGGCGCGACCCTCCGGATAGGGCAACTAATTGGCGCTGCCGCCGTTGGCCTTGTTGAGCCGCGACCGAGCGGCCTTGTTTTCAGGGTCGACCTTGAGCGCTTTGCGCCATGACTTCTGCGCAGCCTCGCTCTCGCCCTCGAGTTGCAGGGCATCGCCGTATAGGACGTGATACTCAGCTCGGCGCGAACGTTTGCGGACTGCCTTCTTCGCCCATTTGACGGCGCGCGCGCCGTCCTTCTTCGCGATGTAAAGGGCCGCATAGCCCGCCATGGCTTGAGGGTTGCTGGGATCGAGCTCCCAGGCCCGGTCGAGCGTGGCTTCGGCGAGGCGCAGCTGGCCTTTTCGAATCAGGGGCAGTGCGCGGTGAACGAGGACGTCGGAAGCTTTCGAGGGATCGCGCGGGAGATTCTGAGTCGGAATCGCCAGAGTGCTTGAATCCGCCGCAGGCGGGCTCTTTTCCTCGCGTTTGGGCCTCGCTTGTTCACGCTGCTCCGCTTTGGCCTCGACCGCGACGGGCTCCGGCGCTTGCTCCGGAGCCTCGGCAATCGTGGGCTCTTCGGCGATGGGTTCCGGCTCCGGCTCCACCCCCTCGACATCTTCGTCTTCCCTGGCCTCGGGCTCTAGTCCGTTGACGGTCCCCGTAATCGGTTCGCTTTGGCGATCTGCCATCGCTTCGGCCGGTGATGCGGGTTGCTCGTCCTCTGCGACTAGGGCCGAGTCACTGCGCACCCAGAGCTGCCAGCCAAATACGCCGACGCCAGCGAGGAGCGTCAGCAAGAGCAGGAGTTGAATCCAAGCGGGCATGCCAGCCGGGGCCGGGGCTGGCGCCAGCAGGGTGACAGGGCCTTCCAGCATCCGCGCAAGCTCCGGTTCGAACTCCTCGTCCGCTTCGAACAAACGGGGCGCTGCGGGCTTTCGGCTTTCGGGCGGTGGCGGCGGCGGCGTGGGCTTTCGAGGTACGGGAATCGTCTTCTGCTCATCGAGCGCGCTCTGTGGAAGCATCTCAAACACGGGCGCCAACCCGAGCTGGGTGCTCTTCGACGCCCGAGTCACCGCATGGTCCGTGTGGGAAACGTCGCCGGCGCTTTCTGTTACGTGACGGCCAGTCGGGACGGTCAGCTTTTGTGTCTCCACCCGGCCGAGCATCCGGCGCACCTTGTTGGTAGGGGTCTCCTCGTCCGAGAACGCTTGCGCGGGTGGGCCTCCGACTGCGGCCTGGAGATGTCGAAAACGTGGTGGCGCCATCGTCCGCGCGTCTTCCAACTTCGCCGGAGGTTCGGCTCCAGGCGGGACTGTTGCGTGCTCTTCGACCTCCGGCTCTGCCGGCGGAATCGTTGCTGCGTCGACTTCGACACCGCTTCGATCGTCGGCGAAGCCGAGTTGATGCGAGACGAGCCCGAGGGCTTCGTCCACGGGCATCATGATGTTCGCGACCGAAGGAAGATCTTGTTCGCGCACCGACACGCGGCCCGAGTTGAGGCCCCAAAGCGCGAGAAGCGCTGGCATGCCTTGCACGTTCTGCTTGGTGCCCTCGTGCAGCGTCGCGTAGGCCCCCACGATCGAATTGTCGGCGATGTCGATCTCGATACTACGCTTGTGCCCGCCGATCGACAGGTGCCTCACTCCCGGCACGGAGCCCAGTGCGCGCAGCAGACGTCCTGGCCCGATGAGCTCGAGTCGGGTGTCGAAGTCGACCTCGTCTTCGGCCCTACGGCTCATCTCGCTGTCTTGTTCGATCATCGGCAGGATCCGAGCAGCGAGCTGCGCGAGGTCCGGCTCGGCGTCGTACGCGGAGTTCGGCCAGAAATCCTGCCAGCGCACGACCAGCATCGAAGACCAACGCAATTGCGGATCTTTTCGCATGGCTCGAACGAAATCGAGACCCTGTCCGCCCACGGCGCCCGAGTCCAAGACGACGACTTGCGGATCGACTTCTCGAATCCTCGGGAGGACGGCGGGCGAGAAATCGGCCGCCGCGATCTGAACGCCTCTTGCGTGCAGAACGTGTGCGAGCTTCTCGGCTCGGAGCTCGTCCGAATCGAGAACGACGACCCGCGTGTCCTTGAGGCGCGACAGGTCGATATCTTCGGGCTCGGTCGCCATGGGGAGGGTCGAGAGCCGGCCACCGCTCGTTTCGTGAAACTCATACTGCAGCGGCTGGGAGGCCTCCATCGCCTCGCGCAAGCGATCGAGAATGAGCTCCATGTTGTGTGCCGAAGCCCGTTCCGTCTCCACGACCATCGGCATGCCTTCGAGCACGCCCCTCGGCGAGCGAATGCTGAGGATACCTGTCTTCATGTCGTTCGAAACGAGGTCGACCAGGTCTTGAAGATTGGCTTCGTTGATCTCGCCCGACATCAGGCCCGGGCGCTGAGGGACCTCGTCGGCAAGCTCGGCGAGCCGTCGCGCAATGGCATCCGCGCCCGCGCCCCGAGGGACGATCGCCACGGCACCCGACCGAAAATCCTGCCCCTCGTGCTTGAGGACCGCGTCGTTCGAGACGACGGCGACGGGCAGAACATCGGTTGCACGATTCGCTGCCATACGACGTACGACGCTCGCGCCGCCACGAACTGCAGCATCACCGATCAAAACGACCAAGTCCGGGGCGTACACACGGACCGCTTGTTCGAGCTCCGCCGTTGCACAAGCAGCGACGGATACTCCATGGCGCCGAAGCGCTTCCCCCAACGCTGTTTGCATCGGCTCGCCCTGGCCCACCATCAAGACAGTAGGCCGGTGCTCCACATCCGACATTGCAGAGATGGTGGCCGATTATTTCGGATTTCGCCAGCTTGGTGCTCAAGGCGATGTTGGCTATGCTCCGCGCCGCATGAACATTGCACCTATTGAGTTCCTTCGGGAGAGCTTCCCCAAGCTCTTTGCCCGGGGGGTGGAAGTCCTCGAGAGCCGCGCTGCCGGCGGCGATGAGCGGGCTCAGCGAATCCTGGCCGACGTGAAGGGCGTCGTTGGAGCGGCAAGCCTTCAGATCGATGGCGCGCCCCCCGTGTTCCTTTCCGCGCGTAGTGGAGCACTGAGTGCTGGGGAGGCCCCGGCTGACGGAGTTCCGATCAAAATCATCGCCTCGCTTCCAGGCGACGCCGTACAGCTTCTGCTCGGAGAGGTCGCGAAGTCCGGGGCCCTCGAGAACGAGGAGGTGGCCATCGGCGCAGCACAAACGGCATCGAAACGGTTCGAGGACGCGCTGGCTGGGAGGCCGATGACCTGTCACGTGACGCTTCGCGGCGTGCCCGAGCTCGGTGATGTCCAGGTTCGGCTCGGCTTCAACGTCGCGGAGGTGCCAGAAGCGCCCGGCTTCACCACCGAGCTCCAATATTCCGACCTCGAGACCGTTCAGCGAGGAGAGCTCAGCGTTCAGGAACTGTTTTTGGGCGGCAAGCTCAAGATGGCGGGGGACTATTCGCTTGCCCTGCAGACGGCGATGCAACTCCTCACCAACCCCCTCTGAACGGAAGATCCCCTCTGCTGCGTGCCAATCCTCCTGAAATGGCGGGGGAACTTGCCCGCGGCTCCTCTGGTTCGATACCCTGACGCTTGTCTAGTTCGTCTGGTTCGCCGGGGGGGTCATGTTTCGGGCAATCGCCAAGAGTCGCTATCTGGTTCCGGGCTTCCTGTGCTTCGCGCTGGCGTTCGTCGTGGGCCCTGTCGGGGTAGCGTCCGGCGTTCTGGCGGGGGTTCAAGCGGCTTCCATCGCAGGCGTCGTCTCCGCGGTGCTCGGCGTTCTCGGCTTGTTGATCATCGCTTCTGGCTTGCCGGCGTCGCTCACAATCGAGGAGGTCGATGCGCAGATTCGCACGATCCACGGTGAGATCGAATCGGTCGAAGGCGTGATCGGAGAGAACATCAAAGCGCTTTCGAGCGGCTTGGGCGAGCAAATGGTCGCCGTGGAAGAGACCGCCCGCGCCCTCAAGTCCATGGCGATCTCGCTGCAAGCGATCAGTGACCGGGTCGAGGCGCTTTCATCGAGCACCGAAGAGAGCTCCTCGAGCATCCTCCAGATGACGGCGACGAACCAGGAAGTGGCCGAGAACATGGGAAACCTCGGGTCCAGCGTCCGCGAGACGGCGTCTTCCATCGAGGAGATGACCTACAGCATCAAGGAGGTCGCGCGGAACGTCGATGCCCTCGCATCGACCGCGGAAGAAACCTCCTCGTCGATGAACGAGATGGACGTTTCAATCGATCAGGTTCAATCGAATGCGAACGAGACCGCCCGGCTTTCGGAGGAGGTCGCGGCCGACGCGGAGACCGGAGCCGATTCGATTCTGAAGATCATCGGGGAGATCAATCGCATCAAGACTTCGTCACTGGAGGCGGTGAGCACGATTTCAAACCTCGGTGACCGAATCGAGGCGATTGGCGACATCTTGAACGTCATCGACGACGTTGCCGAGCAAACGAACCTACTCGCTTTGAACGCGGCGATCATAGCGGCTCAGGCGGGTGAACATGGCAAGGGTTTCGCCGTGGTCGCCGACGAGATCAAGGACCTCGCGGAACGAGCCGGCGCGTCTACCAAGGAGATCGCCGAGCTGATCAAGACCATCCAGTCGGAGACCAAGAATGCCATCGAAGCGGTCGAGCGTGGAGCGAGTACCGTCGACCGAGGTGTGACGGTGAGCGCCGAGGCAGAGCGTGCGCTCAAGAAGATCCTCGAATCGTCGAAGCAGTCGACGGCGATGGTACGTGGAATCGCGCGCGCTACGGTCGAGCAGGCCAAGGGCTCTCGCCAAGTGACGGATGCGATTGGTCGTATTGCGGAGACGGTTCAGCAGATCGCGGCGGCGACCGCCGAGCAGGCACGCGGCTCGGAGCTCATCATGAAGAGCGCGGACAACATGCGATTGATTACGCAGCAGATGGAGCGCAGCAGTCAGGAGCAGGCCGAGGGTGGCCGCCAGATGACCGGCGCGATCGAAAACATTTCCGACATGGTGCTTCAACTCCATCAGTCTCACCGC
>DASRZF010000430.1:0-10774 GCA_035686645.1 Polyangiales bacterium
AGTCCTGATCAGGGCGGAAGTTGTGGAGGACATCGATGACTTCGACGTCGAAGCGCTCGGGAGCCGTGCCCCGAAATACCGAGAGACCATAGCCCTTCATCCCCGGACGAATCTCGTCGACGTGAATGAAGCCCGGTGTCGATTGGGCAATGGCGGCGCCGAAGAGCGACGCGCTCACTACGAAACACAAGCAGGAGAGCAGCCGCTTCACGCCGAAGAAGCCTAGCAGGCCTACTCCGCGGGGGCCGGTGTAAGTTGGAGCGACTCGATCAGCGCGCGCAGCGCCTCGAATCGAAACGGCCTGGGCAGGTATGCGCTCACGTCGGTGGACCGCTCTTTGGAGACCGGCTCTGGCGCCGCTTCACCGATGAGAATGACCACGAGGTCGGGATTGTGCGCCCGGAGCTGTCGCGCAACCTCCACACCGTCGTCGCCCGGCAACTGCGCCGCGACCAGGGCGAGGTCGGCGTCCCATTGCTCGATCACCGTGAGTGCACCTTCCCCCGAGCTCGTGCCCACGACACGATTGCCGTCGACCGTGAGCATTCTCGCGAGGCTCCACTGAAGGTCTGGATCGCTTTCGACGAGCAAGACGCTGCGGTGACGGGGACCGCTTTCCGCGATCGTCCGTGCTGCGCTTTCGAGCTTCTGAGAGCTTGCCTTGCTTGCCATCTTCGGTGCCCAGTCGCTCTTTGGCTGAGACAACGAACCAACGCCCCACGCGCGTCCGTTGTTCCCACCTCCCCGACCGTCAAACATCATAAAGAGGTCAGGGCTCGAGTGCAATCGACCCCTCCGACTATCAGCGAATCAGCCGATAGTCCGGTGAAATCCACTGCTAAGCTGTCGCGCTCGCAGAGGCCTGGGACTTGTTTCCACGGGACTGGCCCGGCTGAATAGGATTGGGTCCGTGGAAGGTCTGTCCGCTCCTGGCGATCTCCTCGAGCACGGGCGCGGGCGAGAACCGAGGTCCGAGTTGCTTCTCGAGCTCGCGTAGGCGTCCGAGAACCTCCTTGGCGCCGACCTGATCGACGAAGCGGAAGGGCCCACCTCGGAAGGGAGGAAAGCCGAGCCCGAAGACCGCGCCGATGTCGCCGTCGCGTGCGCTGCGCAAGATGCCCTCACCGAAGCAGCGGCAGGCTTCGTTCACGAACTGAAGAGCGCAGCGCCAGGCGATGTCCTCGTTGCGGATGCTCTTGTTGCTGGGGGTGACCCCCAGGACCTCGTAGACGGATTCGTCGACGCCCTTCTTCTTCTTGCCGTAGAGATAGAAGCCTCGCCCGTTCTTGCGGCCGAAGCGCTCGTCGTCGATGAGCTTCTTCATTCCTTCCGGGGCGCTCATGCGCTCGCCAAAGGCCTCGAGCATGATCTTGCCGACCTTGGCTCCCACGTCGATTCCGACTTCGTCCGTGAGCTTGATCGGGCCGACCGGAAAGCCCCAGTCGAGCATGGCCGAGTCGATCTTTTCGATCGGCACCCCTTCGGCTACCAGGTGCGCCGCTTCGTTCATCATGGGCGCCAGTACGCGGCTCGTGTAGAACCCGACGCCATCCCTCACGACGATGACGTGCTTGCCCTGTCGCTTGCCGAGGTCGACCGCGGTCGCGGTGACCCAGTCGGCCGTCTTATCGGTGACGATGATCTCGAGCAGCGGCATTTTGTGGACCGGTGAGAAGTAGTGCATCCCGATTACGGTCTCGGGGTGCTTGCTGGCCGCCGCGATCTTGGTGATCGGAAGCGAGGAGGTGTTCGACGCGAAAATTACGTCGTCACGGCCCGCTTCTTCCACGTCGCGAACCATCCGCTCCTTCAGCGAAAGGTCTTCGAAAACCGCCTCGATGACGATGTCGATCTCGTGGAAGCCGGCGTAGCTCGTGGTTCCGCTCGTTTGCAGCATCAAGTGATTCGCCTGCTGCTCGCTCAGTCGCTTGCGCTTCACGCCTCCGTCGATGATCCCGCGGATGTAGCGAAGGCCGGCCATCACGCCGTCGCTGTCTCGGTCCTTGAGTCGGACCGGCAGCTTCGCGAGCGATGTCGTGACGTAGGCGATGCCTGCGCCCATGAGGCCCGCACCCAGGATTCCGACCTTCTTGATTTCGCGCGGCTTCGCGTTCGGGTCGTCGACACCGGAGTCCTTCTTCAGCGCGGTCGTGGCGAAGAAGAGGCTCATCAGGTTTGCCGCTTCGGTCGTCATCAAGAGCTGGCCGAAGCCACGAGCCTCTGCCTGGAGACCTGCTTCGAAGCCGTCTTCGAGACCGGCTTTCACGACATCGATGATCAGATCCTGGGCCGGGTAGTTTCCGCGCGTCTGTTTGTGAAGCTGCTTGCGCGCCTGGTCGAAGAGGATCTTTCGTCCAACCGGGTTCTTTGCAAGCGCGAGCTCCGTCATCGCGTCTTTGTCGCGAAGCTGGTCGATGAAGCTTTCCCGCTTGGGTCGATACCCGATGCGCGAGAGCGCGAGCTGCGCGGCGGTTTCGAGCAGGATCGACGGCGGAACTACGTCGTCGACGAGGCCGAGCTTCTTGGCCTTCTTGGCGTTCACCTGCTTGCCGGTCAGCATCAGGTCGAGCGCTGGCTGAACGCCGATGAGCCTCGGGAGCCGCTGCGTACCACCGGCACCCGGGAGCAAGCCGAGCTGGGCTTCGGGAAGACCGAGCTTGGTCTTCTTGCTGTCGCTCGCGACGCGCGCATGGCACGCCAGGGCGACCTCGAGTCCGCCGCCGAGCGCGACGCCATGGATCGCCGCAACGACGGGCTTTGGGCAGCTCTCGATTCGATTCATGGCCTTGTGGCCTTCACGCGAGATACGCTCGCCTTCCTCGGCCGTGCTGACGCTCTCCAGCATGCTGATGTCGGCGCCGGCGATGAAGCTGTCCTTCTTACCGGAGGTGAAGACCACCGCCTTGATCTCGGGGTCGCTTTCGATCGAGCCGAAGACCTCCATGAAGGTGTCCACGAAATCGCTCTTCAGCGTGTTCATCGGCTCGCCAGGAATGTCCATGCGAACGATGGCTACGCCGTCGCCGCGCTTCTCGATGCTCAGTCCTTCGTGCGCCATTACTCTGCCTCCAAAACCATGGCTGCGCCCAGGCCACCTGCGGCGCAGGCGGTGCAGAGGGCCAGGTTGCCACCGCGCCTCTTGAGCTCGCGGAGCGTTTGTGTGATCTGACGTGCGCCGGTCGCGGCGAATGGATGTCCGATTGAAATCGAGCCGCCGGTCACGTTGAACTTGTCCCAGTCGATTTCGCCGATCTTTTCGGAGCGGCCCAGGTTCTTCTCCGCCCATTCCTTGGACTCGAATGCCTGCGTGTTTGACAGGATCTGCGCGGCGAATGCCTCGTGCATGTCGATGAGATCGAGATCGGAAACCTTCACACCTGCGCGGTCGAGGGCGAGCGGTGAAGCGTAGGACGGGCCCATCAGGAGCTGCCCGGCTGGGTCCAGCGCCGCGAAGGCGTAGCTCCGTATGAAGCCGAGCACGTCCAGACCAAGCGACTTGGCCTTGTCCTCTCGCATGAGAACCAATGCGCTTGCGCCGTCGGTGAGCGGCGAGCTGTTGCCGGCGGTGACGGTGCCGTGTTCCCGGTCGAAAGCGGGCTTGAGCTTCGCGTACTTCTCGATTTCGCCGTCTTTGCGAACGAGGTTGTCCTCGCGGATCGTCTCCTTGAAGCGATTCGGCACGAATACCTCCATCACCTCGTCGTCGAACTTGCCTTCGGCCCAGGCCTTGGCTGCGAGCGAATGGCTTCGGAGAGCAAACTCATCCTGAGCTTCCCGGCTGATGTGGTTTTCCTTCGCCATCTTCTCTGCGCTCTCGCCCATCGACAAGCCGGTCGAAAACTCCTTGATGGCGGGTGGCACCGGGGCGAGATCGCGCGGCCGCAGTCCTGCGAAGGCCTGCATTCGCTCCCCGAGGCTTCGGGCCTTGGTCGCGGCGATGAGAGCCTCGGCGAGCCGCTTCGAAACGGTGATCGGAACATTGCTGGCGCTGTCGGCGCCACCTGCGAGCCCAGTGTCGATCGTGCCGGCCATGATCGCTTCGGCCACGTTGACCGCGGACTGGTAGCTCGTGGCGCAGGCGCGGGAAACACTGTAAGCCTCGATGCTTTTCGGCATTCCGGTCGCCAAGACGACCTCGCGCGCGATGTTCGGCGCCTCCACCGAAGGCACCACCTGACCGTAGACGACCTGCTGAATCTCCTTGGGGTCGAGGTCGATCCGCTGCAGCAGCTCAGCCACCACGATGTTGGCGAGGTCGAGAGCGCTGACCTCTCGATATGCCGACCATTGCTTCGCGAAAGGGGTTCGCAATCCGGCGACGATCGCCACGCGCTTTCCATTCGATTCCATGCGCAGTGCTCCTCAAAATGAACAGTGATTCAGTGAAGGGGAGAGCCTGAAACCCGGCCCGAGTGAAGTCAAGGCAGCGTGCGCCCGTTGACCGGGGCGCGGCGGCCCCTAGACTCGTGCGGTGCGTCACCTCCCCCTCCTGCAAAGCCGGTCCGCGGTGTACGAAGACTGGCCCGCACGGCCCGACGATTTCGACGCGATTCACTTCTTGCGCGATGCGCGCGGGCGCCGATACACGTACCTGCGACTCAGCGTGACCGATCGCTGCGATCTTGCATGTGTGTACTGCATGCCGCCGAGCGGCGAAGACGATCACGCGATCCGCCGCGACATGCTGACCTTCGAGGAAGCGGCGCGGCTGGTGTCGGTCTTCGCGGCTGCGGGGATACGCCGGGTTCGATTCACTGGCGGAGAGCCCTTGGTGCGCAAAGACATCGTACGCCTGGTCGAGCTCGTGCACCGGCGCACCGAGGTCGAGCAACTGGTGATGACGACGAATGCGACCCGCCTGTCCGAGCTTGCGCGGCCACTTCGCGAAGCAGGTCTCCACGGGGTGAACGTGTCGATCGATACGCTCGATGCGCAGCGCTTTTTCGAGATCACCCGTGGCGGCGATCTGGGGCGCGTTCTGGCCGGCATTCACGCGGCGCTCGATGTGGGGCTCGAGGTGAAGCTCAACACGGTTCCGCTTCGCGGCCAAAACGACGACGAACTGTCGAATATCGTCGATTTCGCTTGGTCGCTCGGCGCGACGCCCCGTTTCATCGAGCTGATGCCGCTCGGCGAGGGCGCCAAGCTTCCGAAGAGCATGCGGATGAACGCCGCGGACGTGTTGGAGCAACTTGCTGATCATGTCGGTCAGGAAACGGCGATCGGAGTCGAAGGCCAGGGGCCCGCGCGCTACTTGGCGGCCCGAGATGGCTCTGGGCATCGCGTTGGTTTCATCACGCCGATCAGCGACGAATTTTGCGACACCTGCAATCGCGTTCGGGTGACGGCGAAAGGCGACATTCGTGCGTGTCTGGCCTCGCGTCGCGCGATCAGCCTTCGAAACATCATGCGGGCCGGCGGCTCCGACCTGGATCTGGCCTGGGCCATGGTCTGGTCTCTTTCGGGCAAAGACCGTGGGCACCATTTTCTCGAACCCGAAGAGCACGAGCACGAGCGCGTCGGGATGAGTCTCATCGGCGGATAGGCTACAGGGGGCGTTGTGTTGATCAGGATGATGGTGGCCTGCCTCTTGATGCTGGGCTGTTCGAGCGAACCCGCGAACCTTCGCGTTTGGACCCCGGAGGACCATGCGCACGCGCCCGATACGGAAATCGACCCCAACCGCGTGCCGCAGTTGGAACGCCCCGACCTGACCGTCGCCGAGCTCCTCTGGCAACGAAACTGCGCGAGGTGTCACGGAACGGACGGTCAAGGCGGCCGCGACGCCAAGATCAGCTTCGCGAGCGCAGCCTGGCAAGACGGCATCGACGACGCGACGATCGCGAGGACGATCACTGGGGGCAATCCCCCGATGATGCCCGCCTTCGGCGAGCTGCTGACACCCGAGCAGATCGGCGTGCTGGTGAAGCATGTGAGAACGCTCGCTGCGACCACCGAGTAAGCTCAGCCTCAGTGCCAGTGCCAGTGTCAGTGCCAGTGTCGGTGTCGGTGTCAGCGCCAGCGCCAGCGCCAGCGTTAGACGCTGTCGATTAGGAACTGCGCGATCAGGTCGGCTACGGAGTAGACCCTCAGGAAGTCGCCGTCGGCTAGCGCTTGGACGTGTGGGCGCGTGTTGGTGCAGGCGAGGCCTTCGAGAGCGCCGCTGTCGCGGATCCTGCTGAGCGATTCCTCGGCGAAGACGCCGTGGGTGCAGACCGCATAGACTTCGCTGGCGCCCGCGTCTTTATAGGAGAGCGCCGCCGAAATCAGCGAGCCACCGGTGCGAATCATGTCGTCATAGATGACGACGGGACGGCCCTCCACGTCGGCAGCAAGCGCGGTGACCTCGGTCTCCGTGTCCGAGAGGCGGCGTTTGAACACGAACGCGGCATCCACCAAGAGATCGTTGGCAAGACTCTCGACCCATTTCGCGCGGCCGGCGTCGGTTGCGCCGAGAACGAAGTCTTCGCCACCGAAGTCCCGAATCGCTTGCAAGACCACGGATCGTGCCTGCAAGTGGACCGGGCGAATGTCGCCGGAGAAGTATTGTGGAATGCCTTCCGAATGGAGGTCGAGGAGCACGGCGCGGTTGCCCGAGCCCGCGGCCGGAATCGATGAAAGTAGACGAGCTCGATTCTTGGCGGCGACGATCTCGCCGTGCTTCGAAGCGCGCTCCATCGTCTGGTAGCCGAACCAGGGCAGCACGAGGGTGAGCGTGTGCACCCCGAGATGAACCAGACCGCATGCCAGGTCGTAGATCTCGAGCGTGTCCGCGTCGTCGACCGTTCCGCCAACCAAGACGACGTCGCGCCGGGCGCAATCGGTGTCGATGCGGCGGTATCGCTCCGTGTCGGGGAAAACCTTGCGCTCCACGACGCCCAGGTCGAAGTCGCCCGCGCCGGCGATGTCTTCGCCGAGCTCTTGGTAGCGCTCGGTCGCAAATAGGAGCGTCGCTTGCTTCATCTTGGTGCTCTCATTTCAGCATGGGCGCTTTCACAGACTAATACTCTTTCATGACTTCGAGCAGCAGATCCGGAACATCGGTCATGATTCCGTCAGCCCCCGTGTCGAGGAGCTCTCGCATCTCGGCGGGGTCGTCGATCGTCCAGACGTGAATCTGAACGCCGTGGTGGTGAGCCGCCTCGACGAACCGAGGCGTGATCAGCTTGATGCCATGGTATCTGGGAGGCACCTGAAGAGCGTCGAAGGGAAACATCGCGTGCTTCCAGGATCCCGTCAACACGCGCGCCCAGAAGGCCCTTGCGCGTTGCTGACCTGCCGAGGTGGCGACCCGACCGCGACTCGCTGTGCGAAACGCGTCGGTCACCTCGTCGTGCCCCGAGGCCACGAGCACCCGGTCATGAATGCCATGCCCATCGATGAACTCCCAAAGCCGCCGCGCCAGTGCGGGATCGTTGGGTTTGATCTCGAGTGTGTAGTGAAGCTCGGAGGGAAGGTCGAGAATCTCTTCGAGGGTCGGTATTCGCGCGCCCGCTCCCCGAAACGGGTAGCCCCCGGCTTCCAAGAAGTTGTGCCCGGCGTCGAGGCGCTGCAGCTCGGCCAAGCTCAGATCGCGGAGGTTCCCCCGGCCATTGGTCGTGCGCTCGAGCGTCGGATCGTGGAAGCAGACGAACCGGCCATCTGAAGTTTCGTGAATGTCGGTTTCGATTTGCCGATAGCCGAGCTCGAATGCGTTTCGAAATGCTAGCAGCGTGTTTTCGGGCCAGCGTTTCGAGCCCCCACGGTGCGCGAAAGCCAAGGGCGTCGTCGGTCCGAAGTAGGGGCGGGGCATCGCGTTGCGAGCATAGCGCTCTTTTTCTCGTGAGGCGCACAACACTTGTCCCTCATCGATTTTCTGCGCATCGTGCGCCCCGAAGGAGCCCGAACATGGCGAAGGATCTGTCTGGAAAGGTTGCCGTCATCACCGGGGGCGCTGGCGGCCTCGGAAAGGCTCTCGGAGAAGAAATGGCAGCGCGTGGCTGCTATCTGGTGCTGGCCGACATCAATCGCGACTTGCTCGAGGCGACGGCTGCTGCGCTTCGAGCATCCGGCGCTCAGGTCGACGCGAGGACCGTCGACGTGCGTGACGCCGCCGCCGTTCAGGCGCTCGTCGACGACGCGTTTCGAGAGCTCGGCCGCATCGACTACCTCTTCAACAACGCAGGCGTGAATCTCTGCGCCGAGCTTCGAGACACGACCCTCGAGGACTGGGATCTGCTCATCGATGTGAACTTTCGCGGCGTCATTCACGGCGTCCACGCAGCGTATCCGATCATGCGGGAGCAGGGCTTCGGCCACATCGTCAACGTCGCTTCGGCCGCCGGACTCATCCCGGCCGCAGCAGAGGGCGCTTACGCGGCGACCAAGCATGCGGTGGTGGGGCTTTCCTCGTCGCTCCGCATCGAGGCGGAATCATTCGGCGTCAAGGTGAGCGTCGTCTGCCCCGGTCTGATCGACACCCCGATTCTCGATTCGACGAAGTACGTGAACTTCGATACCGACGCCATCACGTCAGTCTCGCCGGAGAAACCGATGGAACCGCGCAGGGCGGCGCGGCTCATCCTGCGCGACGTCGATCGAAATCGCTTCTTCATCGTACTCAGCGCCACGGCGCAGGTACTCTGGCGAGTTCATCGGTACGCACCGGCGGCTTCGATCTGGCTCGGAAAGCTCGGGGTGAGGCGATTTCGCGGCATCCGCACCGACGCGCGCTGATCTCAGAGAAATTCGGACGCGATTCCGATGACACGAAGCGCGCCTGCATGGATTCGGAATTCCGCCGGACCGACGCCGGGCGCCTCCCCGTCGATGTCCATCCAGGCCGTATTCTCGAGCATCTCCACCTCGATGTGCCTTCCGCGGTACGTGCTGACGATCGGTGAGCGGACGTGCGTCCCTTTGTAGAGCCTTGCCATAACCGGAAGCCCGCGAAGGGTCGAGGCGGCGCGAAGCAAGATCACGTCGAACATGCCGTCTGCGACGTGAGCCTCGGGCGCAAACATCATCCCGCCGCCGGCCCATCGTCCGTTGCAGACGCAGAGGTTGCTGATCTCGTGCTCGCCTTCGTCCTTGCCGTCGATGCGCATACGGATGCGAGCAGGTTTGTACTTCATCTGCGCGCGAAGCACGGCTTTGAAGTATTTTGCCTTGCCGCTGCTTTTCGACGGTGACGCCGCAACGAATCGATCGACGAGCCCACCCATACCCATCGATGTGATGTTGAGAAAAAACCGACTTTCGGTGTGGCCCTCGTCGTGGACGTATTGGACCCAGCCGATGTCGATTGGAACGGCGGGCTTCTCGCGAATCGCCGCACAGCCGCTTTCGATCTCTTCGGCGCCGGGGATCATCTTTCGGAAGTCCCCGCCCGTGCCGGCATGAAGGATGCCGAGCGTGAGCTCTTTGTTGGCTCCGGATTGCATGATGGCGTCGACGACTTCGCTGTGCGTGCCGTCACCACCAAAAGAGACGATGGTTCGAACACCTCGCGCGATCGCATCTTTGCCGATCCGTACTCCATCGCCCCGCGATGCAGTGAGCTGGAGCTCCACGGGCCCGAGGCCCTCTCGAATGCGCGCACTCAGCTCCGGCCAATTGGCACCGACGAAGCCGTGGCGCGCCATGGGATTGGCGATGACGAGGGTCTTGCTGGGGTCGAACATGGCAGAGGGCCTCGTACCGCATTTCGGACCTGTCTGGTAGAGTCGCCGGATGCTTAGCAGGATTTGGGTCTTCGTTTTCGCCCTGGCGTGCACGGGCTGCGGGAGCGACCCGGCGTCGAGCGTATGCGAGCCGCTGACTGCAGGGGAATGCGCCGAGCCAGACGCAGGGGTGCCGGACGGTGGTTCGCCGCTCGAGTCGTCCGTCGTAGTCGATGTCGATTGGCTGGAGGCGCGCCTCGGAGACCCCGACGTTCAACTCATCGATACACGGAGCTTTGGGTACGAAGCTTCGCGGATTCCGGGGGCTATCGAATTGCGCCCATCCGCTCTCGCGAAGGCGATCGACGGCGTTTCGTCTCAGCTGGTTTCAGCCATCGAGGCCCAGCCGGTCTTACGCGCGGCAGCACTCCGGAACGACGTAACAGCGCTGGTCTACGGCGGATCTCCTGAGTACGACGCGGCCCGCGTCGTCTGGGCGCTTCGTTACTACGGGCACCTCGATGTTCGCTATCTCAACGGGGGATTCGCTGCCTGGGTCGAGGCTGGAGGTGCGCTCGACACCGATCCGCCGAACATCGAGCCGTCCGAGTACAGCATCGTCGCGGTGAACGAAGATCTTCTCGTCAGGGGGGACTGGGTGCTCTCCCAGCTCGGCGAAGCCCCGTACGAGGCTCCGGCAATTCAACTCGTCGACGCGCGCTCGAGCGGTGAATACGAAGCCGGCCATATCCCAAGCGCTCGCAGCGTCAACTGGTCGCAGAATCTCGACCGAGGATTGCTACGCTCTCGCACCGAGCTCGAGGCGCTTTACTCCGGGCTCGCTCCCGACCGAACCACGGTCACTTACTGCGCCTCTGGCTTACGAGGCTCATTCGCCTGGCTCACTCTAAGCGCACTCGGCTACAGCGACGCCAGACTCTACGACGGCTCGTGGAACGAGTGGGGCGCGGGCGGGTTCCCGGTCGAGCAGTAGCGCGCGCAGTGTCACCGGAGGACGGCTCGCGACGGGCGTGCTCGCGATTGGGACCCACTCGCCCCCGATTCCTTAAGACGACCTACGGCTAGGCTCGACCCAATCGCTGCGCTGCCCATCCCGAGCCGTCCTCCTCCGT
>DASRZF010000431.1:0-9273 GCA_035686645.1 Polyangiales bacterium
TCGACCGGGCTCTCGAGCGGTACGACGCAGCCACGCCCGCCCTGAAGCGAGAGATCATGCTCGCCTGCGCCGCAACCGTCATGGCGGACGACCAAGTCACCGACCGGGAAGCCGAGCTCCTCCGCGCCATCGGAGACGCACTCGATTGTCCCGTACCGCCTTTCGTCCAATCGAGCTAGCATGGGCGTCATGGAGACACGAAGCGTCTACGAAACCGACGACGAAGTACAAGCGCTCGCCCTTCAAGAAGCCCTTGAATCCGATGGGATCGCGGCGGTCTTGGTCAACCACCGAGATACCGCTTACCCGGGCATTACCGACCGGCAGCGGCACGGGACCGAGATTCGTGTCGAAGTCGACCAAGTCGAGATGGCGACGGCGCTCATCGAGGAGTTCCTGGCGGCCCAGCCCGTTGAAGGGCCTCCTATCGCGCCGCCGCCAGACTCGAGCCCGGCGCCCGGAGTGGCAGGACCCGGCTGGTTGGTAATCACACTGATATTCCTGGGTTTATTGGGAGCCGCGGCTTATTTACTAAGTGGCAAATAACCCTTGGATCAGGTTCCATTTTGCGCTATAAATTTACGGTTAGTAAAGGAAGCGCACGATGGTTGTTACAGAGACATACGGCCTTAGAGAGCTCGCGAAGCTACTCAACTGGAACCCGGCTCACTGCAAGGTGATCCTCAAGCAGTTGGGTGCTGACCCGGCGCAACCGATCGACGAGGACACGGCCGCCAAGGTGGCCAGCAAGATTCGCCGCCCCTGGCCGCCGCAGGCTGCTTAACTCGCGTCTTCTCGAATGAGCGCCGCAGCGCGTTCACCGATCATCATGCTCGGGGCGTTCGTGTTTCCGCCGGTGATCTGCGGCATGATCGACGCATCTGCCACGCGTAGCCCTTCGACACCGCGCACCTTCAGTTTCGAATCCACGACTGCCATCTCGTCGACCCCCATCTTGCAGCTACCGACGGGGTGATAGACCGTCGTCGCGCGTAGGCGGATCTCTTCGGTGAGCTCGCTCTTGCTCGAGCGTTGCGCGCCAGGACTCAGCTCCTCGCCGAGGTGCTCTGCGAGCTCGGGAGCCGCGCAGATCTCTCGGCACTTTCGGATCGCAGTTAGCAACAAGTCCAAGTCTTCGGGCTCTTCGAGAAAATGAGGATCGATCTGCGGCCCTTCGTCGGGGCTCTTAGACGCGAGCAGAACTTCGCCTCGGCTCTTGGGGTAAATCAGCGTCGGCATCACGGTCAGACAGTGACCCGTGTCGATGTACGGGCGCTCGGGACCATCTTGGTTCGGCGATGGGTACCCCCATGGAAGCGTATGGATCTGGATGTCAGGAATCGGTGCTGAATCATCGCTCTTGATGAACGCGCCGGCTTCGAAGACCGTGCGTCCGAACCAGCCATTTCCGAGCAGATATTCCTTGAGCATTCCGGCAAAGAAATGTGAGGCGGTTCCTCGGTGCAGGCTCGTCGGAGACCGAAACGTGAGTGGCACGAAGAGGTGGTCATGCAGGTTCTTGCCCACCCCTGGAAGGTCGAGCTCCACCTCGATGCCCTGCTCGCGCAGGTGGTCGGCGGGCCCAATGCCGGAGAGCATGAGGAGCTGCGGGGAGCCGATCGCGCCCCCAGCAACGATCACCTCCCGCTTCGCGCGGGCGAGCTGATCTCCACCGGGCTGCGAATACTCGACGCCCGTGGCGCGACCATTCTCGATCACGACTCGATGCACGAGCGCGCGCATCTCCACGCTGAAGTTGGGACGTTGCAAGCTCGGCTGGATGTACGCTTCGCCGGTTCCGCTTCGGACGCCGCCGCTGGCGGACATCTGGTACATTCCAGCGCAGTTCTGATTCTCGCCGTTGAAGTCGTCACTGATCGGGATATCGCAAACTCGAGATGCGGCTCTCACGAAGGCGTTGGAGACAGGGCTTATCTGATCGGCAGGGTGGCGCGTGACTTGGATCGGACCGCCCGCGCCATGGTATGCGGTCTCTCCATCTTCGTGGTTCTCGAGCTTCTTGAAAAATGGAAGAACGTCTTCGAAGCTCCACCCCGCGCAGCCATTTGCAGCCCAATCGTCGTAGTTCCGTCGGTGACCCCGCAGGTAGAGCATTCCGTTCACGGAACTAGAGCCGCCCAGCAACTTTCCGCGCGTGTACGGAATGCGACGCTCGTTCAAGCACTTCTGTGGCGCGGTGCTGAAGCCCCAGTCGACCTTTCTCTTCAGTTGCTTGACCTGGTGCACGAGGCTGATCATCCCGGGCTTGCGCACCACGGCGCTGCGGTCGCTTCCGCCGGCCTCCAGTAGCAAGACGGTCACCGCTGGATCTTCGGAGAGACGGCTTGCGATGATCGCTCCGGCGGAACCAGAGCCAATGACGATGTAGTCGTACTCGCTCATCTTGCCTCTCCAATTGCATCCACGAGCCCAGAATAGCGCTGAGCTCTTCGTTCGAGGGCCGCTCTGACGACCTCCATGGGGCCGACGATCCGTACCCGCTCTCGGGCTCGGCTCACCGCCGTGTAAAGCAACTCGCGCGTCAGGAGGGGCGCATCCTCTTCGGGGAGTACGAGGAGGACCTCATCGAACTCCGAGCCCTGCGCCTTGTGAACGCTAAGCGCGAAGGCATCGGAGAAACGTGGCAGTCGCGCCTTTGCAATGGAAGAAAAACCTTCACCTTCGCTCTGCAGCGTCGCCATCGGCGGCTCGCCATCGACTAGCATTGCAAGGTCCCCATTGTACACATGAAGCTCGGGACTGTTCTCTTCGATGATGATCGGTGTCACTTGGGGCTGGCCGGGCCTCGGAGCCGTGAGGCGGTCTCGAATCGCAGCGCCCAGTCTCTCGGTCCCGATCGGTCCTCTGCGGAACGGGCTGAGCATCAGGTATCGAGCTCGGAACTGGAAATGCTCTGCAGGGTCCAAGCTCGAAAGCGCTCTCGACCAGTGACGAGCAGCGCGATCGAGCTCCGAGCTCAAGCCCTTGGCCGGAGTCCACGCAAGATCATGGGTGCTTCGACTTTGGAGTAACGCCTCCACGGCCTCCTGGTCAGCGTTCCGAATCGCGGCGACGAGCTGGCCGAGGGGCTGCTTCTCATCGTATCGATACGTCGTCGTGAGCTCTGTGACACGACCTCGCCACCAAGTTTCGCTGCTCGCCCTCACCAAGTCACGAAGAACGGAGCCGGCCTCCACGGAGCTGAGCTGCTCGGGGTCGCCCACGATCAAGAGAGTCGATTCGCGCGGAGTCGCGTCGAGCAACTGACGCATCAAGACGAGATCGATCATGGAGGCCTCGTCGACGACGATGACGTCTGCTTCGAGCGGCAGATCGGCATTACGCCGGAAGCCTGCGCCGTTGCGCCGCATCCCGAGCGCACGATGCAACGTCGTTGCCTCCTCCGGGAGATGCAGCAGGATGGAGTCGGGTGCTTTGATGCGACTCTTCGCGCGGCGCACCGCCTCGCCGAGGCGTGCAGCAGACTTCCCCGTCGGGGCGAGCAGCATCACTTTGGGCGCCTCTCCGGATTCACGAAGCCTCCCTTGGATGATCAACGCGAGAATTGCGGCAACTGTGGTCGTCTTGCCGGTGCCCGGTCCGCCGCAGAGAAGAGAAATGCGATGCCGCAGGGCGTTCTCAGCGGCCCGGCGCACCGCTGAGGTCGGTTCACCCGGGAACAACGCGTCGAGGGCCGCGCCGAGCCAATCGCTGTCACCGGCCATCAGCGGCGGAACGTCAGCTCGCGCCGCCAGCTCCCGGGCGATGTCACGCTCGAGCTGCCAGTATCGCCGCAGGTAGAGACGACCGATCGAATCGAGGACCAGCGGGCCGCCTTGGGTCAGCCGACTTCCTCGCAGTGCTTCCCGCCATCCGCCCGGGTCCGGAAGCGCATCGGTCGCAGAAGGCTCGTTCGGCCAGACCTCCGCAGCTGAGATCCCGATCGGAAAGCAACTGTGGCCTCGCCGGATGTTGCGGCTGGTGAGCGCGATGGCGAGCTCGACTTCCGGTCTCCCGTCTTCCGTGATCCGACCGAGGGCGCGTGCCAGCTCCACATCGAGAAGCTCGAGGAGACCCCGCGATTGGTAGTCAGAGAGGAGCATCGACCCCCCCGAGCCAGCTGTCTACAGCACGCAAGAGCTCCGCTGGTTGGCGATCGAAAAAAACGCTCGACCCGGCCTCTGTCGGTCCCGTCATTCCGCGCAAGAACAGAAAGAGAGCGCCGCCCCATTGCGTTTCGGGATCGTAGTCGGCGATTCGTTGCCTGAGGTAACGCTGGGCAGCCGCAGTGTAAAGCTGGGCCTGGAGCAGGTAGTGCGCGCTCTGCACCAACTCGTTGATCTCAGTCGGCGCGTAGTTTGGCAGCGTGTTGGACTTGTAGTCTGCGACGTACCAGCGACCTTCCCACTCGAACATCAAATCGATGTACCCGCGCAAGAAGCGCTGGAGCGTTTGTGCGCTGAGATCTGCAAGGCGCTCGTGATACCGCGGTGCGGCCGCAGGCGCGGCATGCCGCATCAAGATTCCGGCGAGATCTTCGAGCTTGGGACCGTCCACGTGCAGCGTGAACTCGAGCTCGCGAAGTTGGGAGGCCCGACCGAGATCGATCAGGCGTGGCGCATCGGCCTCGTCGGTAAGCGGCGTCCCGCCGACCAATTGGAGATCTGCTTGAACGATGGGTGTGAGTGCGGGGTCGAACCCGAAATTCCGAATCTGTCGTTCGATGAGCAGCGTGGTTTCGGCGTCACCGAGGAGTTGAAAATCTGCCTGTTCCAGAACCGCGTGAAGAAACAATCCCGTGCGTACGCCGCCGGGCAGATCCGAGAAGAGAGAGGCGCTTCGATCAGGCGACGGCGCGATCGGTCGCGGGCCGGGGGTTTTCTCGTCGTGTCCGGTCAGGCTCGTGAAGCTCGCGATGCGTGGGGCGTGACTGAAGTGCCGCGAACGCGCGCGCGTGGCGAGGAGCTCAGTAGGTGATGAGCCCGTGCGCGCTCTGGCTCGTTCCTGATGTGCGCTGCGCCAGCCAACGGCACCTGATGACGAGGCGGCGAATTGCTGGAGGGCGCTGCGCATTCCGTCTTCGTCGACCTTGTCCAGGCCCTCGGAACCGTGGAGCAGGTAGCCAAGCGCAGCATCCTTCCAGCCGGCGGTGCGGCCCCAATAAAGTGTGCAGCGATACTTCGCCCGCGTAACGGCGACGTAGAGCAAACGCAGTCCTTCCGAGCGTACTTCCTCATCGCTGCGCGCCTCGTGTGCCTTGCACTGATCCGAGCCGAGGTCGATTTTGATATTTCCCTGCTCGTCGTGGAACTTCACCGCGCCTTCATCAAACTTGCGAGTCCAGGGGAACGGGCAGTACACGATGCCGTACTCCAGGCCCTTGCTCTTGTGAATCGTGGAGACGTGGACAGCGCCGGATTCCGTATCGGGACGCCGTTGAAGATCTTCGGAGGCCAGATTGCTTTCACCGGGTCCGTTTTCGCCGAGCCGTCGAAACCACTGCATGAGCGCCACCGGGTCGCGGTGACGCTCCCGTTCACCGCGGAGCAGCAGCTCTTCGAGATGGAGTAGATCGGTCAGGACGCGGCGCGCGGCCGGAAGCCGAGCGATGCGAATCTCCGCCCTCGTCATACGCAGAAGATCCTCGAGGAAGCGTACGACGCCTTGGCGATGCCAGGTCTCGTTCCAGTTTTGGAATCGGGACACCCAGCTCGACCAATCGTGGTCGGACATCGTTGCGAGATCGTACGGGGACACGCCGAGCAGCGAGGTGAGAAGCGCACGACGCAGGAGGGCAGATTCGCCTGGCATCAGCGCCGCTTCGAGTATGGCTGTGAGCTCCCTGGCAATACCGGTCTCGAAGACGCTCGAGCCTCCATCGAGGGACACCGGTATATCGAGCGACCTGAGCGCTTCGGTGACTGCAAGTGCCTGGTCGTTGCTGCGGCAGAGCACGGCGATGTCCCCGGGCTCGACCGGTCGGGCCTCGATCATCGCTCCCGACTCCAGCAGCAACGCAATTTCGTTTGCGACGATGGGAGATACGGAAACCGCCGTTCCTCCCTCGAGCTGAGAGCGATCCAAGAACACGACCTCCATCGATGGGTCGAGGGTCGACCGGGGGCGCTCATGGTGTGGCACCGCGTGTTCCATCTCGATCCCCTCGATGATGAAGGGCGGCTTCCGAAGAGAAAATAGCGTATTCACAGCATGGACCAGACCGGGATCGGATCGACGATTCGTCGTGAGCGTGTAGACACGACGCCCGACGTCCTTCACCGCACCGATGTATGAGAACACGTCAGCGCCGCGAAACGCATAGATTGCCTGCTTCGGATCTCCCACGTAGATGGCCGACGCCTCGCCGTAGATGGCGCGAAAGATCCCGTATTGAACACTGTCGGTGTCCTGAAACTCGTCGATGAGGGCCAGAGGGTACGCACCCGATACCGTTTCGAGAATACGATCTCGATCGAAAGCGGTGCCATTGGCTCGACCGGGATCGAAGGGCGCGTAGACGATCGTCAGCAAGTCGTCGAACGTGAGGACGGCTCGTTCCTCTCGCCGCCGTTTCACCTGTTCGCGCGCGAACTCGATGAACCGTCGTTACAAGGAGAAGACCGCATAGTTCAACCCTCCTGCCAGGGATTCGTGGGCCTCGAGAAGCAGCGCTGAGGCTTCGAAGAATGGGTGGCGCGGCTCCGCGCAGCCCTTCTTCATCTTCATCCTGCCCGTCGCGAGCTTCGAGAAAAACTCCGGCAAAAAACCAAAACCAGTCCTTGCGAAGAAATCGTCGAGGCCAGGCAGCCACTTGCTCGTCACGGTCTGCGCCTGGTAGGAGCGTCGGTTGAGATCCTCGTTGCTCGCGAGGATCTCGGCGATCTCCTTGCGATCCGAAGACCAGAGCTCGGAAGCCTGCCGCTTCAGCAGCAACCAGCGCTCGAAGACCGCGGGGTCGAGCTCGACTGGTGCGGGCCCAAGAATCTCGATCCCCGGGATCAATGCGCGGCTCGCCAAGCGCGCCAAGGCTCTGGGGTTGAGCCTTTCTTCTTCGAGGGCCCGCAGCAGCCATTCAGGTGCGTCGTAGAGCTCGGTGGCCCAAAAATCGACCGCAAGCTCCGAGTACATCGTTGCGGCATCCTCGGAGACTTCGAAGTCGAAGTCGATCCCGAACAAGAGTGGATATTCTTGTAGCAGGCGCTGACAGAACCCATGGATCGTCAGAATCGCCGCGCGATCCATCTGCGAGAGTGCAACCCTCAAACGGCTCTCCGCAGCACGCCGTCCGAGGCGCTCGACGGCGTCGGAAGTCACGGACTGGAGAACGTCCACTCCACCGGAAGGCTCGTCCAGCAACCGGATTGCGTCGAGAATTCGCTCGCGCGTTCGCACCCTGAGCTCCGCGGTAGCCGCCTTCGTGTAGGTGACCACCAGGATTTGCTCCGGCTTGAGATCCTGCTCCAAGATTGCCCGGACGAAGTACGTCGTTATCGTGTAGGTCTTGCCGGTTCCCGCGCTCGCCTGAACCAAGGACGGAGCGTCGAACGGGATCAGCTGCGGAGCGATGGAGCTCATACCAAAGTCCGGTGTCGAAGAAGGGGTTCATAGACCGCGGCCGCAGCCTGCTCGAAGGCCTCACGCCAGTCCGAATCGGAGAACGGGTCCTCCTCTCCGAGCGCGTAGTCGAGGGAAGGATTCCAAGTGCGCTGGCTGCTCAGCAGCTTGGCCGCCTCGGAAAATGCCTTCCCCGAGCCTGACGAGTTACGCGTTTCCATGAAGAGCCAGGACGATTCGCCGAGCAATGGAAGCGGCCGCTCGCGGGACTGGACGTAGAGCGTCACCAGGTTTCTCAGCTCGGCGTGCGGATCGGCGACAGGAGCAAAAGACACGGTCTCCGCCCTCGTTTCGGTTCCCCGAAGCACCAAGTGCGTGGTCTTTGGAAGCTCGCCAAAGGTTTGCATGAGCAGATGCTCTATCCAGATCGTGAGCTCCGTACGTCGTCCGGGTTTGGTGAACCGTTTCAGCAGTCGCTGTGGCCCGTCGATGCCGTCGAGCCGCCCTTCGAGGAGCAAGTCGTTCAGCTCCGCGGAGACGAGAGTTGATTGGATTTCGTGGCCGGTTCGAAGCGCGTCCCCTCGTGCGTCCACCATCCGAATCTCGCTTGCGAGACGTTGCCGCTCTAGAGCACCCCAATTGCCGTCGGGGAAGTCGGGCGCGGCATCGAGGTATGCATCCAACGCAGCGTCGCGAAGTCCGACGCGAAGCGCGGCGTTGCCCAGCAGAGCAGCCTCGCGTCGGCCAATTGTGGTGAGCGCCTGACTGGGCTCGTAGAGTTGTGTCGCTTCGAATCGAGCACGAAGCACTCTTTCGACGAAGGTGCTCATAGGGTTCCATAGCCAAGCGGAGAGCTCGTTCACGGACAGACTTTCGAGGGCCTCATCGGCCTCCGTGCAAAGCTCGATTCGGCGTGGTGATTCGCCTCCCTGGCGGAGAGCGCAGGCAATCTCCAAATGCCGCTCGGAGCAGCTCCGAGGCAAGGCACTTGGCTCGAAATACCTCGCATCGAAGGGATGCAGCGGGTGCATGGTAGGCGTGAGCACCGGTGCGCCTTCGCCTGAGACATAGTAGCGACGCAGCGTTTCACAAAGCTCCCAGACTACGGGGGAAGGATTTGCACCCCGTCTTGGATTGTGGGCCGGCGCGCTGTAGCTGATTCTCAGCCGGTCGCGGGCACAAAGAACGGCCTGCAAGAACGAATGACGATCGTCGTCCCGCTTGTTGCGATCGCCGTGTTGGTGAGTGGCTCGGCTGTGATCGAAGCTCGGACGATCGTCCGCTCTGGGGAAGCTCTCCTCGCTCATGCCGACGAGGCAAACGACCCGAAAAGGAACGGAACGAAGGGGTACGAGCTCGGTCATCGTAACGCCCCGGCGAAGGAACCCCACCGCGGGCGCCTTCTCCTGGAGAATGGCGCCGAGCTCTCTTCGCAATGTCTTCAGCAAAATCGGGTCGTCGTACCCAGTCCGCGTCGCGACATCTCGAAGATCTGCGATCGCCTCTCGGAGCGTTCGCATTGCGGAGCTGCTTTCGTCATCCTCCGCGAAGAGCAGGGCGGCGAAGTGTTCGAGCTCGCGAGTCCAATCTTCGATGCTGAGCGGCTCTCGGCTGCGACGCTGGAAGTCGAATAGGACCTCGCACAACCGTGAAAGCCGGGCCAGCAGCTCGGCGTCGCTGAGACTCGGAGCACCGCGGGGCAGAAAGCCTTCAAAAGGG
>DASRZF010000432.1:0-15416 GCA_035686645.1 Polyangiales bacterium
AGGATCATCGGGCCCCAGGAGCCGATGTAGTCGACGTACTCGGTCCCATCGGCCCCCACCAGGATCGGCCCGTGGGCCTCCTTGATGAAGATCGGCTCGCCTCCGACCGCGCGAAAGGCGCGAACGGGCGAGTTGACGCCACCGGGGATGACCTTGCACGCGCGAGCGAAGAGCTCTTTGGAGATAGGATCGGACATGCTGCGGAGCGTTCAGATTCATCGAGCCCCTGTCAAGCAGGATTGGCGCTGACACTGGCGCTGGCGCTGGCGCTGGCGCTGACACTGACACTGGCACTGGCACTGGCACTGGCGCTGGCACTGGCACTGGCACTGGCACTGGCACTGGCACTGGGAGTGTATGGAGCAGGACGGCTCGGGATGGGCAGCACAGCGATTGGGTCGAGCCGGGCCGTAGGTCGTCTTATGGAATTGGGGGCGAGTGGGTCCCAATCGCGAGCACGCCCGTCGCGAGCCGTCCTCCGCTGACGCAGCCACGCAACACGGTCGCTGGCTCTGACGCCGACCGCGGCGTCAGCGCACGGTGACGACGACCGCAGTGATGTTGTCGCGGCCGCCTCGGGAATTCGCCATCTGAATGAAACGCTGCGCGGCACCATTCGGACCCATGTCGATCACATCCGGGATTTCGTGTGGCTGCAAATAGCCGTGAAGGCCGTCCGAGCAGAGCAGAAACGCGTCCGACGGCTGAACCTCGAAAAAGCCCGTGTCGACCTGCACGTATTCACGGCTTCCTACGGCGCGCGTGATCACGTTGCGGTGCGGCGATCGAGCTGCCTCGGCTTCGGTGATGATCCCCTGCTTGAGCTGCCAGGCGACGAGTGTGTGATCCTCGGTGAGCGGCTCTGCGGCGTGACCGCGTATCAAATAGATCCGGCTGTCTCCCACCTGGGCGGTGATGCCGTAGTCCCCGCACATCGCAAGCACCGACACGGTCGTGCCCATGCCCTGCTGTTCGGGGTCGTGCTGTGCCAAACCGAAAACCATGTAGGTCGCTGCCTGCACTGCGCTCTCCACGGTCCGGATCGCCCTTTGAAGCGATTCCTCGCTGGTATCGCCCTGGGCGACTCGATCGAGGGCCTCGTGCCCGCGACTGACCATGCCGTGCACAGTGTCCACAGCTTCCTGGCTCGCTATCTCACCAGCCGCGTGCCCGCCCATCCCGTCCGCAACGACGTACAGCCCTAAGCCATCGTCGACGAGAAACGCATCTTCGTTGAGCTTCCGCCTCTGTCCGACGTCGGTCAGTCCGACACTGTGGTATTGCAAGTCATCCTCGTTCAGCAGTGGCGGCCGCCGAACGGCGCTCGCCCTCCCAGGTTAGCGAAAAAGGCTCCCCTCCACCAAGAAGAGGTCGGATTTTGCACTTCACCAGCTCCGCCAGCGCTGACAAGGGAGGGGCGACTGCTAAGCTCCGGCCACATGAAGCACGGCGAAGCGACCCAAGATCTCCAATCAGCGTGGGAGGCGCTCCTTCGGAGGCAGAGCCAATTGGCCTCGGACCGAACCCTCGCAGAGCTCGCACTCGGCCTGATCCGGGAGCTGGGCAATGGGCCGGCCCATCGCGAGGTCTTACATCGGCTCGCCGCGGCATGGACTTCTGACTGGCAGATCACACTGGCCGCTGCCTCCATGCTGATCGAACAGGCAGGCCGGCGCGGCATGGACGAACCGCCGCTCAGACAAGACGGGCCGGCTACTTGGGCGGCGGACGCGTTGCAATCGAGCTTGAACGCCCTCGATGAGAACGAACGCGCGAACGCCGACATCGCCGGGAGCTTGTATGCCACGCTCGGCAACGCGCTGCGCCTCAGTGGACCGAATCGCGACTCCGAAGCGCAAGAAGCATTCACGCGCGCGATCGAGCTCGACCCCGAACGAGGCGAATGGTGGTACGACGCGGGACTGCTCGACAAGTGGCGGGGCAGGTTTGACGATGGGTACGCGGCAAACGAACAGGCACGCATGCGGATGGGCGCAGAGCGACCGGTCCTGTGGAATCTCGCCATCTGCGCAACCGCGCTCGGGAAGGCCGAGGAGGCCGTAGAGATCTGGGATGAGCTCGGCGTCCCGGCACGCATCGATGTAGCTCGTGGCATGCCGTACGTCGCAGGCCTTCCGCCCATGCTTCTCCGGGTTCTCTCCCGGACCCCTGCAACCGACGGCACCTCCGAGCTGCCCGAGAAGGCCGTCGGCTTCGAGCTGGTCTGGGTCGCGCCTCTGAGTCCCTGTCATGGCGTAGTGCAGTCACCTACGTTCCGCGACGCGCCGATCGACTATGGCGACCTGGTGCTCTGGGATGGGGCTCCGGTGGCGGCACACAAGACCTCGGAAGGGGACACGGTCCCCGTCTTCCCGCTCTTGGAGATCCTGCGGCGCGGCGATGAGCGCCGTTGGCCCTTCGTCGCTCTCGAGCGGGAGCCCGGCAGCGTGCGCAGTCTCGAGGCCGATCTCCCCGAAGGAGCTCGCGTGTTCATTCAGCAAGAACGCGTGGAACACCACTGCGCCGCTTGCGAGGCGGGAGAGCCGCACGGTCACGACACGATACCTGCGACGCAGACGACGCCAGCCTTCGAGTCGGCCGCCGGGACGCTGGTTCGCGGGAAGCTGATCGTGCCTGAGGCTCAGGACCTCTCGAAGCTTCGCTCGGCCTGGGAGGCCGCCGCGGGCTCCCGACCCTTGTCGATTTCGCTGCCCGCCCTCTACGAAGAGCTTGGCGACTCGAAGCAAGCTGGGCAGGCGCACCAGGCCTGGCGGGGCATCGAAGGGAAGGTGCTGCGTCGGAAGGCGCAAGCGTGAGCCAGCTCGCAGTTCTACCTTCGGAGCAATACGAGTTCGAAGGGCTTCCTAGACTCGACGAAGCCAAGATCCAAGAACGACGTCAGCTCGTCTTCCTCGTCTTGTCGGGACTGTTCCTCGGAACGCTCGCGATGCTCAACATCCTCGGTGTCACACGCTTCATCGACCTCAGCTTTCAGCTTCCGGGAACACAAATCACCGTTCCGATGCCGCTTGCCGTCGGTGTCTTGCCGTATCCGATCACGTTCCTCTGTACCGATTTCATCTCGGAGCTCTTCGGACGCCATCGGGCGAACCAGGTGGTTTGGACCGGTCTCGCCCTCAACCTCTGGGTGATGTTCATCCTATGGATTGGAGGCGCTCTGCCAGGTTTCGAGCCTGCGGGTCAGCCCGAGACCGGTGTCTTTTTCGAGCTTCGCCGCCTCGCGTTCAGCGCCGTGACGGCATCGATGATCGCGTACCTCGCGGCTCAGTTCGTGGACGTTCAGATCTTTCACTTCTGGAAAGACTTCACCAAGGGCCGCCATCTCTGGCTTCGCAACAATGGTTCGACGCTCGTGAGTCAGCTCGTCGATACCGTCGCCGTGATTCTAATCACGCATTTTCTCGCCAACGGCATCCCAATAGAAGCAGGAAAGCCCCTCTGGCCGCAGCTCTTCACCTTCATCGCCGCAGGCTACACTTTCAAGCTGACGGTGGCGTTGCTCGACACGATTCCGTTCTACCTCGGCGCGACGCACCTCGGTCGGTATCTGCGCATTCATCCAGTTCACGGAACCCGTCCGGGTTCCGTGAGCTAGGCGTTCGACCAGTGATCCCGGAGTTTGTGTGCCTCGCGGCCCGTTCCGGCGTGCAGGCTCACACAGCACAGCACATGAAGTTGACATAAAATGCGACGCCTTGGGACTTCTGTTGGAGGATTCGCGGATGTCCCAAACCGGGGTTCGACTCGGCAAGTACCAACTCGTCCGCCGTCTCGACGTTGCCGAGGCGGGCGAGGCGCATCTTGCGAAGATGATCGGCATCGAAGGGTTTGAAAAACAAGTCGTGCTCTGGACGTTTCGAGCGGGCCCCGAGCATGCTCCGGCACTCATCGCAAAAGTGACGATGGAAGCCAAGCGGGCTGCGTCTCTATCCCATGCAAACATCGCTCAAGTGCTCGATCTCGACGTCATCGATGGGCAATGTGTTCTCACGACCGAGTACGTCCCTGGCCGCACGCTCGAGGCGGTCCTCCGCGAGTCGGGAAGGCTGCCCTGGTCCATCGCGGCGCGAGTCGCCTGCGAAGTGGCCGCGGCTCTGAGCTACGCGCATTCCCAACGAACGGTGGATGGCGAGCTCCTCGGTGTCGTGCATCGAAGGCTCTCGCCAAGTCGAATCGTGCTCGGCGACCACGGTGACGTGAAAGTCACTGGCTTCGGGACCTCGAGTGCCTGGACCACCTCGAATGCGTATCCGGCACCTGAGGAGGTTCGCGGCGAGCCCGTAGACGGCCGCGCGGACGTCTTCGCGCTCGGCATCAGCTTACGCGAGTCCCTGCGTTCCACGGGGGTACCCGAGCCGCTTCTCCGGATCCTTGGGCGCGCGCTGAACGAATACCCGGAGCACCGACCGAGCGCCGCTGAGCTCGGTCAGGACCTCAGCTGCGTCCTTCGAGGGGCCGACGGTCCGGCCACGCATCGAGACATCGCAGCCTTTGCGAGGGGCCGACCCAAGCTCGCTGCTGCGCGAGCCGAGCGTTCCTTCGCCGAATACCTCGTACGCACATCGACGGCGCTCCAGATGCGCGGCGCTCTCTTCGAAGCGCTCGATCGCCTGGAGCTCGCACTCGCGTCGATCTCCACCAGAGGCTCGAGCGAAGCAGAGACGGCGCTGGACCTCTATGAGCGCATCGGAAGGCTGTCGGTCGAGGCGCAGGTCGGGGACCGAGGCATCCATCAAATGACCCGCGCGCTCGACCTAGCCGACAGCCTAGGTCGCGACCGACAGGCAGCGCTCTTCTGTGCATTGCGAGGAGAGCTGCTGGCGCAGGCGCAGCGGAAGGATGAAAGTCGCGATTGGCTCGAGCGCGCAGCGATGCTCCGCCGCTGAGAGACTACTTGCTGTCGGGCGTTTCGGTTTCTTCCGCGGCTTCTTCAGCCTCGAGCTCCGCTTCGATTTCAGCTTCGACTTCAGCCCCGACGACCGCCTCTTCGAGCTCCTCCTCTTCGACCTCCGCTGCGACCTCCTGCGCGGCCGCTTGCTCGCGGACCGCCCGGTCGAGCGCCTGCTCACCAGATGAGGAGAGGAACGCGAGCCAGACCGAAAGGGCCATGAACGTGAAAGCAAACCCCGCCGTCAGGCGGGTGAGCAGATTGCCCGCGCCAGCGCCGCCGAAAATTTGCTGACTCGCGCCACCGCCAAAAGCCGATCCGAGACCGCCGCCTTTGCCCGACTGCAAGAGCACGACGAGGATGAGGAAAAGACACACGAATACATAAACGATCGAAATGAAAGTATACATGAGCTCAGCTCTCCGCCCGGCGAACGCCGGCATCGATAATTGGAATGAAGTTGTCGGTTGACAAGGACGCGCCGCCCACGAGCGCCCCATCGACGTCCGGCTGCGAGAGCAGCTCGTGCGCGTTGCTGGGTTTCACGCTCCCACCATACAGAATCCGAACGGAATCCGCCCAGGATCTACCTTTGAGGGCTGAAAGGTGACCACGAATCGCAAGGTGGACCTCCTGGGCATCTTCCGCCTTTGCGGTGCGGCCGGTCCCGATCGCCCAGATCGGCTCATACGCAACGACCAGCGGCGCGAGGGCGACGGCATCCAGCCCCTCGGTCGCGGCCTCGACTTGGCCCAGGACGACCTTGAGCGTCTCGCCAGCCTCACGCTGTTCGAGGCTCTCCCCGACGCAGAGAATAGGCACGACTTTGTGCACGAGCAGCGCGGAGACCTTCTTGCGTACACCCGCGTCGGTTTCGCCGAAGAACTGACGGCGCTCCGAGTGCCCGATGATGCAGTACCCACAACCCGCGTCGACCAGCAGAGCGGGGCTGAGCTCGCCGGTCCAGGCGCCGGAATCTTCCCAATGGGTGTTCTGCGCGGAAAGGCCGACCACCGAGACCCGGACCGACTCCCGTACGGCCGCGATCGAAGTGGCGACCGGCGCGACGACCACATCGCAGGCCAAGCCAGTCCCCACATGCGCGGCAATCGCGCCGGCGAGGGCCTGCGATTCGGCGATCGTGTTGTGCAGCTTCCAGTTGCCAGCGATGAGCGGTTTGCGTTTCGTCATGGCTTCAGAGCCTCCACACCTGGAAGTGACCGGCCCTCTAGATACTCCAACGAGGCACCGCCGCCAGTGGACACGTGGTCGAAGCGATTCGCGAGGTTCGCCTGTTTCACTGCGGCCACGCTGTCTCCGCCGCCCACCACGCTGAACCCGGGGCAATCCGCTGCTGCACGGGCCACGGCAAGGGTGCCTTCGGCAAATGCCGCGTTCTCGAAGAGGCCCATCGGCCCATTCCAGAACACCGCGAGCGCTCGGCGAAGGCGCTCTCGGTAGAGCCTTTCGGTTGCCGGGCCGATGTCGAGCGCCATCGAATCCGCGGGGATCGCATCGACGCCGGTCACTCGTGCTTCGGTGGATTCCGTGGATTCACCGACGCGCACGTCGATCGGAAGCAGAAGGTCGACACGCTTTTCCTCAGCCGCCGCCATGAGGCTTCGAGCGAGGGCGAGCTTGTCGCGCTCGCAGAGGCTCTTCCCGACGTCGAATCCGCGAGCCGCGAGGAACGTATTGGCCATGGCACCGCCGATCAGGAGTGCATCGACTTTCGTGAGCAGGGCCTCCATGACTCCGATCTTGTCACTGACTTTCGCGCCGCCGAGGATCGCGATGTATGGACGAGGTGCATCGGTTCGAAGCCGGTCGAGCGCCTCGAGCTCCCGCTGCATCAGAAAACCTGCCGCGCGCTCTTCGATGAGACCGGGGAGGGCGCTCACCGAGGCGTGCGCTCTATGCGCAGCACCAAAAGCGTCGTTCACGTAAGCTGTGCAGCCGCTTCCGAGCTCCCGCGCGAAGTCCACATCGTTGCTCTTCTCTTCGGGGTGGAACCGCAAATTTTCGAGCAGCGCAACCTGTCCATCGCGCAGATCTTGAACGACCTTGCGCGCACCGTCTCCGATGCAGTCGTCGGTGAGACGCACTTCGCCGTCTTCGAGCAACTCTGCGAGGCGCACTGCGACGGGTTCGAGCGAAAGCCCTGGCACGACTTGGCCCTTGGGCCGGCCGAGGTGCGAGGCCAGGACGACGCGGGCGCCTTGCTCGAGTGCGTAGCGAATCGTTGGGAGTGCCGCACGAATCCGCGTGTCGTCGCCGATCTCTCCGTCTTTGATGGGGACGTTGAAATCGACCCGAATGAAGGTCGTCACACTTTCGAGGCTCAGGTCCTCGATTGAACGGATCGGCTCAGACACGCGCTCAATCCGCGCTCGAAACGATCCGCACCAGATCGACCATGCGGTTCGAGAAGCCCCATTCGTTGTCGTACCAACTCTGCACTTCGACCAGGTCGCCGCCGACCACCTGGGTCTGCGCCGCATCACAAATCGATGAGTGCGGGTTACCCATGAAATCTTGCGAAACCAGGGGCCTCTCTTCGAAGTAAAAAATGCCTTTGAGCGGGCCCTCTGCGGCCGCTTTGAGAGCGCGGTTGACCTCTTCACGGTCGGTGTTGCGACCGACCTGTGCCGTGAGGCAAGTGAGCGAAACATTTGGGGTTGGCACGCGAATCGCGGTGCCGTCGAGCTTGCCCTTGAGCTCGGGAAGGACGAGGCCGATGGCCGTTGCCGCGCCAGTCGAAGTGGGAATCATCGAGACGGCGGCAGCGCGAGCACGACGCTTGTCGGAGTGCGGTTGGTCGAGAAGGCCCTGGTCGTTCGTGTACGAGTGCACGGTAACCATGTGCCCTTTTACGATGCCAAAGCTGTCGTTGAGGACCTTCACGAGCGGCGCCAAGCAGTTGGTAGTACACGACGCGCAGCTGATGACGTGGTCCTTGGCCGGGTCGAACTTGTCGCTGTTGATCCCGACGACGAAGGTGCCATCGATCTCACCCTTGCCGGGTGCGCTGATGATCACGCGCTCCGCGCCCGCCGCGAGATGTGCAGCGGCCTTTTCCCTCGTTCGAAACAAGCCCGTGCATTCGAGGACGACCTCGGCGCCGAGCTCTTTCCACTTGAGCTTCGCCGGGTCCCGTTCAGCGGAGACGGGGATCCGTCGGTCGCCGATCCAAATTGCGTCAGCCTCGGCCTTGACCGGGTGGGAAAAGTGCCCGTGCACCGAGTCCCACTCCAGGAGATGAGCGAGCATGTCTGCGCTAGTGAGATCGTTGATTCCGACGATCTCGACGTCCCCACCGCGCTCAGCGACGATTCGAGCTACGCAGCGCCCAATTCGTCCGAAGCCATTGATTCCGACTTTCGTAGCCATTCGTTCGACTCCCTCTCAGCCGCGACGCGGTTCGAATACGCCGTCAGCGAGGGCAGAACGTAGCGCGAGCCAAGTCCTGGTCAAGGAGCCAAAGGCTCGAATAGTTTGCGCTTTTGAGCAGAGCGAAGGTCGCGCGCGAACTGCTACTCCGCTGCTTCCTGTGCGTCACGAAGCTCAGTCGTCACGAGCTCGAGGACAGCATTGGTGAATGCAACGATGTCAGAGCGGCTGTGGCCGCTGTTTCGAAGCTCTCGGTAAACCGACTTCGCGATAATCCGAATGCCGCGGTTGTCCACCGCTTGTGCCTTCGGCCCCAATGTTCTGCTAGCCCCCATATTGGCCAAGGATGATGCAGTTTGCGTGCCATCCGAAGAAAGCAGCAAAAGGCTGCGATTCGAGGCACACTTTACACAGGAATTTACAAGGCCGCACCGGTTTTGCCACAGCTGAGCCCAAAATCCTCACACCTTCCCAAACTGCGTAATTGGTTTCGCGTTTGCGCGGCAAGCGCGCAGCCTGCTGCGCACGTAACCTGCCGGGAACAGCTAGATTTCGGCTGGCCGCCCGGATTTTGCTTCGCTCGATTCGATCGCCTCGCGAAGAGAGCGAAGCGCGCTCGTGTGCAGCCGGCTGGCCCAGGACTTCGAAATCCCGAGCTCGCGTGCCATCGAATCGATCGACCGGCCTTCAAAATAGAACCCACGGACCAGGATTCGCTGACGGGGCGATAACCTCGGCAGCGCCGCAAGAAGACGGGAGATGCTCTCGTTCTTGAGGAGCAAGGCTTCGGGGCTGTCTTCTGCGAAGCGCCCCTGGAGCACCGTGCCGGTGGTGAGGCCGGCGCTCATCTGCATGAACACTCGGTCGAACGCGCCTGGCGCGGCCGTAGGGACCTTCTCAGAGGACGCCTGGAGGCGCTCATGGGCCCGGCGCGGGAGCTGGGCCATCTTCCTCACCCCATCCAACATGGCGCCCCGGACCCGGTGGTACGCGAAGGTCTGAAATTGAACGCCGCGGCCGGGATCGAAGCGATGATGGGCCTCGAGCAGGCCGCCAAAGCCAAAGGCGATCAGATCCTCGAGCTCGCCGCTGAGCGAGAGCTCGCGCCGGAGGCGGTGGGCGAGGCCGTGGACCATTTTTTCGTGTGCTGCGATGAACTCGGATCCTTGCATGCCAACTCCTGAACGGACTTCCTTTAGCCGAAAGGGTCAATGTGGTCAAATGAAGGTTGTTTGACTACATACGATGAACCTGGTGGAATCGTCGGCCAGGGGGTATAGCGGCGCTGTGACGGAGTCCCGCCCAGGCATCGCAAGCGCGAATCGCCCGCGTTTGGGTCCGTTCGCCAGCCTGCTCAATGAGGTTCCGCATGACCAGAGCGCCTTGGACGCCCTCGCGTTCGCGTATGCTGAGCTGGCGGAAGCAGAGCGCGGAGCGCTTGTCCAGGCGGTCGTGCAAGACAGCAACGACCCGGCGCAGGCACTGCTCGCGCTCATCGCCGTCGAGGAAGAGCCGACACTACAGCGACGGATTGCGGGACTCATCCAAAGGCACAGCCGAATCGAGAAGTCTGCCATCCTCGAGGGCACCGAAACCGAGGGTGAGTCGAGGCTGGTTCAGTCCCGGCAGGGACTTGGATCTGAATCGCTCCGCATAGCCTGGAAACTATCGAAAATCAGCGTCATCGAGGTTGAACCTCGAACGCTTTCGAAGATTGATGGTCACTTGGTGCCCGTCGCCACCGCAGTGGACAGGCTGCTCCCGCTGCTCTGGCGGCACATCCGGGCGGGCGGCAGGCTTCCCGAGGGCGCAGAGCGCTTCGCGGGATTCTTCTCAGCGGTCTAGCTCAGCGTTCGGGCGCCGAGTGATGGCCGCCGCCGTTACTCAGCAGGGCGCCTTCGAACTGAGTGGTCTCCAAGAGCGAGCCATCCGGGGCATCTCTTCGGACCATGAAGTAGTGCCGCGAGACGGAGTCGTTGTCCTCGCGGGCCACGACCATGATGGAATTCATACCGGGATGAAGCGGAACCTCGGCATCGAAGTCGAGCTCCTTCGGGTTGGCGCTGCCCTGGTTCGACTCGTAGTAGACCTTGTGCCGGCTCGTCGAGATGTAGAGGTCGCGCACCCGCTGTCCGTCGGTGGCCTTCCCTTGAATCCGGACCGCATCCTCGCTGGTGACGAAGGTACCGAGCGGCGCCAAGTCGATTTCAGGCGAGGCGTTCACGGTCACCCACTCGAGCCCAGGCTCCTGCGCGACTTGGCCTTGAGCCGGCGCGATCGCAGCAGCGGCGACCCAGCCCGGTCGCCCCCCGCCCAAGTTGACGCGCTCAAACGATCCGCTGCTGGCCGTATGCAGCAAGCGGGTCGGCTTTTGCACGATGGCCACTAGGGGAGCATTGCTATCAGGCCACTCACGGACCTCGGTTCCAGCCTCGAGGCTCACCACGCGCTTGGCGGGAAGGGCCCGCACCGCAAGGTCCTCACGATAGATTGGTACCTTGATCTTCTGCCCCGTGCCCGTGCCGATCTCGGTGTCGATGACGCTCAAAGCCAGGGCTGCTTCTGTCTGTTTGAAATCGGGAAGAACCTGGAAAGTGAAGGGCACGACCCAGGATTCGCCCGCCGGAATCGAATCTCTACGGAACCGCCCATCGTGAAGCAAAACACCGGCTCCGCTCTTGTTCTGTACGTTGGCCTGCACCTCGAAACTGTCGACGTCGCTCACGTTCTTCACTGTGAAGTAGAGGGTGACCTCCTCGCCCGGCTGCACGCGGCCATCGCCGTTCCCGTTGAGGTTGTCTGCGATTTGTAGGCCGTACGCGAAACGCGGCTCGGGGAGGGCGCGGATCACCGTCCGGACCTCAGCGGGCTCGGGCACGTGACCGTGCGCCTCTTCGAATTCGACGACGATCGCATCGGCGCGGTCCATCATGCTGCGCGGCACTCGACACACCCGTTTCTCGTCCTCGGTCGTGCAGTTCCCCAACGTCGTGGTCCAGGAACGCGTCTCGCCGGGCGCGAGCTTGCCAAACACGAGCTCTCGCCGATCGAACCAAGGATTGTCGCTGCGCGTGGCCGCGGCGAGCTGATACAAAGTCTGGCCACCTTCGTTGGTGACCTCGACGCGTAGAGAAAGTGGATCGCCCGCGCGTGTGGGCTGATCACCAGAGCTAGTCGTTGCCTTGACCCGCACCTTGCTCGGTCCGTTGTCGGCGCCAACGCTCCAGTCGATACCGAGCTTCTTGAGATCGCGTGCAACCTTCTCGGTTTCCTGTTGCTGAACACGCTCGATGATCGGTTTCGCGCTACGCAGTAGCTGCGGTCGACTCGGTGACTTGGCGTTAAGCACGAGGCTGCGCGAAAACCGAATCAGGAAAGCTTCCTGGTCTTCGTTTTCCTCTTCGCCGGGCTCGGCCTCCATCAAACGCTTGCGTAGGTCGGCGTTGAGGTAGTAGCCCATGACCACTGCGGGCTTTTGCGAATCGGTTGCGCTTGCGTGCGTGAGGTGCGCTTCGAGATCGACCTCCCGACGGAAAAGCGCGTCGACTTTGAGGTCCATGACCTCTTGGTCGACGGTCATCGGGTTGATCGCGATGTCGGGAACGATTCCGACGCCCTGGATCGAGACGTCGCCGGGAGTGAGGTACTGCGCGACGGTGAGCTTGAGCGCAGAGCTGTCTTGGAGCGGATAGAGAACTTGAACCGAGCCCTTTCCGAAGCTCGTCTCGCCGATGATCAGTGCCCGGTCGTGGTTCTTGAGCGCTCCTGCGACGATTTCGCTCGCCGACGCGCTCTGACTGTTGATCAGCAACACGATTGGATAGTCGGGCTCAGTCCCCGCTCGTTCGGCGTACTCCTCGGTGCGCTCCCGCGGATCTTGGGAGGACGTGGTGACGATCGGTCCTTCCTCGAGAAACGTGTCGGCAACCTGCACGGCCTGATCGAGAAGACCGCCCGGATTGTCCCGCAGATCGAGGACGAGCCCGACCATGCGCTTTTTGTGCAAGGACCCTAGCGCCTGACGGAGATCGTCCGTCGTGTTCCCCTGGAAGTTCTTGATTCGAATGTAGCCGACGCCATCTCGAAGCATCCTGTGCTCGATCGAGGGCACGGGGATGTTCTCTCGCGTGAGCGGAACGCGTCGGGGAGCAGCCCAGTCGCCCGCCTTGCTCTGGCGCCGAACGAAGATGGTGACTTTGGAGCCAGGCTTGCCGCGCAAGCGATTGACGGCCTCCTGAAGCGGCATGTTGAGCGTGGACTCGTCCTCGATTTTGACGATCCGGTCGTTTCGCTGCAATCCAGCCCTCGACGCAGGCGTGTTTTCGATGGGCCTGATCACCGTGAGATGCCCATCTCGAATCGAAATGACGATTCCCAAGCCACCGAACTCGCCGCGGGTGCTGGTCTGCATCTCTTTGAAGTGTTCGGGAGGTAGCAGGACGGTGTGCGGGTCGAGCGTGCGGAGCATTCCGTTGACGGCCGTGTACTCCACCTCGTTGAGCTCGATGTCTTCTTCGTTCTTCAGCTGCTCCTGGAGAAAGGAGAACACATCCCTGAATCGTCCCGAAAGCGCCCAAGGGCTCGTCACGTCTTTGACCGCAAACTCGCTCTCCGCGCTGTTGACCTGGATTCTGAGAGTGTCCGCGCCGTCTTCGTAGTACACCAGGACCGGAGCGACGTCCCTTTGAATGGCATCGAGGCCGGCCAGCATCATCTTTTGGTGATCTACACGCTTCGGATCGACGTAGTCCTCGTTGACCTGGTGAATCACACGGTTCATCACCTGGAGTTTCTTCAGGTCCCAGGGCGTCTTCTCCCGTGCCGCCTGCGCCCTCGGTGAGGTGTCGATGTCGATTTGGAGGCCGTTCTCGACGGGCCAGCCGAAAGAGACGGTGAAGGCCGCCAAAACGACCACCAAACCAAGTAAGGGCTTCCAGATTCTTGTCATTCGATTTTCGGGGGGGCGGAGGGCAGACTTTCGATTGTAGCCTCGTTGGACTCCCAGGCCAATTGCGTTGGTTTGTACCTAAGGTTATCGAGGCAAGGTGCCACATCGAATACTCCGCCAGCAGATCGCCATGCCGGTGCTCGAAATTTGTAAGGAGCTCCGCAATGCGGGGGAGCGCGCCTGGGTCGTAGGAGGCTGTGTCCGGGACACCTTACGTGGGCAAAACGTCAACGACTGGGACGTGGCGACCACCGCACTGCCCGAAAAGGTTCAGAAAACCTTCCGCAGGGTGATTCCTACCGGGGTCGATCACGGGACGGTGACGGTGCTCTGGAAAGGCGGGGCCTACGAGATCACGACACTGCGCGGAGAGGGCGCCTACAGTGACGGTCGACGACCCGACAACGTGGTTTTCGTCGAGGACATCGACCGGGACCTCGCGCGTCGGGACTTCACCGTCAACGCCATCGCCTACGATCCCGTCGACGGCCGTCTAGCCGATCCGTTCAATGGCTTGGACGACATGCGGGGCAAGGTCTTGCGCGCGGTCGGAAATCCCAACGAGCGCTTCCGCGAAGACGGCCTTCGCATTCTCCGGGGTGCACGCTTCGTGGCCACCCTCGACTTCGAGCTCGAAGAAGACACCGAGGCCGCGTTCCGTGGTGCACTCGACACGTTTCGAAAGGTGAGTCCCGAACGAGTCCGCGAGGAGTGGTTGAAGACGATGAAAGCCCCCGTGCCTTCTCGCGCGTTCGAGGTCATGCGGCGCACAGGAATCTTGGAGGTCACGTACCCAGAGCTCCTCGAGCAAGTGGGCTGCGAACAGAACCAGTGGCATGCGTACGATGTCTGGGGGCATACCATGCGTGTCCTCGACGAATCGGCGGCAGACCCGGTCGAACGAATCGCCGCACTGCTTCACGACGTGGCGAAACCCCGTACGCGCGCCAAGTCCGAGAAGACCGGCGACTGGACCTTCTATCACCACGAGAAAGTCGGCGCTGACATGGCGGAGCGCTGGCTACGCGACTACCGATTCTCGAATCAGGAGCGCGAGCTCGTCGTGAGTCTCATCCGACATCACCTGATCTGTTACAGCAGCGAGTGGACCGATGCTGCGGTGCGGCGATTCATCAAGCGGGTCGGGGCCGACAGGGTCGAGCCACTTCTTCGCCTCGGGAAAGCGGATGCACTCGGAAAAGGACGTCACGTGGACGAAGAGCTGGCGGCACTGAAAGAGCTCCGCACTCGGATCGAACAATCGATCGAAGAGGGCGATGCGCTGAGCACCCAGGACCTTGCGGTGGGCGGTCAAGACGTCATCGAACACCTGGAAGGGGGCGCCGGGCCGCGCGTTGGCGAAATCCTTCGAGCGCTACTCGACCGTGTCATCGAGGACCCGTCGCTGAACACGCGCGACAAATTGATGCCCCTCGTCGAGAAGCTTGCCGCGAAGCCTAGCGAATAGGAACCGCATCGGCTCGGATCGCCCCGACCCATGCGCTTTTCTGGACGGCGCCGAGCGCTTCGGTAGCGTAGGGAAGCGATGAAGCTCTGGGCCGCGACAGTATTGACGATTGTGCTCTTCCTGCCGGCTACTGGCCAGGCGAAGAAGACCGAGGACTTCCGCCATAGCTACGATCAGGTCTGGGGCGCCGCAGTTCGATTGATTCGCGTCGACCAGGGCTATCCGATCAAGGACCGGGATGAGACGGTCGGCTACTTCCTATTCGACTATCGGGACGACGGCCGCCTGTACCCGGGCAGTGTCGAGCTCGTCCGAATCCAAGACCAGGGCGGCGGTCCGATTCGAGTGGTGGTCCAGATCCCGGCGATGCCGAGCTACATCGAGCGCATGTTGCTCGACAAGCTCAAGAGGAAGTTGCTCGACGAATACGGCGAGCCTGCGCCTCCGCCGCCACCTCCGGATCCTACTCCGGAGGAGCCCGCCGAGCCGCCGTCGTCCGAACCGGACAACTAGGCGATTCGGGCAAGGCTCGACCTTCGACTGAGTGCCGGAGCTCGACCTCGGCTACTGATTGGAAGCAGGCTGCTCGAAGCAATAGATCGCTTGGTCGTTGAAGGCGCAGTCCTTCGTTTGGCGCGCCGTCCAGCCGTTTTGGGAGCTGATCCAGTAGCCGCTCTGCGCGGGTGCCCAGTCGAATCCGT
>DASRZF010000433.1:0-6078 GCA_035686645.1 Polyangiales bacterium
AAGACCAACCACCATGCGACCGGGGTTTCGCCGCCCAGCCTCGCAAGCTGGCGCATGGCACCCTCGGCCAATTCCAGAATTGGTCTCGTCGACGCGATGGTCATGATCACCACGACGAACACAGCCTCCGTGAAGTTCACACCATCGTTGATGTAGGAAGCGGCGGTGGCTTGATCGTAGAAGAGATCGATTGTGAAAAATAGCGGAACCGTCCAGAGCGCAAAGACCACTTCGGGTTCGCCGAGGAAGTGGAATACGCGTGCAAGCGCCGACACACGGTTTCGCGTTTCGCCGGCGCGAATTTTCGCGTCGTGACGCTGCTCGAGGACGTGCGAAATGTGCCGAAACCGGTGCGTTCCAAAGGTATGGAGGATGGCGCCGATGAACAGCATAGTGGCCCAGAGGTTGAAGGGCACTTTCTCGACGCGGTTTCGAAGGATGGCCCCGAGGCTGGTGAAGCCGGCATCTCCATAGCCGTCGAGGCTCGGGGGGAAAACGATCGTTGGGGGCTCAGCCTGGCCCGAGGCAGCCGCGATTGCCGGCCAAGCGATGAGCATCCAAAGAGTCGTCACGGCTGCCAACTTGCATAAGCGAAGGCTGAAACGTTTCACAGCACCCATCTTTCGCGCGTATGCTATCAGCTGTCAGAACACCGTGCCCACCGACGTCACTTTCGAGCTTCGACTCACACTCGATGAATCCCAGAGTCCCGAGGCGATGCGTAAGCTCGCTGCCAAGAAGCTCGGGGTGCCGCTCGAAGACTTGCCGGAGCTTCACGTCTTGCGCCGCGCCATCGATGCACGCGGAAAGGGCGTCCATATTCAAGTCCTGTTCGGACTGGGTCCGCAGGCCCCTGCCGAAGAATGGGCGCTTCCGCATCCCCGAGAAGTTAGTCTCCCCTCACGGGTGGTGATCGTAGGGTCGGGGCCGGCAGGTCTCTTCTGCGCGTACGAGCTGGCGCGGCACGGCATCGCCAGCAGGATCATCGACCGCGGCAAGCGAGTCCAGCCCCGGCGCCGTGACATCGCGCTCCTCAATCGTGAGGGCAAAGTAGATCCCGACAGCAACTACTGCTTCGGTGAAGGCGGGGCGGGGACCTACAGCGACGGCAAGCTCTACACGAGGGCGCACAAGAGAGGCTCGGTTCGTGACGTGCTGGAGATCCTCGCCTTGCACGGGGCTCCGGCAGCCATTCTAGAGGATGCCCGGCCGCACATCGGAAGCAACAAGTTGCCCAAGGTCGTAACCGCGCTGCGCGAGCGGCTCGAGTCCGTGGGGGTGGAGATCCACTTCGAGGCGAAGCTCGAACGGCTCCTTGTCGAAGGGCAGGGGGGCAATCGCAGGGTGAGCGGGGTCGAGCTTGCCGATGGGCGTACTTTCGAGGCGGACGCGGTCGTTCTGGCAACGGGGCATTCGGCACGCGATGTGTACGAGATGCTGGACGCCATGGACGTGACTCTAGAGCCCAAGGCGTTTGCCATGGGTGTTCGCGTCGAGCATCCGCAGGCGCTGATCAACAAGATCCAATACGGGCGCGACGCGGGTCATGCCGCGCTGCCGAGCGCGTACTACCGATTGGCGACGAGCGTCGAGGACCGCGGCGTATTCACGTTCTGCATGTGCCCGGGCGGTTGGATCGTTCCAGCCACGACAGAGGCCGGCGCTCAGGTCGTCAATGGCATGAGCCTCTCGAAGCGAGATTCCCCCTTTGCAAACTCGGGCATCGTAGCGGGGATCGAGCCGGCAGATTGGCAAGCTCAAGGGTTCGATGGACCACTTGGAGGCATCCGCTTTCAGCGCGAGCTCGAACGAGCCGCCTACGAGGCCGGTGGAGGAAATCTCCGAGCGCCGGCCACGATGATGAAGGATTTCCTAGCCGGCCGCGGCTCGAGCACGGTTCCGAAGAGCAGCTACAAGCCGGGGCTGACGGCCACGCGTCTCGACGAGGTGCTGGACTTCAGTGGGGTTCGCATCTCGGAGATGCTGCGCGGCGGACTCACTCAATTTGCCCGCCGTATGCCGGGGTTCCTCAGCCACGCAGGCGTCCTCTTGGGTGTCGAGTCGCGAACGAGCTCGCCAGTCCGTATCCCGCGTAGGGACGACACGCTCGAATCACCCGACGTGCGAGGCCTTTATCCCTCTGGCGAAGGCGCCGGCTACGCAGGTGGAATCGTGAGCGCCGCGCTCGACGGAAAGCGCGTCGCGGAGGCGCTGCAACAACAGCTCGCGCCGCGTCTTCCGCTCACTTGAGTTGGATGGTCACCTTGTCGATGGTGCCCGTGAACGCGCTGTTCGCGCGCGTGTAGTCTTCTGACACCGGCGTTTCCGTGTCGATCCCGACGCCCGCCGTTTCGTCTGCAGAGAAGACCGCGAACTGGGTCTTTGCGACCTTGGCGGAGCCGACGGACTTGCCATTGACGAAGACGGTGGCTGTGCCACCCGCTCCCGGTTTGCCGCCATCGTAAACGAAATCCATCTTCACGGTCGATTTCCCCTTGGGCAGCGTCGCGCTTCCGGTCGCGGTGTAACGCTCGATTCCGAGGTAGTTGTACATGAAGACCGGCTTGCCGTCCTTGACGTAGAGGCTCCAGCCACCGAAGCGCCCGCCCTGCGCGACGATCACACCGTTCACCGGTTTCTCGCCCGTCTCGATCTCGGCCACGATCTCGAAAGATGTGTTCTTGATGTTGATGAAATCGTTTTCTAGGAGGCCGTTCATGCCCGCGTAGAGGGTTAGGCTCTTCCGCCCAAACATCAGGTCGGGTCGCCCGGCCAACTTGGGATTGAAGAGCTCCTCCCGCCGGTCGTCGAGAGGCAATACCTTGTACTTGATGGCCTCCGCTAGGAACACCTTCTGGAGCTCGGTCAGGATCTCCGGGTGCTTCTTCGCGAGGTTCTTCGACATGCTGAAGTCCTCCTCCACGTGATAAAGCTCCCAGACGTCCTCCGTGAAACGGTTCTCGACTTTGCCCCAGGGCGCGACGTGCACCGTACCTGCGAACCAGCCATCGAAGTAGACGCCGCGATTGCCGAACATCTCGAAGTATTGGATTTGGTGCCGACTGGGCGATCGGGCGTCGTCCCAGCTATAGACCATGCTCACACCCTCGATCGGCCGCTGCGGCGTGCCGTTGACGATGCGCGGCTCGGGCAGTCCGGCGGCTTCGAGGATGGTCGGGACCACGTCGATGACGTGGTGCCATTGCGAGCGGACCTCGCCTTTCGCTTTGATCCGATCCGGCCAGCGCATGATCATGCCGTTGCGCGTACCGCCGTAGTTCGAGGCGACTTGTTTGGTCCAGGTGAAGGGCGCGTCGAAAGCGACCGCCCATCCGGCAGCCATGTGCGGATAGGTCGTCGGGCCGCCCCAGTCGTCGTAGTGCTCCAGCATGAAGTCGACATCCGAGCCGCGGGGCTCGCTATTGAAGTACGTCATCTCGTTGTACAAACCGTTCGCCAGCCCTTCGGCGCTCGTGCCATTGTCGCCGATGACGTAGATGATGAGCGTGTTGTCGACCTCACCCATATCCTCGATCGCCTGGATCACCCGGCCTGTCTCGTGGTCGGTCATGTCGAGGTAAGCCGCAAACACCTCCGCCTGGCGCGCAAAGAGTTTCTTTTCCTTGGCTGAGAGGCGCTTCCAGTCCTTGATGTAGTCGGGCTTCTTCGCCAGCTTCGTGCCGCGTGGGATGATGCCAAGCTTCTTCTGCTGCTCGAAGATGCGCTTTCGGATCACGTCCCAGCCTTCGTCGAAACGGCCCTTCTGCTTCTCGATGTAGGACTTTGGTACGTGGTGCGGGGCGTGCACCGCGCCCGGCGCGAAGTAGACGAAGAATGGCCTTTCGGGTGTGAGCGCCTGCTGGAAACGGATCCAGTCGATGGCCCGCGTCGCCATGTCGTTCATGAAGTGATAACTGGGATCGTCCGGGGTCTCGATACGATTGAAGTTGTGGTAGACGGCCGGCGCCCACTGGTTGGTCTCGCCGCCGAGGAAGCCATAGAATTCGTCGAAGCCCTGCAGGTTCGGCCAGCGGGCAAAGGGCCCCGAGGGGCTGATCTCCCAGACCGCCGTCTCGTGCCACTTGCCAAACGCGGCAGTACTGTAGCCGTTGAGCCGCAGCATCTCTCCGATGCCGGCGACGTCGTTCGGCAGCACGCCCGTCGCGCCCGGGAAGGACGTCGCCACTTCGGTAATCTTCGCTTGATTGGCCGAGTGATGGTTGCGGCCCGTCTTGAGGGCCTGTCGTGTCGGTGAACAGAGTGCCGTCGTGTGGAACTGATTGTACATCAGGCCCTGGCTGGCGAGGTGATCGATGTTCGGCGTTTCGATGACGCCGCCGAAGGCGCTAGTCCCGCCAAAGCCGAGATCGTCGAGCAGGATGACGACCACGTTCGGCGCGTCTTTCGGCGCCGTCACTTGGAAGACGGGCGGCGCCTTGGCATCGCGCGCATCGAGGGTCGTGATGGGCGGGTACCAGGGTCCCTTGATCGGAAGCTCCGTACGGTCGAACTGAGCCTCTTGCGCCATGCCTGCCGTCGCGAAGAGGGCCTGCGTCGTAAGTAGAGCGATCGCTACGCCAAAGAGCTGTGCCGGTCTCATTCTTCCTCCCGCCCAAAGAAGGCGCTTCCTGCAGACGAATCGCATACACCAGTTCGGCGTCGAAAGCATCCCGAGCGACGCGGACAGCTCGAGCGCGATGGCTTGGAATGAGACCGCGGTGTACGATCTCCTCGTGCGAAACCGGGAGCTCGATGAACCCAACTGAAATCATTGCCGCTTTGGGGCTCGTTCCCCATCCGGAGGGAGGCCATTACAGGGAGACCTGGCGGCACGAAAACGGCGAGGAACGCGGATCGGGAACGGCGATTTACTATCTTCTCCAGGCTGAAGAGCGATCGCACTGGCATCGAGTCGACGCAGCCGAGGCCTGGCACTTCTACGCGGGTTCGCCTCTGGAGCTTCTCACGCACGTCGAGGGAGCCGAAGTGGTGTTTCAGGTGCTTGGTCCAGACATCGTGGCCGGGGAGCGACCGCAGATCATCGTACCGCCGAACGCGTGGCAGGCGGCCTGCTCACTGGGCGACTGGACGCTCGTTGGGTGCACGGTGTCGCCGGCGTTCGAGTTCGGGGGTTTCGAGTTGGCCCGCAAAGGCTGGAGCCCCACGTCGCGGTGACGCCCGTTCGAAACGATAGCCCTCAGTAGAGGAGCTCCACCCAGCGGCCGCCGGCGCTGAGCTCGGCCTTGCGGCGGGCCCACTTCTGCGCGGAGCCGGCGATCTCTTTGAAAGCTTTGTCGAGCTCGCCGCGCATCTTCTCGAGGCCGGCGACATAGACGTACGTGTTGGGTTGCTCGAGGAGCCTCCAGAGCTCTGCGCCGCGCTCGGCGAGGGCGCCGTCCCAATCGATCGGAGCAGCCCAGGAGGGTCGGGGACTGAGCGCCTTGAACGCCTGGAAGGTCTCGCGGTCGTAGTACTGGGCGAAATCGTCCCTCTCGTCGTTCATGTAGAGAAGCTCGAGCCCGCTTTGGGCGCCATAGAAGAGCGTCACCGTCCCTTTCCAATCTGGGACGTTCTTGTACAGGTGTTTGATGAATGCCCTGAACGGGGCGATCCCGGTGCCCGTCCCGATGAGGATCAGGTTTGCGTCCATCTCTTCGGGCAACTTGAACGCGAGGCCGTACGGACCCGACATCGTGATGCGGTCGCCAGGCGCCAGATCGCAGAGGTAGTTGCTCGCGACGCCCGGGTATTCCTCGCCGCTGTACTTGTCCACATAGCTCGCTCGGCGTACGACGATCTTGATCCGCGGAAGGCCGCTGCCTCCGCGTTCGGGAAGGTCGGCCACGCTGTAGAGGCGGAAGTGGTGCTTCTGTCCAAACGCCTTGCTGCCGGGCGCGAGCACACCGATGCTTTGGCCGAGTATGAATTCGAAGTCGGGTTTATTCACGTCTAGCGTGATCTCTCGGACCTCGATGCCGGAGGCCTCCGCCGTGATTCGCTCGCTTGACACCACGACTGCCTCGAACTGCTGTTCGGTGTCGTAGTCTTCAAGATGGGTGACCGTACTATTCATCGCAT
>DASRZF010000434.1:0-6326 GCA_035686645.1 Polyangiales bacterium
TATTGATGGAGCGATCCGGACGAAGCAGAAATCGCCGGCCAATACATCGTCGCGTCACGAGATAGGTGGTGTTTGGGAGCACGCACCGGGGCAAGGTCATGCCGAGTTTTTCGGTCAGTACCCCGAACTGTTGTCCAGGAACGAACCTCGGAAAGTTCGAGTTGAATTCTAGGGCTAGTCCCGCTGCGGGTGCGTCACTAACCTGGGAAGATCGGGTTTGGGGTGGCGTCGGTCGCGGGTTTTCGGATTCGCGTGGGGCGCCCAGGTGCTATGCTCCGGCCCACTCCAGCTATCCGGAAACCCGACTGCCCTCCGCCGCAAGAAGAACGCGATGCACCCCTGGCACGACGTCTACATAGATGAAGATCAGCTCGAGACCGTGTTCCCCGTAGTCATCGAGGTTCCGATGGGGAGCAAGAACAAGTACGAGCTCGACAAGGAGAGTGGCCTACTGAGGCTGGACCGTGTGCTCTTCAGCGCGGTGCACTATCCGGCGAACTACGGCTTCGTCCCCCGAAGCTTTTGCGACGACGGCGACCCGCTCGACGCTCTCGTCCTCGGCCAAGAAGCGGTAGTGCCGCTCACGATCATGAACGCCCGCGCCATCGGCGTCATGCGCATGCGGGACGACAAGGGCATCGACGACAAGATCATTGCCGTTAGCGTAAACGACCCGGTCTACCAAGGACTCAAGGAGCTCGAGGACATTCCCGAACACAAGCTCCGTGAAATCCAGCGCTTCTTCGAGGACTACAAAGCGCTCGAGAACAAAGAGGTGGTCGTCGAAGGCATGCAAGAGCGCGACGAAGCGATTCAGATTCTGCGCAACGGGTTGGTTATGTACCGGCAGCTTCGCCGCGGCGAAATCCCCAAGGGCTGAGCGGACGCCCCGCCTGCTCCAATCTTGCAGGACCTAATCTCCGGCCTACCAAGATACCGGCCGATTCCGCCTAAGACGAACCAATCTAGCCACCTGCGGTCGGCGCACAGTTTGCGTGCATCCGCGATCTAGCGTTGGAAGAGCTTGCCTTGCCCCGGCCCTTTGATAAGGTGCGCGACCCTATTGGAAATAATCCTTTTTGGAGGGGTATATGCACAAAGCAAGCTGGGTACTGTTGTTGGCTGTCAGCCTGATGCTGACGGCAGGTTGTAAGAAGGACGAGCTGAGGGCGAAGGACGCGCGCATCGCGGAGCTGATGGAGCAGGGTCAAGCGACCGGCACCTCGCTCGAGCAGTGCAAGAAGGATCGCGAGAACCTCAATAAGCTCGTCAAGGGTTACACCGGCGAAATTAACGCCATGGAAGCTGCCCTCGCTGAGGCCGCTGCACGCGAGGAGCGCGCTGCCAACCGTCTCGCCGAGTACAACTCGATGCTCAAGCAACTGAAGTCGATGATCGACTCCGGCAAGCTCAACGTTCGTATCGTCCGCAATAAGATGGTCATCGAGCTTCCCGAGGCGGTTCTCTTCGCGAGCGGCAGCGCGAAGCTCAAGACGGACGGAGTTCGTGTTCTTGCGGAGCTCGGCCCGGTGCTCGCGAGCATCAAGGGGCGCGAGTTCCAGGTGGGCGGTCACACCGACAACAAGCCGATTCGCACCGCACGCTTCCCCTCGAACTGGGAGCTTTCGGGTGCACGCGCGATCGATGTGGGTGAGCTTCTGATCGAGTACGGCGTTCCTGGGAACCGAATCTCGGCCGCCGCGTACGCCGACACCCAGCCCGTCGAGTCGAACGACACCGCGGAAGGCCGGGCAAAGAACCGTCGCATCGAGATCGCGTTGCAGCCGAACCTCGACGAGCTTCCCGACCTCTCGAGCTTCGAGTAACGCCTAGAATCACACATCCTGTCTCTCACAGGACGGGCGAACCAAGAACGTGCCGGCGTGCATCATGCGCCCGGCACGTTTTCAATTGCACCCCGCAGCCCGTCCTTCCCAAAGCAAGCACCTTCCCAGGTTGATGAGGGCCCAGCGTCCCAGGCAGCCGCGTCTCCGGAAACGCCCCGGTCTGATTCGTGCACTGGCCCGTTTTCGTTTTCGTGACCACTGGCGCGTTTTTCGAAACGTTGCTACGCCGCAGGCCTTGGAGGCTAGGCATGAGAGGTTTTGACTTGATCCTGAGACTGATTCTCGGCGGCATGCTCGCCGTTGCGGGTTGCTCCAGCTCGGACGGCGGCGGTCAGGGCGGCGAAGGTGGAATGGGTGGCAGCACCGGCTCCGCCGTTTCGGTTGGCGGCATCGCCTGGGCGTTCGAGCTTCCCGGGTTGCCCTACGGTCGAATCAAGGGCGCAACTGTGTCGATCCTCGAAATGCCCGAGCTCAGCACCGAGTCGAACGACGAGGGCGAGTTCACCATCGAAGGCATCCCGGTCGGCTCGCAAGCAACGTTCGTGCTCCAGCACGATGACCACCCGCTCACCTATACGAAGACGTTCACGATTCCCGATTCGGACATCGATGACCTCACCTTTCAGATTCCGACCAACTTTCTCTTTGGCCAGATCGAGGACGGCCTGGTCGAAGGAGGGATCATCGAAGGGATTGATGTGGAGAAGTGTCAGATGGTCAGCACGTTCACCCGCTACGGCAAAACGATCGGCGACCCTGGTCCCCATGGTGAAGCGGGCGCGGTCCTCTCCGTCGCTCCGGCGAACAACGCCGAATACGGCCCCATGTACTTCAACGACGAGGTGTTGCCGGATCCGACGCGGAGCTACTCTTCGCTCGATGGCGGCGTCCTCCTGCTCAACGTCGACCCCGGCGACTACACGCTCAGCGCGTCGTGCGTCGAGAACCCGTCCGATCTCTACGACGACTTCCTCGCCGAGTACCCGCCTGCGACCTACCCCGACGAGGCCCTCCGTTGCCAGACCGAAGACGTGGAGTTCGAGCCGGTGCTGATGAAGTGCCGCCCCGGGGTCTTCTTGAACGCGTCGCCCTCGTATGGACTTCAGGCGTTCCCGCATGCGCCGTAGCTAGTTGCCATTGGCGGCGGCCTCGACTCCCGCCAAGAGGGTCTTGCTGAAGATGCCCGGACCAACTTCCCAGGTTAAGGCTGGATCGTCCCAGGTTGGGGGACCGGGTTGGATCATCCCAGGTTGGGATTCGCGGGGTTCAGTTGAGATGCCCCCCGGAGCCGGGCGCGCGCGTTAGGGCCCGGTCCCCTTGGCTGCGGCCTCCACCTCGGCCAGCAAGCTCTTACTGAAAATCCGACCTGTCAGCCGCTCGCGCGTCTCGGCGGCAGCCTTGTCCCATTCCGCACGGTAAGGCCCGGTGTCGACCAGCTCGATCCCACGCTTGAGCAAAACGTCGTAAGCCTTCGCATCATCCCGCCGCACGACTTTGTCGAGCGCCGCCCCCGCGCGCTTCGCCGTGTCCCGCAGCACCGCCTGGTCCTCAGGAGAAAGCTGCTCGAACTTCTCCTTCTTCACCACCGACGCGCCGAGAATGATCCCAAAGCTCTCCTTCGACATGTACTTGAGCTTCGTGTACCACTGGAGCGCAACCGCAGCGATCGGCGACGCCGGCACCACGTCCACCATCTTGGTCTGCAAGGCCCCGTAAACCTCCGGCACACCCAGCCGCACCGCATTCGCGCCAACAACCTTCAAAAATTCCGAAAAGATCGGGTCATCCTTCCACGCCCAGGGCCGCGCCGACTTCAAGTCGTCGGGCCTCCGGATCGGCATCGTCGACATGATCCGTCCCCGCCCCGCGTCCGCCCAAGCCAGCAAGACGAACCCCGCTTCGTCGAACATCGCCTCGAAGCGACCGTCCATCTTCTCCCGCACGCCTGCCAGTTGCTCGTAGTCCTCGATGACTCCCGGCGCCGACAACACCAGCGCCTGCCGCACCATGATGCCGAGCCCAATCGTGGTCACCCCGGCCGCGTCCATCTGCCCCGCGCGCATCTTCCGAACAAAATCCCGTTCGTCGCCCTGACTTCCGCCCGAGTAATATCGAAGCTCGACTCGCCCCTCGGTCTCCTCGCTGAGCGTCCGCCCCCAAGCTTTGAGTACCTTCCCGAACGACGATCCTCCAGGCGCGATCGTCGCGTACCGAATGACCGTCTTCCCTTCGGCGCCCGCATGCGGCGCACGGGAGCCTTCGACCAGCAAGCACGCCGAAGCCAACACGAACACCAACCAAGACTTCCTCGCTAGTTCGTACACTTCCTACTCCAACAGCTCATCGCGCAAGCGAGCAAGCGCCTCCGCAGAAAATCCCAGCCCCTCCGTCAGAAACCCGGCGACGCTCCCGTGCCGTTCCACTATCTCACGGTGCGCGGCCTGAAGGCTTTGCTCTTTCACGTACATGAGCCCTTCGACGCGTGAAAGCGCAATTTCTTCACCCTCCGGTCCGCCGCGACTCGCCGCAAAAGCCCGAATCATCCCGAGCATCTTCTCGTTTTCTTCCTTCCGAAAGTGATTGGACAGAAGGTAATCCTCCACAACCGTTTCCCAAGGCACGCCAAGCGCCGACAAAACCATCGCCGCGCCAAACCCCGCCCGGTCCTTGCCCTGTGTGCAATGAAACACGAGCGGCCGATTCCCGGGATCACTCAGTGTTCGGAGCAAGCCGCTATACGGCTCGGTAAAATCGCGCACCAACATCCGGTTCACGCGATCGAGCAGGTCCGTCGGCACTTCGGAGAAATCCCCCTTCAAGAACATCGGAATCAGCTTGGCGAACATGTCACTCGACGCGATCGGCATCGGGAAGAGCGTTGCGCCCCGCGGCAATCTACCACCCCCCCTCGCCGACACTTCTTGTGGCGATCGCAGATCGACGACGCCTCGGATCCCCAGCGCGCCGAGCTTCTCCACGTCCGCCTCGCTCAGCTGACTGAGCTCACCGGACCGAAACACGAGCCCCCACTTCACCGTGCGCCCATCGCTGGCTTCGTAACCACCGAGGTCCCGGAAGTTGGGCTGGCCGGACAAGGGAACGTGTCGTTGCATAGACTCTTCTATGGCCTCCGACCCGGTCGCGCGCCATCCCTGCGGAGGCTCAGCCAAGCGCTTTCAAGGTTTCTAGGTCCTCGACGGCCGCGACGAGCCGCGCGAGATTGGCCGCCGTGATCGCTTCGCCGTAGTTCTCCGTCGGTGTGATGAGCCATCCGATCACGAGTCCCCAGATCGCTGCTTGCCTGTATCGCAGCCAGGCCTCGTCCGGCGCGGGCGGCGTCTCGACCCCCTCTCGTCGAAGCGCGTCAAGGTAGAACGCGATGAGCTCCCGCTCGTGCGCGCGGCGCTCATCCGTTGAGAGCCCGGTGATCATCAGATAGGTCAGGTCGTGCGCCCAGCGTCCTTTGATGACGAGCTGCCAGTCGAGAAACCCACCCGGGCCCTCGGGCAGAAGATACGTATTGGCGATGTGCGGGTCTCCATGCAGCAAGGTCTGCGGCCCCGTCGACAAGATCGCCTGCGCCTTCCAAAGTGCGCTCCAAAGCTCGTCCACCGTCTTACCGAGCGGCTCGATCAGCGCCGCCTTGTAAGGATTGGTTTCCACCTGGTTCCGAATGAGGTCGAGCCCGAGGGCCTGGAACACCGGATACATGCCGCCCGACACCGGTGTGGCGAGCCACCGAAGCCGCGACTGCAATTCCGCGCTCTCCCAGAACCGCGCGTGCAGCGCTGCTAAGGTCTCGATCAAGCCCCGTATCTCCTCGATGCCAACGCCATCGAGCGCATTCGGAAACCGAGCCCCGCGGAGAGTGAGATCCTCCATCAGCACCCCAAAGCTTCGACGCTTCACGTCGAAGAGGCTGCCGAAGCACTGAGGGGCCTCGATCGAAAGCAGCGGCCGAATCTCACGGTAGAACCGAACCTCGTTGAGGTACATCGCATCCGGTGCCTGCGGAAAACGCCGCTGGTACGCGCCCATGAGCGAAAACACCGCCGGACGAACACGCGACCCGAACGGAAGCGCGCCGAGCAGCCGGAACAGCCTGCCCGTCCACTGAATGGACGACGCGCCAAATCGCAAGCTCCGGTGAAGCAGCACCGTCTTGAGCAACATCCGTGACGGCAGCCCGACGTCGGACTCATAGTCGAGCTCGAGCGCAACGCGATCCGCAGTGGACGCAACCCCATCGCCGCGACTCGCGCTCCGCAAGACGCGCAGATTCGCGACGCGCGCCCCCGGTCGCTGCTCGCTGAGCAAGACCGTCAGCACCTCGGGCGTGAGCTCGTCGAGGTTCGATGGAAACCGGACGTCCGCCATCATACGCTCATCAGGCGCCTTCGACGCGCCGCTTCAGGTCCTCGTTGAACCCTGCGTAAGAAGGCCCGAGCTGCGCCTTCAAGAACGCCCAGACGATGGGAG
>DASRZF010000435.1:0-8635 GCA_035686645.1 Polyangiales bacterium
AGATGGGTCGCGCCGTGTCTCGCATGTCGCAGAGGTCCTCGGATACGATGAAAGCCACGGCTATGAGATTCGTTATGCGTTCGAAAGCCAGTCTTTGCGAGCGATCACATGAGCGAGCCACCCACTCTTCTGATTCCGGAGATCGACGAGGACAGAACCTTGGTCGAAACTCGAAACGCCAACCTCGATTGCTCCTTAGCCGAGCTCAGCGGCGAACGCGGTCCGTCCTGGCCCGTTGCTGACAGAAACGCGCGTGCATCGCGTTGCGCTTCGTCCGTCGGCCGCAAGCTCCGACTTCGCAGGTGCGCTGAAGGCATCGTGGTTTTCGGTCTAGTCGCGGGGCTGACCTTCGTGGGATATCAACAGTGGCGCATCGCTGAATCCATCCGGAAGTCGATAAGCGGGTTTGGGAACACCGAATCGCCTCCTCCGAACCACGACGCCAGCCCTCCACAAGAACGAGTCCCGCGCCAGATCGAGCCTGCCTCGGACCCCAACTCGATGAGTCAAGAGACGCTGGAAGCTAGAAGAGATCGGTTGGAGAGCGTCGGTGCGGCCTTGATTCGTGCCAATGACTTCGAAGCTGCGTTGAACCACTATCGAGCACTCGCGCAGGCACTTCCCGGGGAAGCCGTGTTCCGCGATCTCGTCCTAGTCCTCCAGTCGAAGTTGCGTTGCGAGCGTTCGCTTTCCCTCACCAACGTTGGATGTCCGTGAGCAAGTGGACCATCGCTCTTGCAAGTGTGTTGACACTCGTGTCCTGCGCCGACAGCCGTAGCGTGGACAGACCCTTCTCGATCGTATTCATCGTCGAGTCGGATCCCGGTCTTCCACTCGAAGGCGTGAATGTGTTGGTGGACGGCAAGTCGATCGGTAAGACCGACGCAAATGGGTCGGTGCGAGCCGAGATTCTCGCCATTCCGGGAGCGAGACTTCAGATCGAACAGCAATGCCCGAAAGGCCATCAAGCCACCGAGGATGCCAAGAGTATACGCGTGCGCAAGTTCGAAAGGCTCGAGGAGGCCGCTCCGAGGACCATCCAAGTGACCCTGAAGTGCAAGCCGCTACAACGCTTGGCAGTGTTCATCGTGACAGCCAGGAACGGCCCGGACCTACCGGTCTTCATCGACGGCAACAATGTGGGACGAACGAATCAGCTTGGCGTAGCGCAGATCTCACGCTGGGGTGTTCCAGGCACAGAGTACGCGGTCGAAATCGACACGCGGGCAGATCCGCGTCTTCTGCCTCGGTCCCCTGTGCATGTCTTCACACTGCCCGATGCGCACGAGATCTTCGTGGTGAACGAGTCATTCCAGCTCCAGGAACGTCGCAGGTCTGGGCACAGGCGGCGCGCCAGAATCACCAAAATTGAGTAGTCGCCCCTGCGCGTACTATAACCGAACGCATGGGAGACCGGACGGACGTCGTGGTCGTGGGCGCAGGACTCTCGGGGCTTTGTGCCGCGCGCAAGCTGCGCGCCGAGGGCGCGTCAGTTCTCGTGGTCGAGGCGAGAGACCGCGTAGGGGGTCGTACTCGCACCGAGCAGATTGGGCAGGGTACGTTCGATCTCGGCGGCCAGTGGATAGGACCCGGACACAAACGTGTTCATGCGCTTGCCAATGAGCTCGGGATTCAAACCTTCCCCACGCACACCGATGGGAAGAAGATTCTCGAGGTCGAGGGAAAGGTCTCGACCTACAAGCGATCGATTCCTTCCATGTCGGTGCCGAACCTCATTCAGATGCAAGGGGCGCTCAGTTATCTCAAGCGAGTTCGGAAACGAATTTCTCCGACGGCGCCCATGAGTGCCGAAGGCGCCGAGGAGCTCGATGCCGAGACGCTCGAAACCTGGCGATCACGGTTCGTGAAGTCGAGCAAGATCAGCGCTGTGATGGATGCTGCGATTCGCACGATTTTCGGCGCGGAGGCGCGCGACCTGTCCGCGCTCTACTTTCTCATGTATCTCAATGCCGGGGGAGGCCTGCTGAGCCTTTCGGAAGTCCGTGGCGGTGCACAGCAAGATCGCTTCGTTCTCGGCGCGCAGTCGATATCTCGCGCACTTGCCGAGGAGCTAGGCGATGCGCTGAAGCTCGGCGTAGCGGTTCGCAAGTTGGTTCAGAGCCAGGATGGCGTAGAGGCCGTGTCTGATGACGAAACGCTTGGCGGTCGATATGCGCTCGTTGCAGTGCCACCAACGCTTGCGGGGCGTATCGAGTATCAACCTTCGGTTTCGGTCGGGCGAGATCAGCTCACGCAGCGCTTCGCGATGGGCGCCGCTGTGAAAGTGCTCGTGACCTACGAGCGCGCGTTCTGGCGCGAGGCTGGATTCTCTGGCGAGGTCGTGAGCTCCGACGGACCGCTCAGTGTCGTTTACGACAACACTTCGCACGATCGGCAGCAACCGGCGTTGGTCGGTTTCGTGGTGGGGAGCCAGGCCCGTCAATGGTCCGCGCAGCCCTTGGCGGATCGAAAGCGTCGAGTCGTTGGCGCTCTCAAACGTTACTTCGGTGAAGAGGCCGAATCCCTTCAGGAGTATCACGAGCTCGACTGGGGCGCGGAGCCTTGGTCACGGGGTTGTCCTGTCGGGGGATTGCCCCCTGGCATGCTCACACACTCTTTTGCGCACCTCCGGAAGCCCGAAGGGCGAATTCATTGGGCCGGGACGGAAGCGGCGACCGAATGGATCGGCTACATGGAAGGCGCGATTGAATCAGGCGAACGCGCGGCTGACGAGATCCTCCGTCGCCTCTAATCGCATCAGGCAAGCCGCCGAGCTCATGCACTGAGCGTCAGCGACACGGTGACGTCTTTGGATGCCGGTGTGTAGCTGCCCTCTGCGTAGTTGTTGAGCGGGACCAGCACGTTGGCTTCGGGAAAGTAGGTGGCGACGCAGCGCTTCGGGATGGGGTAGGGAACTACCGTAAAGCGAGGCGCGATGCGCAGCCTGCCGCCGAACTCGTTGGTGATGTCGACTTTCGCACCTGCGGAAAAGCCGGCCTCCAGCATGTCGCTTTCGTTCATCAGAATCACGCGTCGTCCGCCGCGAATCCCCCGGTATCGGTCATCATTCCCGTACACCGTGGTGTTGTACTGATCGTGAGTTCGCACGGTCATCATGCGATAGGATCCGTCGGGAAGGTGGAGGTCCGGCGCCTGATTGATCGTGAACTTGGCTTTGCCGCTCTCGGTGTTGAACCTGCGTTCGCGCGCACCGTTATGGAGATGGAAGCCGCCGGGCTCTCGAACGCGCTCGTTGAAGTCTTCGAATCCGGGGATCGTTTCGGCGATTAGATCGCGAATCCGATCGTAGTCCTCGATGAGCCAACACCAGCTCACAGGATTCTCGGGGCCGAGCACGCGCTGCGCGAGCCAAGCGACGATCCCTGGCTCGCTGTAGAGTTGCGGGTGTGCAGGCTTGAGGTGCCCTCGTGAGGAGTGGACCACGCCCATCGAGTTCTCGACGGTGACGAACTGCGGGCCGTAGGCTTGCTCGTCGATCTCGGAACGCGCGAGACAAGGGAGAATGAACGTCCATTTGTTGTGAACGAGATGGCTGCGGTTGAGCTTCGTGCTCACGTGGACCCGCATCTCGCAAGCTTCGAGTGCGTGCGCGGTTCGCTCCGTGTCCGGTGTCGCCTGCAGGAAGTTGCCGCCCATCGCGAAGAACAATTTTGCCCGCCCGTCGAGCATGGCGTGAATGGCCTCGACCGTGTTGAAACCGTCTTCACGAGGCGGGTCGAATCCGAACACCTCTTCGATGCGATCGAGCAGCGCCTTCGGTGGGCGGTCATGAATCCCCATCGTTCGGTCGCCTTGGACGTTGCTGTGGCCGCGGACAGGGCACGTGCCTGCGCCTGGAACGCCGATGCTGCCCCGCATGAGAAGGAAATTGACGATCTCCCGAACGTTCCCCACGCCGTTCTTGTGCTGCGTGAGTCCCATGGCCCAGCAGATGATCGTCTTACGGCTGCGAACGATGATTTCGACGGCTCTTTCGAGCTCGCCTCGTTCGATGCCGGCCGCTTCGATGAGCGCGTCGATGTCCTGAGACTCGAGGTGGGCGCGGAGCTCGGCGAAACCTTCTGTGTAGAGGCCGATGAAGTCCTCATCCAGGACTTCCCCGGGGCGCTTCGCTTCGAGCTCCAGCAACACGCACATCAGCGCTTTCAGCAATGCAACGTCGCCGTTGATTTGAACTTGCAAGAATAAGTCGGCGATTTGAGTGCCACCCGTCAGAACCTGGCTTGGGCTCTTTGGATTCACGAACCCCATTAGCCCCGCTTCAGGGAGCGGATTGATCGCGATGATCTTGGCACCGTTCTTCTTGGCCTTCTGCAGGGCTGTCAGCATCCGCGGATGGTTCGTGCCCGGGTTCTGCCCCATGACGATGATCGTGTCGGCTTCGTGAATGTCTTCGAGCGTGACGGAGCCCTTGCCGATGCCGACGGTTTCACCGAGACCGACGCCGCTCGACTCGTGGCACATGTTGGAACAGTCCGGAAGGTTGTTCGTTCCAAACGCACGCACGAAGAGCTGGTATAGAAACGCGGCTTCGTTGCTGGTGCGACCCGAGGTGTAGAAGATCGCCTCGTTCGGAGAATCGAGTCCCTTGAGTCCGGCGGCGATGAGGTCGAACGCTTCCTTCCAATCGATCGGTTCGTAGAAGCGCGAGCCGGGTCGCAGCATGAGGGGTTCGGTGAGCCTGCCCTGCAGACCGAGCCAGTAGTCGGATCTTGTTGCCAGATCGTCGATGCTGTATTGCTGGAAGAACTTCCAATCGAGGCGACGCCGAGTGCTTTCCCAGGCGGCCGCCTTTGCGCCGTTCTCGCAGAATTCAGTCAGGGCGGCTCGATCGTCGGGGTCGGGCCAGGCGCAACCGGGGCAGTCGAATCCGTCGGTCTGGTTCATCTGACCGAGGATGCGGACGGCGGAGGGTAAGGAGTGTCCGTGCTTCAACATGTGCGCGAACGCTGAGCTCACCGACGCGAGTCCCGCGGCCTTGGTTTGGGGGGCGCCGACGCGAAGGTCGTCTTCAGTCTCTGGGGGCTCCGCGCGGCTCGGTCGCTCACGTGTCATCAACCGACCTCGACCTGGGCGAACAAGGCCTCGCCCGCCTCCTCGGCAATACGCTCACCCCGCGAGTAAACGTTGAATCGGTTCTCGCGTGCGAAGCCAATGAGTGTCAGGTCGAATCGGCGCGCGGTTTCGATCGCCAAGCTCGATGCAGCGCCGATGGCGACCAGTATCGGAAAACGGGCTCGTACCGTCTTTTGAACCAGCTCGAAGCTTGCGCGGCTGCTCACGACCACGAACGCCCCCGGCGGCGAGCAAACCGATTGGCGGAGCCACGCGCCAACGAGCTTGTCCAGAGCGTTGTGTCGCCCGACGTCCTCGCGGTGGAGTAGCAGCTCGCCGCTCGCGTCGAAAAGTGCGGCTCCGTGTGTTCCGCCAGTGTGCCGAAACCAGGCTTGAGACTCCTCCAAAGAGCTCAAGGCCCGGCGCACGGCCGCCGGGCTGAACGCATCGCCTTCGACGGAGATGCGCCCGCATCCCTCGCTCGAAAGCGATTCGACCGTGCGTTCGCCACACACGCCGCAAGCGCTCGTCACTGTGAGGTTTCTTTCGAGCAACCGGGACGGAACCACGACGTTCTCTCTCAGGACCGCGCGAACCACGTTGTGGGGCGTTTCGGACCGAGCGCAGTGGCGAACGCTGAGCAGATCGGAGATGCCGGCGACGACACCCTCGGCATAGAGAAACCCAGCCACGAGGTCATGGTCGTGCCCGGGCGTACGCATGGTCATCGCCAGCGGTGTCTCGCGGCGCCGATGTGCCTCACCGTACTCGAGGATGATCTGAAGTGGTTCCTCGACGGCGACCAGGTCGCTACAAACCTCCCGGCGCTCGCGTTCGATTCGCTCGACCTTCGTGCTTGCAACCGGGGTCCGTGCCATGACCGGGCAAGCGTACAGTGCATCCAGCTTTCGAAAAAGGGGACGGCCGCCTTTTTGAAGCCGTTGGCTAGTAGATGCCCGGGACGATCCGGTACCGGACCTTTTCACAGTAGCGGGTCCAGTCAGCGCCGTACTTCTTGGAGCAGAAGTTGTGGTCCCGCCGTTCGCGGTGAATGAGCAGGATCGCGAAGTAGATTGGGTAGAAGTAGGGAAGTGCCGAGCCGAAGAGGCAAGGGAGTGACCAGGACAGGGCCATCAGGATGTCGCCGACGTAGTTGAAATGTCGTGACCAACCCCAGAAACCTGACAGCAACAATTTACCGCCTTGCTCCGTCTGGATGTACTCGACCTTCTTTCCCCAGATTCGGGCGTTCTCCGGGTCTTTGCGGAACTTGTGCTTTTGCAGATTGACCACTCGGAAGATGTAGAGGCCGAGCATGTTCACGCCGATGATCAAGACGGCGCCCCACCAGGGAAGCGAATGAACTCGGTCGATCAGGTAGTGGGCCTGTAGCGAGTACGTCATCGGAACCCAGACCAAGTCACCAAACGCGAGCATGTAGCCGAAGTTTTCGTGCTTGATGTCCATCGTGGTGAGGATGGCCTCTTCGTTCCAGAAGTAGTCGATGATGTAGAACATCTGGAAGATCCAAACGAGAATCATCGAGGTTGAAACAAACCCGTACTCTTCGTACTGAACGTAGGCGAACGAAGTGTTGATCAGCACCCAGAGAATCAACCCGGGTCTCGCTTCACAAAAGATCTTCAAGTCGAGGCCGTCTCGACCGGGCGGGACGCGCGGGTTGTGGCCCGTGCCCATCCAAAAATCGTGAATGAACTTGCCGCTCAGATGTCGCGACTGCCCATGCCGAAGGCCGTAGCTGTAGAGAAACGCGCTGAACGCGAAGACGAAGATCGTCATTACGCTGATCAAGGCACCGAACTCGTCATGGAGCTCGCGAATCGAAAACAACCCCGACCAGTGCAGGATGGCGACGGCGATGAAGGTCGCCAGCAGCGAGAACAGACCATTCATTCGATACGGAAGACGGCCCCCATCGGGGAGCTCGGCACCGAGGACCTCGCGGCCCGGCGCAAACCGCTGAAGGAGCGCCTGGAAGACGAACCAGACTCCGTAGATCTCGGCTGCCCGCCAACTGGGCATCATCGCATCTCGGAATCCCTCCCAATCGGCCCCTGCGCCGGGAAGCACCGCTCCATCGTTGAAGCGCACCGCGAAGAAGAGATAGGCCGTGAAGATGGGGAGCCCGAAAATCATCGCGAAGTTTCCGGGTACCCCGCCGAACTCAAGCTTCTGCTTCTGCTGATTCATCGGCGCGACTCTAAGGCAAATCGGCGCTGGCGCGACAGCAAGTGCAGAATTTCGCCCAGAAGCGGCCGCAAGAGGCGGATTTTTGGCCAAATTGGGCCACGTACACGAGGAGTTTCCCCAGCTGTTGCGGCGTGCGACTGCGCTATGCTCGCCTGGGCCCTTCGCTCGATGATCATCGTTACAGGAACCAAACGCTCCGGCACCTCGATGTGGATGCAGCTTCTGAGCGCTGCTGGCTTTCCGCCGATTGGAGACGCCTTTCCACGCAACTGGGAGACCACGCTGAAGGACGCGAACCCGGGAGGCTTCTGGGAGTCCGAGCTGCGACGGGGGATCTTCCATGCGACCAATCCGGATCCGAAGACGGGGACCTATCTTTTTCCCGAACAGACCGCCCGGCACGCCGTCAAGGTGTTCATCCCGGGACTGATCAAGACCGATCGCGCTTTCATCGGGAAGGTCGTCGCCACCATTCGTCCATGGCGTCAGTATGTCCGCTCGGTGAATCGGCTCTATGCGATGGAGCGCGAGGCCCAAGAGGCGGCACGAAAGGACCCGGAAGAACGCTTGCCGCCTGCGGTTTTCATGTCTCCAGTCATCGAATGGTGGGTGGAGAATTTTTCCTTGTTCAGCGACATCGTGACGAGGCGCTATCCATTCTATATGGTCGCCTACGACTCGGTGCTTGATCAGCGCGAGGAGACCTTACGCTCTGTTTTTGGATGGCTCGGAGACGGCGACGTCGATGCGGCCATTCGGCACGTGGAGCCCGCGCTCCGAACCCAAGACCGAGCGAACGATGATCAGGTCAGCGACGACGAGCAGGGCATCGAGCCCGAGGCCATCGCCGTCTTCGACGCGCTCTACGAAGTGGTTCTGAGGCAAGCTCCCCTCGAGCAGGCGTTCGTAGACCGCCTGAATGCAGCCAACGAGCTACTCAAGCCCAGGATCAGCGAGACGATCAAGCGGGTGGCTCAGGCCCGGCTCGAACGGAGGCGCTTCATCGAACAGCGACGCGCCAGCAAGACGCAGTTATAGTGCGGGGCAATGCGGCTTAGGCGGAAAGTCTGCCTGTTGGGCGCTCCCGGGGTAGGGAAGACGAGCCTCGTCAGGCGATTCGTCGAGCAGCGGTTCGACGACGACCATGACTCCAGTATCTCGATGGCGATCTCCAAGGGCGAGTTGCAGCTCGGCGAAGTCTCGCTCGAGATGATGCTCTGGGATCCGGGTGGTGATGAGGCCTCCGCGCAGTATCACCGCTCTTTCATATCCGGAGCTTCAGGCCTCGTATTCGTCGCAGATGCCACGAAGCCACGAACGCTCGACCACTTGTTGGAGGCGCAAACCA
>DASRZF010000436.1:0-2052 GCA_035686645.1 Polyangiales bacterium
GTGGTTGGAATCGTCTCGGAGCACGACATCCTCAAGACGCAGGGCAGTCACCCCACCGTGATTCTTTCGGAGATTGGCCGTGCGAAGACCCAAGAGCGGCTCCGGGCGCTTCGCGACCAGGCAGAGGAGCTGCTCCGTCAGTACCTCGAAGACGAAGTGGGCATGGGATTTCTCTCCAACATGATCTCGGAGATCAACGACACCCTCATTCGACGCGCCATTCAATTGTCGCTTTCGGCGCTCTCGGAGCAGGGCAAGGAGCCGCCGGTCCCGTTTTGCTGGTTGGCACTCGGTAGCGAGGGTCGCGAGGAACAGCTCCTTCGAACAGACCAGGACAATGCCATCCTGTACGCGGACCCCGGCGATGACGACGGCGCTGCAGAGGAGTTCTTCCTCGATCTCGGAAAGCGGATCGTGGACATCTTGGTGGCAGCCGGCTTCGAACGGTGCCCAGGCGAGGTCATGGCGAGCAACCCCAAGTGGAACCAACCGCTCTCCGTCTGGCGGCAGTACTTCTTCGACTGGGTTCGCGAGCCGGAGAACGTCGCGGTCATGCACACGAACATCTTTTTCGACTTTCGTCCTGTCTTTGGCGACGACGCGCTGGCCGCAGAGCTAAAGGCGTACATCTTCGAGAGAATCAAGGACGATCGCTCGTTTCTCGCGTTCTTCGCGAGAAACGCCACCCAAAACCCACCACCGCTCAGCTTTTTCCGCAACATGGTCGTTGAACGGAGCGGCGAGCATCGCGACGCGTTCGACATCAAGGCCCGCGCCATGATGCCGTTGGCTGATGCCGCACGCGTCTTGGTCTACGATCTCGGCATCAACATCTACGGGAGCACGGCGGAGCGCTGGGAGCGAATCGCAGAAACGGACGAAAATCTCGCACGCCTCGCCGGCGAAGCGGGAATGGCGTACGAAATCCTAATGCGCATTCGCGCGCTCGAAGGACTCAATCGCGGCTCTTCGGGTAGGTACGTGCACATCAAGGAGCTCAACAAGATCGAGCGGCAGACGCTCCGAAGCACATTCTCAGTCGTCAAGGACGTGCAGTTGATGTTGACCTCGCGCTACCGCATCGATTTCCTACGCTGAGGCTCGCGTGCTCCTGGACTTCATCAAACGCCTGATTCCCGGAATCCCGTCGGCATCCAAATCGAAAGACTGGCCTGAGCCTCTGCGCGAGTACATGTCGAAACGAACGAGCCCACCAAAGGACAAACCCTTGACGGACGTCCGCTTCGTCGTCTTCGACACCGAAACAACCGGTCTCGATCTCGCCAAAAACCGCCTTCTGTCGATCGCTGGTGTCGGCATGCACGGTCCGGAAATCCAACTCGACGATGCGTTCGATTCCATGGTGACTCAGTCCGACGTGGGGGGCTCCGCCGCCGCCGTGATTCATGGCCTGATCTCGAACGACCTGACGGGCGGTCTGCCTGAAGAGCTGGCGGCCGCCCAGTTCCTCGCGTTTGCGGGCAGTGCGGTTCTGGTGGCGCATCACGCGGCTTTCGACCTGCGCATGTTGCAAAAAGCCATCGCGCCGTACCGGGGCGCCAAGATCTGGAGCCCTGCAGTCGACACAGCTCAGCTCGCGCAGCGGCTGGAAGACGGCCTGATGAGCTCGAACCGAGCGCAGGGTGCGGATCAACGAAAAGCGTACCAACTCGACAGTCTCGTGGAGCGCTATGGCATCGATGTGCCGGAGCGACACACCGCCGCAGGTGATGCCCTCGCAACCGCGCTCCTGTTTCAACGCTTGCTGAAGCAGGCGGGGCGAAGGGGAATCCGGACTCTTGGCGACCTCTTGGCCCACTGAATGCGACACACATTCACGATCGCTCTACTCGCTGCTCGAGCTCTACGAGCGCCGCGTCCATATGGTCGATCAGGCGTTGTGCGCTCGGGACAGATCGGCGGCAGGCCACGATTCCGAAGTCGAGGCTTTCGCCACAGCTCGTCACGGTGATGTTCAGCGCCTGGCCGTGCGTCACGATGGAGAGGGGGTACATGCCCTCGAGCGGCGCGCCGTTCCAGTAGAGCTGCTCC
>DASRZF010000437.1:0-7199 GCA_035686645.1 Polyangiales bacterium
CCGCAAGCGGCGAGCATCGCCAGTCCAGCCAAGCCCACGAATACAATCGAAAGCCAATTACGCATTACGAACTCCCCAACATGACAAAGCCAACTATGTCAACATTCTTCACTGGCTCTGTACGTCCCGCAAATGCCAAGAGGCCAATGGCATAGACGATTATCTATTAGTTTCGATATGTTATGGAGATTCACGCTCCGGCCCTCACGAGCTCTACTCTTACGCGCCTGGACGGAATCACCAAGAAATAGTGGATGCCCCCGTTTCCGGCCCGCAAGTACCGAGCCCCACAGCGCTCTGCTCTCGCGTTTTTTCACGTAGGAAAGGGCTCGGAAACCTCTTCGAAACAATAGCGGGGCAGAGATCCGGCAACCCACTCCTCGGCGCGGGATTCACCGGTCGGGAGTCGAGCCCGCTGTCCACCCCCGACTCCGTTCGTGGGTGCCCCAGCGACGAGAACATCTTTAGGAGTAGTACGATGAGCATCATCAAGGCTGAATACATCTGGATCGACGGCACCGAGCCGACGCCGCTTCTTCGCTCGAAGACGAAAATGCTCGAGGCGAACATCATCGAGAAGGTCCTCGGTGCGATCACCGGTGTGGCCGCACTGCCGAACTGGGGCTTCGATGGTTCGAGCACCAATCAGGCCACTGGCGACAAGTCGGACTGCCAGTTGTTCCCGGTGTTTGCCTGTCGAGATCCGCTCCGCGGCGGTGACAATTTGCTCGTTCTCTGCGAGGTCGTGGACAGCACTGGCAAGCCGCACCCGACCAACACGCGTCGTGCAGCCGCCGAGATCGAGGAGCGGGTGGAGGCGCTCGATTGCTGGTACGGCATGGAGCAGGAATACACGATGATGAAAGACAACTGGCCGCTCGGTTTCCCCGAGGGCGGCTATCCCGGTCCGCAAGGTCCGTACTACTGCGGCGTCGGATCGAAGTACATCTTCGGCCGCGAAATCGTGGAAGAGCACATGGACGCGTGCATCAAGGCCGGGATCAAGATCTCGGGCATCAACGCCGAGGTCATGCCCGGGCAGTGGGAGTTTCAGATCGGACCCGCGGGGATCACCGAGGTCGGGGACCACATGTACATGGCTCGCTACCTGCTTGGTCGCATCGCGGAGACCTACGGCGTCGACATCTCCTACGATGCGAAGCCCACGAAGGGCGACTGGAACGGCGCGGGCTGCCACACCAACTTCAGCACCAAAGGGATGCGCGAGGAGGGTGGATTGAAACTCATCAACGAGTACTGCGAGAAGCTCGGCAAGCCGGAGCGCATCGCCCTTCATCTCAAGAACTACGGCGCCGGCCTCGAGGATCGTCTCACGGGAGCCCACGAAACGGCGTCCTACAAGGAGTTCAAATACGGCGTGTCGGATCGCGGCGCTTCCATCCGCATCCCCTTGCAGACCTCCCTCGACGGCAAGGGCTACCTCGAGGATCGTCGCCCATGCGCGAACATCGATCCTTACACGGTGGCACGCCTGTTGGCAGAGGTCGCCGAGTAGAGCGACTGCGTTTCCAAGCGAAGGCGCCGCGTTCCTCGGAGCGCGGCGTTTTTCGTTAAAGCGTCAACACAGCGGCGCCACGGATGCCGTCATGTTGCAAGCGCTCCAGCGCTTCGTTGGCTTCCTCGAGCGGGAAGGTCTCGGTGTAGCTGCGGACTCCGACCGCCGCGGCCTCCCGGAGAAATGCGTGTCCGTCTTCGCGCGTGTTGTTGGCTACGCTTCGGACGACACGCTCGCCGTAGAGAAGCTCGTAGCGGAGCTCAGGAATGGGGCTCATGTGGATGCCGCCGAGCACGAGCGTGCCGCCCTTGTCGAGATGGGAGAGGGCCGCGGGGACGATCTCACCCGCTGGCGCGAAAATGATCCCCGCATCGAGTGAGACGGGAGGCCTCTCGGTGCTGCCGCCAGTCCAGACCGCGCCGAGCTCTTCGGCAAGCGCTTGGTGCTTTTCGCGATCCCGGGTGCAGACATAGACCTCGGCGCCCCGTGCGCGTGCGATCTGGATCGCCACGTGACCCGCCGCGCCAAAACCATAGAGACCAATGCGCGCGCCCGACCAGTCTCGAACACCGGTCTGCGTCAAGCAGCGATAGCCGATGATGCCCGCGCAAAGGAGGGGAGCGGCTTGAAGGTCGGAGAAGCCATCGGGCAAGGGATACGTGAAGCGCGCGGGCGCCACGACGTACTCGGCGAATCCGCCGTCAACCGTCCAGCCTGTGAACTCCGGGGCGTCGCAGAGGTTCTCGCGACGGCTCGTGCAGAAAGAGCAGCAGCCGCAGGTCCGATGAAGCCACGCAACGCCGACCCGCTCGCCCATCGCACGATCTCCTACATCTGAGCCCAGAGCTTCGATCTCGCCGACGACCTGGTGACCGGGGATGATCGGCGAACGCCTCACGTCCAAATCGCCTTCGACCACGTGCAGATCGGTGCGACAAACGCCGCAGGCCCGCACTTTGACGAGGACCTCGTCCTGCGCTGGCACGGGGATCGGCACATCGCCGAGGCGCAAGGGGTGTGTCTCGATCGGTGCAGGGGTGTCGAGGAGAACCGCGCGCATGGAGCCGACTCTAGCACCGGCGCTCACGCTCGCACTGCGCCCTGGGAGAGCCCCTGCCCTTCGTCTTGCGCTGGCGTCGTTCTACTGGCTTCATTCGCATGTGGACTCGAGACCCTCAGTCGTCACGAATGCTCAGATCGCAGACATTCTCGATGCTGTCGCCGACCGCCTAGAGGGGCAACACGCGAATATCTATCGAGTCGACGCGTACCGTGCCGGAGCCGCGGTGGTTCGAGCTCACCCCGATAGCATTCAAGAGGTTGCGCTACACGAGGGACGCGAAGGGCTCGACGCGCTGCCGCAGATCGGTTCGAGTCTTGCGAGCTCGATCGACGAAATCGCGCATACGGGCAGGCTCGGAATGCTCGAGCGGATCGATGGCAGGATGTCTCCCGTCGAGTTGTTCAAGACGGTTCCGGGCATCGGCGAAGAGCTGGCGGAGCGAATCCATCGTGAGCTCGACATCGACACCCTCGAAGCGCTGGAGCTCGCGGCTCACGACGGCCGCCTCGATGCGGTGGCTGGCTTCGGACCGCGTCGTCTCGAAGGGATTCGGGACATCTTGGCGACGCTGCTGACTCGCTCTTCGCGCGGCAGAGCGCGGCGGTTCGAAGAGCTCCGGCATGCGGGCGCGAGCGTCGTCCCGCCCGAGACCGCCGAAGTCGGACCGGATGTCAGTCTGCTGCTCGAGGTCGATCGGGACTATCGCGAGAAAGCCGAAGCAGACGAGCTCCCTCGAATCGCACCCAAGCGGAACAACCCCGAAGGGAAAGCCTGGTTGCCGATCCTTCACCGTTACGAGGACGGCTGGCACCTCACGGCCCTCTACTCGAATACCGACCGGGCCCACGAGCTCGGACGCGTGCGAGACTGGGTGGTTGTTTACTTCGAGCGGGACGGTCAAGAAGGACAGTGCACGGTGGTCACCGAATTCCGCGGGCCCTTGACCGGAAAGCGCGTCGTTCGCGGGCGGGAAGATGAAGTGGCGGCGCTCGACACTTCGCCGAGTCAGTAGCCGGTGGTCGACAAGAAACGGCCGAGCCCTTCGAGCACTGGCATCGGAAGCTCGTGTCCGCCTCGAAACTGCACCCAGTCGGTCAAAAGACCGGCCTCGCCGAGCGCGTCGTGAAGCTGCTCCGCGGCTTCGAACGAAAGGAGCGGATCACGCTCACCATGGCTTTGAAAGACGGTCATTCCCTGCCTCTCGGGCATCCCGACTTTCCATGCCGCGAGATTCACCGGCGTGCCCGAAAGAATCACCAAGCCTGCCGGTGACACGCTTCGGGTGAACACTGCATTGCAAGCCGCCATCGAACCCTGCGAGAAGCCGCCCACGATCAGGCGCCGGTCGGGAACACCGAGCTCGGTTTGCATCGCCTCGAGCATCTTCACGACCCGATCGGTCGCTTCTTCCATTCCTGGGGGAACCTCTGCCGCGTAGTTTCGCGGCCCCTGCGACATCGCCTGCTCTGCACGCGCGAGATCGAGCATCCACCAAGCGCGTGCGCCTGGCATCCCAGGAACTTCGTTCGGGGCCTCTGGAAATGCGAACCTCATGCTTCGCGGCACATCGAGAACCCGCCATAGACCGACTAGATCGGTTCCCGGCGCGCCGAAGCCGTGCATCAGGACGACCAGAGGCCCGTCACCGCCCGCTTCGCGGTCCTCGCCTCCCGTGAGACGGACCTTGATGGCTCCGAACTCTGCTTCGCGCATTTGAACCGAACCTAGCCCTGAGCTGAGCGCTGTCCCATTGGGATGTAATCCCGACTCTTCGCTCCGGTGTAGACCTGCCGCGGACGACCGATTCGCAGATCCGGATCTTCCATCATTTCTTTCCAGTGTGCGATCCAGCCGGGGATCCGACCGAGGGCAAAGAGCACGGTGAACATCTCGGTCGGAATTCCCATCGCGCGGTAGATGATGCCGCTGTAGAAATCGACGTTGGGGTAGAGCTTACGCTCGATGAAGAACTCGTCGGACAGGGCCACCTCTTCGAGCTGGCGCGCGATGTCGAAGAGCGGGTCTTCGATCTTCAGATGGTCCAGCAGCTTGTCTGCGTAGGTCTTGAGGATCGACGCGCGTGGGTCGAAGTTCTTGTACACGCGGTGTCCGAATCCCATCAGGCGGCGCTCCCGGTTCTTCACTTGGCTCATGAACGCCGTGCTGTCGCCGCCCTCTGCGCGGATCTCTTCGAGCATCTCGATCACCGCCTGGTTGGCTCCACCGTGAAGCGGGCCCCACAGAGCGGAGATGCCTGCGCTGATCGCCGCGTAGAGGTTCGCTCGGCTGGAACCCACCAAGCGGACCGTCGACGTAGAGCAGTTCTGCTCGTGATCCGCGTGCAGAATCAACAGAACGTTGAGCGCTCTAACGAGCTCCGGATCGGGTTGGTACTCCGGTTCCGCCGGATGTGAGAACATCATGTACAGGAAGTTCGCACAGTATTTCAGCTCGTTCTTCGGATAGGCAACCGGCCTCCCCAGCTGCTTCTGGTAGGTGAACGCTGCGATGGTTCTAACCTTCGAGAGAACACGCGCGATGTGATGTTGGTTGTGCGTGTCGGGCGTGAGGCTGTCCGGGTAGTAAGCGGAAAGCGCGCTCACCATCGAAGAGAGAATCGCCATCGGATGCGCGTTCGAAGGAAAGCCGTCGAAGAGGTGGCGCATGTCTTCGTGCAACATGCTGTGATACGTCAGCAGATTCGAAAACGATTGCAACTGCGACGGGGTGGGCAACTCTCCGTAGATGAGCAGGTAGCTCGTTTCGACGAACGTCGACGCTTCAGCCAACTGCTCGATGGGGTATCCCCGATAGAGCAGAATGCCTTCTTCACCGTTGATGTAGGTGATTTCGCTCGTGGTCGCGCCGGTGTTCATGTACCCGGAGTCGAGCGTGATGAGGCCCGTATCCTTACGCAGGCTCCGTATGTCGAACGCTTGCTCGCCATAGGTGCCTTCGACGATCGCCATGTCGTAGCTCTCGTCGCCATACTCCAGAGTCGCTTTGTCGTTCATGCCTTCCCTCCGGCTTGCGCCGCGAGCTTAGCGTCCAAAGGGTAATAAGACCAACGTCAATGAGCCTTCGAACCCGGTCTGCCGCTGTTCAATCGATCCAACCACATCCACGGGCGAAGTAGTCGGGCCCCGCTGCCGCGCTGGCCTCTAGCCAGGCAGGCCAGAAATCCTCCGCGCGCCGCACGAAGTCGGCAAGCTCCGCGTCCGCGGCGGCGGCCTCTTGCATCCCCGCGGACTCGAGGTCGATGAGGCCGAGCTCATTACCAAGACCAGGAACCTTGGTCGAGAGACGGTACACGTCGGGGCCTTCGGCCCAGCGGTCGCTCGGGTCCGCCATTGGCAGGTAACCCGGCTGGTCCGACCAAGCTTCGATGAAAGTCATCTCGCCCTGATCGTTGAACACGAACTCCTCGTAGATCGGACAGGAACCCTCTGCGTACTCGAAGGTCACGTAGCAACGGGCGAACGGCTGAACGGAGAACGCCCGGCAATCCCGAACGGGAACCGTCGACGGGTCCAACGCGAGCGCGGCGTTCGTGGTTACAATCATGTTCTCGCGCTCGTACCCGGTGAGCCACAGCCAGGGAGGGAGCTCCCATCGGGCAACCCGCACCGAGTACTCGGGAACACTGTCCCGGTCCGCGCTGGTGTCGAGCGTGTCGAAGTACTTGTTCGCCTGCTCGACGTAGTACTCGGGCGCTTGCTGAGGCGTCAACGCAGTCGCGAGCGCATCGGGTGAGCGCTCGGAAGGAGGCTCTGAGCTCGTTTCCGAGCCGCAGGCAATCGCGATGAATCCCAAAGCGATTCCCATGCCTCGATTGAGGTTACCGCGTGCCATCGCGGCTGAGGATAGTCGCGGACTTGTTCCGAGCAAGTCGGGTTGGCCTCGCCCGTCGGTATCAAGCTACCGATCTGCTCTCGATTATGTCCTTGACGTTCAAGAGCGCTGACTCGAGGTCTCGCTCCATGCGGCGGACCGTCAGGTGCTCTGCCAGCCGCCCGAGCACGGGGACCGGGATCGCGTACTCGACTTCGATGATCAGCTTGGTGCCGTCTTCGTGGGGCTCGACGATGCTCGTCCAAGTCGCTTCGAGCATCCCAATGGTCTGATGCGTAGACCGCTCGTTCGGGACGCAATCGACGACGACGGCCTGACCGCGAAGCAGGACTCCGACCATCTTAAAGGTCCAATCGCATTGCCGCCCCTCGCCAGCACCAATCACATTGTGAACCTCGACCAGCCCTGGAAGCCAATCGGGCATCGTGAGGAAGTCGTCCGCATATGCGAAGACTTCGTTCACTGGCGCTTTGATCACGATACTATTCTCATATTGGATCATACGAAGACGCAGCCCCCTCTAGCCTGAACGTAGAATAGTGCCACCAGATCCCGAACAACAACCGACCCCACATCGGCATTCCACATTGGCCGCAAGGGTGACCGCAGCGCGCGGCCCGGCCGGACCGAGACGCATCGGGCCGCCGCTGACCATCCTGGCCGCGGCGTTGCTCGCAATGCTCTTCCTCTATGCGCCGGTCCGTGACTTCGGCTTCGTCTGGGACGACGTGGCGGAGGTGCAGCGCAATCCCCTTCTTCACGGGGCTC
>DASRZF010000438.1:0-5826 GCA_035686645.1 Polyangiales bacterium
CGCCACCCAGACGCTCCGCTCGGCGGCAAGCACCGCCTCCATGACTTCGTCGTAGTGCTCGCGGTCGGAAAGGATACGGAGAGAGACCGAGCGGCGCATTCGAAGAAGATTACGCGAAGCCAACGGCGAGTCGGAGAAACCGGCAGAACCCGGGCACTGGCGCTGGGAGAGTGACGCTTCAAGCTGTACCGATCGGAGGGCTGCTCACGACGCACGTGCTCGCGATTGGGACCCGCTCGGCCGTCTCCTCAAGTTTCCCTACGTCTAGCCTCCCGCCCAATCGCTGTGCCGCGCATCCCGAGCCGCCCTCCTATGCAGATCCCGACGGATGCACACTGGCGGTGACACTGGCACTGGCATGGAAGTCTCCGTACGGAGGGGTGCGGGGGAGCGCGATGCCGGGTTCCGGCGACGTCGCGAGTGACAATCGGCCAGGAAGCAACCACCCCCGATTGGCGTGAGCGCCGAGGCGAGGCTTGCGTGGTCAAACCCCGCCAGTCCTTCCGACCACAATTGCAAGCCGAGCCGTTCGACGGAACCCCGCATCGCGTTCCCCCGCGCCGCGATGGTCAGTCCATTTCCCGGTACTGCTCCTCTTCCGGGTTCTCGTCTGCATCCAGAAACGCCAGATCTCTCTGGTTGAATATGCGCTCTAGCCCATACCGAAACGGCACGAGGAGCGCGATGAACAGAGGAAACAGAACTCCAAAAGACGACTCTTTGACGATCCAGAGCACTGAAAGGCAAGCGACTTGGATGAGCGTGAATCCGTGGAGGACGGTCCGTGAAACGCGGCGGATGTAGTGCGTTGGCGGATAGAGCGTGGGGTCGGTGATCCACAGCTTGAGGCGGTCGACGAACTGGTTGCTTCGGAGCGATGCGATTCCCATGAAGAGGAACAAGCCAAAGACGACCGACATCGGAATCTCTCGAAGCACGCCTAAAAATACCAGTGACCCGCCAATCAACAGGTGAACCATCAATGGAGTGAACCGGTTCTCCCTCACGGAGATGATGTGCTCCCCTCGTGCATGGTGCCGGACTGTCGCCAAGCTTCGGACGTGATTCAACGACCGAACGGTCGCCGCGACCACCCAGGGGAGGCCGATTGTCGAACATGCGGCGACCAGCACGGCGATCACGGCCATGTCGAGGTTGTATCCCTCGCCCTTCTTGAGTCGATGCTGTGGACTGTTGACGAGACGCACGGTGATGTTCTGATCCAAGAAGAGCAGGACCGTGGCGAGAACCGCAATCGGAATCGATGCGATCCAGAACCAGCTCGGGGCATCCATCGGGTTTACCAACCACGCTCGTCCGCTCGTCGTCGCGAACTCGTGAGGAACGGCGAGATGCTCGAGCTGGATCGGCCGCATCGCCCAGGCCGCAGCCGTCATCGTGAAGATCGCGATAGCTGGTCCGAAATCCGCCAGGAACTCGCGGACTGTCTTCGTGAGAAGCGGCTTCTGTCTCACTCGCGAAAGCTGCTGCGCGATCATGAACGTCCCGAGTGCGAGGATGAGCGCGAGCAGCTCGCCGTTCGTCGGCACCTCGGCGTCGAAAATGTCCGCGAAAATGTCGCGCAATGCCTCGGTAATGAAGATCAGCGCGATCAGCGCGGCGAAGATCTCGTCGGTGAAGCGCGTGAAGTATCGAATGTACCGGCTGGCGTTCGTGAGAGCCAGGAACATCATGAATGCCGCAGTCCAGATGCCGATCCAGAACAGGCCAGGAAGAAACGGGACTCCGAGTTGCCCACAAAGCACGTACAAGAGAGCTAGGAAGATCGTGACCGGACCCGTGCTTCCGAGAAGTGTGAGGGGCTGCCCCGAAAAAAGTGCGTACGTCACACCTCCAATGGCAGTCGCCAACAAGGCTTCGACCACCCCGATCTCTCCATGAGTCAGAAAGGCGAGCAGGCCCCCGAAAGCGATCGATGGCGCCAAACAAGCGAAGTACAGGAACAAGATCGCTGCGAGGCCTTTGACGTTGAATCCATCGACGAAATCGCCTCGGTAAAACGGTAGCTTTCGCCTAACGTCCGCGATCAGTCCCGAGGCAAGACCCGTTTGAGGCGGAGGAACGCTCGGATACGTTGGGAGAAGCGACGGCCGGCGTTGATCCGGTGGGGCCTCGACGTACTCCAGATAGAGCTGGTACGTCGCCAACACTTGCATCGGGTCATTCGCACCGATGATGGAGGCGCTGAATCGCTCGTCATGCAACATCCATCCAAACGGCTCGAGATCTTCGTTGGAAGGCGTCGAGCCGCCGTAAGGCGCGACGATCAGCCAAACGTAGTGAACCCTCTCGTGATCGCTCGCTCGAACACCCTCGGGCACACGAATCAATGCGCAGCGGCATGCATCTCCGTTCTGCGCTTCGTAGCGCACGCGAAGAACGCCTACGCCGCTGCCAAGGTCGTGAAGCTCGCCCTCACCCCGTGCGCCCAGAGTGTCTTGAATTGCGGCGCGCTGCCGGATGCTCAACCTGCCCAAGTCGACGAGCGCATCCAAAGCCTGCTGAACCAAACCCTGCAGATCGCGGGCAGCCAGGTCGAGTAAGATCTCGCTGTCGTGAAGGCGCTTCTGCAAGCTCATCCCGGTCGAAGTAAACGAGGTTCACCGATCTCCGTTCGATTGTGAAGGCCGAACTTGGCGTGGGGAGCAAAAAGGGGCGAAGACTAGGCCCCGATGGAGCGACGAACGACCTGCATCAAAGTGTGCGTCCCCCACTTCAACCCATCTACCGGAATGCGCTCGTTGTGCCCGTGAAACATGTCCGCGAAACGCAGCGAAGGTGGGAGCTTCACGGGTGCAAATCCGTACCATTTCGCCCCGATCGAAGTAAACGCCTTCGCGTCGGTGAATCCCTGCATGATGAAGGGCACGATGGGCGAGCTCGGGGCCCGCTCCGACATGACCTCGTGAATCAGCGAATACAACGATGACTCTTTGGGCTCGGTGACCACGGGCGGCAGCGAATGCATGATTTCGAGCGCAATGCCCGTGCCCAAGACGTCGCCGAGCTCTCGCATGAAATCGTCTCTGCTCTGACCCGGGAGAATGCGTCCGTCGATCTCCGCTTCGGCCAAGCCAGGAATGACGTTGGTCTTGTTTCCGGCTCGAAGCACGGTGGGTGACGCGGTGTTGCCGAGCAAAGCGCGAAACGCGCGCCTGACCGAAGGATCAGGCAAGATGTTGAGCATGGCAGGTCCGAACGTCGGGCTTGCCAACAACTTGATCGCAGGACGGATCGGCGCGGGAAGATGCGATGCGAGCGCGGCAATGAAGCCCTGAACCGGCGCGGACGAGTGGCGCGGCAAGCCCTCCTTGCCCAGTCGCGCAATGGCCTCACTCAGTTGAATGACAGCCGAGTCCTCTCGCGGCATCGAGCCGTGCCCTGGCTCCCCGATTGCACGCGCCCGGACCCAGCACACCCCCTTCTCGGCAACCTGAACCGTGAAGAAGCTCCTTCCGGCGACTTGAATGTTGAAGCCACCGCCCTCCCCGATGGCAAACTCGCTTCGCACCAGGTCGGCATGGTTCTCGCAAAGCCAGAGGGAACCGTATCTGCAGCCGGCTTCCTCATCAGCGACCCCGGCAAAGATGAGATCGCGTTTGGGCTTCACGCCTTCGCGGGCCAGCCGTGTGAGGATGGCGACCGACATCGCCGCCATGTTCTTCATGTCGACGGCCCCGCGCCCCCATAGGCAGTCATCATGGACCTCGCCACAAAAGGGCGGGTGGTCCCAGGCCGATGGATCTGCCTCGACCACGTCCAGGTGAGCGGTTAGGAGCAGCGGCGGCTTTTCTCCCGTGCCGCGAAGGCGCGCAACCACGTTGCCGCGACCCGGAGCGCTCTGCATGACGAGTGGCTCGAGGCCGGCACCCTCTAGCTCTTCGGCGAGTAGCTCGGCTGCGGGGAGCTCGTTGCCCGGCGGGTTGGTCGTATCGATGCGAAGCAGCTGTTGGCAAAGACGAAATGCATGCTCCGCGAGCTCCGGATCATCTTCGGTCATGGGAGTGATCGAGGTTTACTCCAAGCGGCCTCCTTTGTGCGCGATTTCTTCAACAGCGCCCATTTTTCGCCACGAGGCCAGTGTTGCTGCCCCGACGCTGCTTGATCGGAGATCGACATTGGCTCAGGGTCACGGACTAGATGAGTTTGTTTGAACAGCTCGGCGGCGAGCCGGCGTTGCGGGCCATCATCGACGATTTCGTCGATCGCTGTTTCGACGACATGATGATCGGCTTCTTGTTCGCACGCGCCGAGCGGGAACGCATCAAGCGCTTCGAGTATGAGCATGCTGCACAGCATCTCGGCGCTCCCGTGGAATACCACGGGCGACCTCTCGACGAGGCGCACGGCCCTCACCGTATCTTCGGTGGGCAGTTCGATCGGCGGCGCCAGATCCTGATCGAAACGCTCAAGGACCACGATGCGTCGGCCGAGGTCGTCGACGCGTGGATTTCTCATCAAGACACGCTCCGGACGCTGATCACGCGCGACCCGGATTCGAATTGTCAGGGCTGAGCATGGTCGAGACGATAGAAGGCCTCGTCGTGCGTTCCACAGCAGGGTTCATCGATGTGCAGGTCGACGGCGAAGTGCTCCAAGCCCGCATACGCGGACGGCTCAAGAACACGGCGCGCCGCACCACTGACCTCTGCGTCATCGGCGATCGCGTGCGCGTGTCGTGCCCCGACGAGCGTAGCTACGTCGTGAGCGAGGTGATGCCTCGAAAGACCCGCTTTTCGAGGCGCCAGCCAGGACGGGGCCCTAACAAGGAGGACGTTCTCGTCGCAAACCTCGACCAACTCTTGATCACCTTCTGCTACGGCCCGCCGGGGCTCAAGACACGCCTTCTCGATCGCTTTTTGGTGATCGCCGAGCACCAAGATGTTCATCCGGTAATTCTCATGAACAAGTCGGACCTCCGCGTCCCTGGGGACACCGAGTGGCAGTCCACGTACCAATCGATCGGGTACCCGGTACTGAGTGTGAGCACGCGCACCGATGAAGGAATGAGCGAGCTCCGCGAAACCTTGGAAGGGAAAATCTCAGCGTTCGTGGGCCCCTCTGGGGTCGGAAAGAGCAGCCTCATCAATCGAATCCTGCCTGGACTCGATCTCGGAATAGCAAAGGTCAGTGAGCATCACGGCAAGGGCCGTCACACGACCCGCGTCGCCACCCTGCACGCGCTACCTGGAGGCGGCTATCTCGCGGATACGCCCGGGATTCGTGAGCTGGGGACCTGGGCACTGCCCATCGAGCAGCTCGACCGCTGCTTTCCGGAGCTCGGCTCTTTTCGGGACCGGTGCGCGTTTCGAAGCTGCAGTCATACCCACGAGCCGAACTGCGCCGTCATCGATGCGGTGAACGAAGGCACCGTCAATCGCGAGCGATACGAGAGCTACGTTCGGCTTCGTGAGGAGGAAATCGGCTAACGCTTGGCGTTGCCGAGATCGAAACGCGCGCGCGCAACACCATCGGACTTGACGTTGACCTCACGACTGACCTTCCGGCCGTCGGGCAGCTCGAAGTCCAAGGTCACGCGACCTAGCGGTGCGTAGACCGTCTCGATCGGCGTCCGTCCGATCAAATCGCCTGCGACGTACACATCGGCTGGCGGGGTGGTCTCGATGCTCACGCGACCAAACGCCCCCGGCTGTGCGCCGCCTTGCTTGCCCAGCAGTCGCGCTGTCACGCCGGCGGTTTCTCCTTGTGACACCTCTACCTTGGTCGACCAGGACGCAAAGCCGGGTGATTCGACGCGGACTCGATAGTCGCCGCGCATGAGCCCGGTCAATGCAACGGGTGTTA
>DASRZF010000439.1:0-23832 GCA_035686645.1 Polyangiales bacterium
CACCGATTTCGGTTTCGCGACCCTTATGCCGACCGCCAGCGCAGTGAACGTCAACCAGGTACCGGCGGACGACGTCGATGCCATGGTCGCGAACGGATGGAGCTACGTCATCGAAGGTACGATCACGCGTGTTTCCGACGGAGCGACGAAGGAATTTCTCATTCAGGCGGACGTGCCCTCGACCTACAGCGCGTGCGCCGTGGACGGCCTGGAGCCAGGAGTCAACGTCAGCCGCAACTCGAGCGTCGACATCACGCTGCACGGCGACCATATCTTCTTCAACGGCTTCCCCGAAGAAGAAGGCAACGTCGTCCGTCTTGCGCAGTGGATGTGGGACATCGAGGACACCGACGGCAACGATGTACTGACCCAAACGGATTTCCAAGCCGCAACCGATGTGGGCGCCCTATTCCCATCGCTGCGGCTAGGCGTGTACGAGCTCACCGGCGGCCCGATCTCGCCGATTGACGATGCCTGGGATTTCATCCGCGCCCAGCTTGGTACCCAGGGCCACATCTTCGGCGAGGGCGAATGCGAATGGACACCCCTCTGAGGGGTTCGGGCGGGGACTGGCACTGGCGCTGGCGCTGCTCTAACTTGCGCGACCGTGCAAGAAGGCAATGACTTTCCGATCGCGATCATCGGGGCAGGCTTCGCTGGGATTGGCGCGGCGATTCAACTGATCAAGTCGGGCATCCATTCCTTCACGATCTTCGAGCGTGCGAGCGAGATCGGCGGGACCTGGCGGGACAACACCTATCCAGGCGCTGCCTGCGACGTACCTTCGCATGTTTATTCCCTTTCGTTCGAGCAGAACCCCAACTGGAGCCGTCGCTACGCAACATCCTGGGAGATCCAGGATTACCTTCTCGGCGTCGTGGCCAAGTGGAAGCTGCGCGAGCGAATGCGACTCAACACCGAGATCGTCGGAGCGCGTTTCGACGAGGGCTCGGGCACCTGGTCTCTCGAGACGGACCGCGGGAATACTTTCAGGGCTCGCGTGGTCATTTCAGGAGTGGGCGGCCTGGTCGATCCTTCCTATCCAAACATCCCAGGAATGGAAACGTTCGAGGGTGAAATGATCCACACGGCGCGCTGGAAACACGAGGTCGACCTCAGCAACAAGCGCGTCGCGGTGATCGGCACGGGCGCGAGCGCCGTCCAGGTCGTACCGAGTATCGCGCCCCTCGTGGCGATGCTGAGCGTCTTTCAACGCACTCCTGCCTGGGTGGTCGCGAAGTTCGATCATCTGTACCCGCGCTGGCTTCGGAAGTTTCTGGCGCGCGTGCCGTTCTTTCTACATGCGAGTCGATTCGTGAAGTACTGGCTGAGTGAGCTCAGGGGACCGATCGTCTTCTACGACTCGAAGCTGTTGTCGAAGATCGGGGTTTTGCTTTCCAAATGGAATCTCAGGCGCCAGGTGAAGAACCCGGAGCTTCGGAAGAAGCTGACTCCCGACTTTCAGTTTGGTTGCAAGCGGGTCCTGGTTTCCGACGACTACTGGGCAACCTTCGAACGTGAAAACGTCGACTTGATCACGGACGCGATCGATAAGATCGAGAGCAAGGGTGTTCGCACCAAGGACGGCACGCTGTACGAAGCGGACGCAATCGTGCTGGCGACCGGGTTCAAGCTCGGCCTCGCTACAGCGCCGTTTCCCGTCGTTGGCCGGGGCGGCCGCACGCTCGACGAAGCCTGGAAGAACGGCGCGGTCGCGTACAAGGGAATGACTGTCGCCGGCTTCCCCAACTGGTTCATCATGATGGGCCCGAACACCGGCCCCGGTCACACCTCGGTCCTCGTCTACACGGAGGCGCAGATCTCCCACGCAGTGCAAGCGATCCAGAAGCTCATGAGGGAAGGCTTGAAGTACATCGACGTCCGTCAGGACGTGCAGGACCGGTACAACGCAGGCATCCAGGAGCGGATGAAACGCATGGTCTGGGGTGGTTGCAAAAGCTGGTACCTCAATGAGGACGGCAGCAACCATTCCCTCTACCCAGGCTTCGCCGCGGAATACGTGCTCCGCGCTCGGAATCTCGACCTCAGCGACTACGAGTTCGCTGGCTTCTGATCGGAACCAAACCAGCCGTGATGCCGCCGGAGCTACACTCGCTCAAGCAAGCCCGATTCCGCTTTGGAGCAACTGGGTTGCGGCCAGAGCGAGCTTGCGGGCCTCCTCTGAGCTGAGGTTCCGCACGCGCGGGTGCTGATCGACGATCATGCGGGCCAGGCCATGCGTGAGGGCTTCACTGCTGAGCGCGATGAGCTCCGGGTCAGCCTCTGGAATGAGGCCCGCGTTCTGACCTTCATAGATGAGCGCGATCAACTTCAGTCTCCGCTCATCGTTGACCCCGCCCAGAAGACCCCCAAAAAAGGGCGCAGTGCTTTGGATTAGGTCGAAAAGCGCCGGGTGCTCCGCGGCGTAGCGCACGTATGCGACTGTCATCGCGCGGAACTGGGTGAGCGCATCACCGCATTCCGCACTCGCCTCGTCGAGCTTGCTGTCGAGCTCGGCGGCAGCCTTCTCTGCGACTGCCCGGAGCAACACGCTTCTGTCCGAGAAGTGTCGAAACGGTGCTGCCGAAGAAACGCCCGCCGCGCGGGCCAGCGCACGCATGCTGATCGCTCCGCTTCCTTCCTTGTCGACGAGCTCGAAAGCGGTCTCGAGCAGCGTCTGGCGGAGGCTTCCGTGGTGGTAGGGCCTTTCGCTTTCCATCTGAGCCGAGACTAGCAAAGGATGTTATCGGCGCTTACTTTCTGCACGCCCTGCATGTAAGCAGTGATAACACCTGAATCTCTGCGATGTTAGCGATGCTCACATTGCTCATCCCAGGATGTTATCAACGCTTACATCCGATCGGCGCTCATTGGCAGACTTTCTCGGAGTAGTCGCATTTGTAGTCGTACGGGCAATCTTTGCTTTCGAGGCAGGGGAGCCGCTCACAAAGCCCTGTAGCCTGATTACAGAAGTAGGGGGCCGCGCAGGAATGCAGTCGGCAGGCCACCTCGGAACGCGAGAGCTTTCCCGGCCGCGGCGGGGTTTCCTCGCTGCTGATCCCGGCAGCGGTCGTTCCCTCCGGCTTCACCGATCTGTTGCATCCGAGCTGAGCGAAGGCCAAACACGACGCCAGCGCGAACAGATGCCACCAAGGTCGACGCATGCCGTTCATCTGACAAAGATGATAGCTTTCGGCCATGGCCGCAAAGCATATCCTCGCATGCATCGACTTCTCGAAGCAGTCCACGCTCGCACTGAACGAGGTGGGCGAATACGCGAGGGCGAACGGTAGCAAGGTCACGCTCATCCACATCTCCGATCCGCGAGCGTTCATTCCGCCGCAGGCCGTATTGCAGCCTGCAACGGCAACCAACTCGAAGGAACAGGAAGCCGCCCTCGAGAAGCTCCGCGACCAGCATTTGAAGGACCTCGACGTCGAGATCGCCGTTCGGAGCGACCACGCGCCGGCCAGAGCGATTTGCGACTATGCCGAGGAACACGACGCAGACCTGATCGTCCTCGGATCGCACGGCCGGGGCGGCATGGAGCGCTGGCTCATAGGAAGCGTGGCCGAGCGCGTCGTGCGCCACGCCTCTTCGAACGTGTACATCGTTCGGCGGTGACTTCAAAGGATTTGGCTACCCTGCTAAGCTTCCCCGATGAAGAAACGCCGGGCCTGGTCGATCCTGGGCAATTCACAGCGGCTCGACGGGGGAGCCATGTTTGGCAACGCGCCGCGCGCACTGTGGCAAAAATGGATCGAGCCCGACGAGCTCAACCGTATTCCACTCGCTTGCCGGGCCCTACTCGTCGAGGACGAAGGCCGGCTGATTCTCTTCGAGGCTGGTATCGGTGCGTTCTTTCCCCCTCAGTTGCGCGACCGCTTCGGAGTTCAAGAGGATCGACACGTTCTTCTCGACAATCTGGAGAAAGCAGGATTCGCACACGAAGACGTCGATTGCGTGGTCCTGTCGCATTTGCACTTCGATCACGCCGGCGGCCTGCTCAGTGCCTACGATCCTGCGGAGCCGATGCGTTTGCTCTTCCCGAAGGCGACGTTCGTCGTGAGCTGGGACGCCTGGAATCGCGCCAAGCACCCGCACGCCCGCGACCGAGCGTCGTTTATTGCTGAGCTCCCCCCATTGCTCGAAGAGAGCGGACGGCTCGAAGTCGTGAAGGGACATCGCTCCGAAACGCTCGGTTCAGACTACAAGCTTTGGCTCTCTGAAGGACACACGCCAGGACTCATGCTCACCGAAATTCCGGGCGCCGACGGGCCTCTCGTGTACGCCGCCGATTTGATTCCCGGCCGCGCCTGGGTGCACCTTCCGATCACCATGGGCTACGACCGCTACCCAGAGCAGCTGATCGACGAAAAGACAGATTTGCTGGCGCGGCTCGTCGAGCAACGAGGTCGGTTGTTCTTCACGCATGACCACGAAGTCGCCATCGCGCGGGTCAGCCGCAACGAGAAGGGACGCTTTTCGCCTGAAGAACCGCGGGCGGAGCTCACGGGCGCGCCCCTCTAATGGGCGTGGTAAAGTCTCAGGCCTAGGAGAAACGATGCCTCTTGGCAACGGCGACACGCCCCCACGAATTGAAACCGGTCGCGACTACATCGAGAGCCTTCGCGGGAGGAACCTGAAAGTGTTCCTCTTCGGGGAGTTGGTCGACGAGCCGGTGGATCACCCGATGATCCGGCCTTCGATCAACGCGGTCGCCGAGACCTACGACCTGGCGATTCGGGAACCCGAGGTGGCCACCGTCGAATCCCCGCTCACCGGGAAGCGCGTGAACCGTTTTCTTCATGTTGCCCTCAGCGCCGAGGACCTGGTGGCGCAGAACATGATGCAGCGAAAGCTAGGGCAGAACACCGGCACCTGCTTTCAGCGTTGCGTCGGGATGGATGCGTTCAACTCGCTCTATTCGGTTACGTACGAAATCGACGAGAAACACGGCACGCCCTACCACGCACGGCTCAAGGGCTTTCTCGAGACGATGCAAGAGAGAAACTTCGTGGTCGGCGGCGCGATGACAGACGTCAAAGGCGACCGAAGCAAAGGTCCGAGCGAGCAGGAAGATCCTGATCTCTTCGTGCATGTCACTAAACGAAGCGCCGAAGGCATTTGGCTCAAGGGCGCAAAAGCGCACCAGACCGGCTGCATCAATTCACACTGGATCATCGCGATGCCCACGATGCGGCTCCGCCCCGACGACAAAGACTACGCGGTGGTCGCGGCCTTTCCAGTGGATGCGCAAGGCATCACGTACGTCTATGGGCGCCAGTCCTGCGATACGCGGAGTATGGAAGGCGGATCGATCGACGTTGGCAACGCGAGGTACTCCGGTCAGGAAGCGATGGTGATCCTGGACGATGTGTTCGTTCCTTGGAGTCACGTGTTCATGGACGGCGAGCACGAGTTCGCATCGATGCTCGTAGAGCGCTTCACCTGCTACCATCGCCGAAGCTACGTCTGCAAGACCGGCGTAGGCGACGTCTTGATCGGCGCCGCAGCGCAAGCAGCAGAATACAACGGCGTCGACCGAGCCTCGCACATCAAAGACAAGCTCGTGCAGATGACGCACCTGAATGAGACCATGTACGCAGCAGGGATAGCCTCCTCGCACCAGGCGCGCCCGACCCGCTCGGGCTGTTACTTGAACGACGACATGTTGGCGAACGTGTGCAAGCACCACGTCACCAAGATGCCATTCGAGATCGGACGCCTCGCGCAGGACTTGGCCGGCGGTCTAGTCAGCACGGCACCGTCGGAGAAAGAGCTGAAACATCCGGAGCTAGGGCGGCTACTCGACAAGTACCTGAGGGGCCGGGCTGACGTTCCGACGGAGTCTCGCATTCGCGTTTTGCGATTGATCGAGAACATGACCATGGGTCGGAACGCTGTTGGCTATCTGACGGAATCGCTGCACGGCGCCGGCTCGCCTGAGGCACAAAGAATCCAAATCGGGAGGCAAATGAACCTCGACTTCAAAAAAGGGCTCGCCCGGCGGCTCTCGGGCATCGATTCCGACGGCGAAGACTAAGTGCCCACTCGCGCAAGAGCGCGAAATTGAATAGTGTACGCGGGATGCGAACGCGAAGGTGGAGCTGGGCGATCGTCGCTTACGGGCTCGTCGCAATTGCTGGATGCGACCGCGGCGCCACTGCCGAGACGCCAGTCCAGGGGATCGAGGTCGGCGCGACGCGCACGGGCGGAAGCGAGCGCGAAGGAGCCAACGCAGAGAGGGGCGCCGATCAGGAAGGCCTGCTGATCGGCGAATATGAGCTGCCCGATGACGCGATCGTCGACGGCGACACCATTCGCGTGCGCGGCATCGAAGACTCCATTCGACTCCTGTCGATCGATACCGAGGAGAAGCTGCGCAGCAGAGCCGATCGAACGGCCGCCAAGGAGGACTTCGAGCAGTACCTTCGAAACAAGCGCGGCAATGCAACCCGTCCGCAGAAGGCTGGAACTCCGATGGGCGAGAAGGCCACCGAGTTTGCCGAAGCGTTCTTCGCCGGGGCCGAGGTCGTGCGCTTGGAGCGCGATGACCCAAAGGACATTCGCGGGCGCTTCGGGCGCTTGCTGGCCTATGCATTCGTCGAGAAGAACGGGCGCTGGACGAGCTACAACGTCGAGTGCGTCCGCGCCGGAATGAGTCCTTACTTCACGAAGTATGGGTACTCGCATCGCTTTCACAATCAGCTTTCGCACGCGGAAGCCGAGGCGCGTGAGGCCGGCCGCGGAATCTGGGATCCCCGCTCGAAGGGGTATGGCGACTACGAGGAGCGGAAAGCGTGGTGGAACGCGCGCGCGGACTTCATTCGGCAATTCGAACACGAAGCCAATCGACGCAATGACCACATCCAGCTCGCGCAGTTGGACGCTCTCGAGAAGCTCGAAGAGAACCTCGGCCGTGAAGTGACGGTTCTTTCGACGGTCGATCGGATCAGGCATTTCAAAGGCCTCGTCCGAGTGAGCTTGGCGCTTCAGTCTGAAGGCGCATTCCCGCTCATTTTCTTCGATAGGGACGTGTATCGTCGGAGCGGCATCGAGCGCTACAAGGGCGAGCCCGTCAGCGTGCGAGGCAAAGTGGAACGCTACGAGAAGGGCGATTACCGCACACTTCAAATCGTCGTTCATGAACCAGCACAAGTGACACTTCCGTCGCTACCCTGGACCGAGAACGCGCAGAGCGTGCCCGACTAGCCCAGTCTCTTCGGCCAGGAAACGGCGCGAGGACCCGTCCGATAACCCGCCAAATCTGAGCGACGGGAGGTCGAGATGTCGGGTGATAGGACTTGTACGCGTGCTTTTGCATGCTTGCTCTGGCTGCTTGGCGCCTGCGGGCGAGAGACGTTGCTGATCGAGCCACGTTGCGACGGGCTCGCACCCGGCGATTTAGTCATCACCGAGGTGCACGCAAACCCGGATGGGAGTGACGGGGAGGCTGAGTACATCGAGCTCTTCAACGCGAGCCCGGAGCAGCTTTCACTCGACGGGTTGGTGCTTGCAACGGGTCGGGCAGACGGCACGGGCGTCAAGACGCATCGTTTCCAGGGCGTATCGATCAGCGAAGGCGACTTCTTCGTCGTCGGCAATGCGGCTCCGGATTCGATGCCGGCGCACCTCGATTACAGCTACGGCACGGCACTCGGAAGCCTTCGGAACTCTGACGCGTTCGTGTCGGTCGAGTGCGGTGAAACGCTCATCGATGAGATGCGGTATGAGGGAACGAACGACGGCCGCGCGCTCGAGCTCGACGGAGGCTTGGCACCGAACCACGAGTTGAACGATGACACGAATCTTTGGTGCCCGACGCCCGAAGGTACGGACGAGTTCGTCCCTGGCAACATCGGAACGCCTGGAGCCCGAAACAGCTCCTGCGCTCCGATTGAGCTCGAGGGTAACTGCCTGGATGACAACGTTGTCCGTGCAAGCCGCTCGCCTGGGCCGGGTCAAGTGCAGATCACGGAGTGGATGGCCAATCCGGCCGGTCCGGATGCCGACTTCGAATGGGTCGAGGTGTTGTTCGGCGAAGCCGTCGACCTCCATGGATTCCAACTGGGTCCGAGTCCCGACTCACTCGAAGCTGTCATCGATGGAGAAGACTGTTTTCCAGTCGACGCGGGGAGACGGGTCGTCTTCGGAGCGAGTCCGGCGGCGACCCCCCGCGTCGACGCGGATCTCGGCTTCAGCTTGGGCAATTCTGGAGCTCGCAGCGTCGTTGCGGGCGCGAACGGCCGTGTCGTCGATCGAGTCGACTACGATGGAACGGTCGAAGGGGTCGCTTGGCAAATCGACCCGGTCGGCGAGCTTTGTCTCGCCAGCTCCGACGAGGAGTACGCCACCGGAAACCTGGGAACGCCGGGAGAGGCCAACACGTTCTGCCCGCAGGTCCTCGACCCAGGAACCTGCCTCGAAGACGGTGTCCCGAGAAAGATCGTGAGCCCCAAAGCCGGCGAGGCCTGGATCAGCGAATGGATGGCAAACCCTTCGTCGGTCGGCAGTCGTGAAGGCGAGTGGCTGGAGCTCCGATTCGACGCGGAAGTGGATCTGAACGGGCTCGTGCTCACAGATCTCACGTCCAGCGTGACTCGGATCGACCAGAAGGACTGTATCCGCGTCAGTGCGGGATCGCATCGCGTCTTCGCGCGGAGCAGCGACTCGAGTGAAAACGGTGGCATCACAGGAGTGCTTGGCGAGCTTTCTTTTTCTCTCAACAATAGCGATGAAACGATCACGCTGAGCGTCGAAGGGCAGACCCTCGATACGGTGAGCTACGAGCGATCGACTCTCGGCGTGGCCACCCAGGTCGACGAGCTCGGCAAGCGCTGCGATGCGATGCACCGCTACGGCGACGGCGATCTCGGAACGCCGGGGCTGCCGAATCCCTGGTGCTCCTGAGATCCAGCCTCGTATTCGCGTGCGTCCTCGCGCTCGCCGCACGAAGCGCTCGGGCCGCCCAGTACGAGGTATTCATCGACGTACAAACCGAGGAAGACCTCTACGACCTGCTCGTTACGGGTCAGATCTCCAAGTCCTCGTTCGAGGCGCTCTTGCTACTGTATCAAACGCGGGTAGATCTCAACCGCGCTGGGCGGCCGCAACTCTATTTGCTTCCCAATCTCGACTACGATCAGGTCGATCGAATCCTCGCATATCGCAGGGAGGCCGGCTCGATTCACCAGCTCGAGGACTTGGTCGAGTCGGGCGCGCTCGAACCCGAGCTGGTGCGTGCGCTTGGCTCCTTCGTGATCGTGCGGCCCGCAGATGCTCCGCGGTCGAGAGTCGACGGTGTCTTGCGCATCCAAGCCCTTTGGTCCGGCCGGAACGATCGACTGCCGCCTGCGATGGCGTTGCAAGCCCGCGTCAAGGCTGCTCGAAACCTGGATGCCGGCATGGCTGCCACCCTCACACGCAATGGATTGGGCCGCGTCCGGTGGGATCGTACCCGTGGCGCGCTCAGCGCCCAACCCGAACGCGCGCGCATCACGGCGCCGAAGCTGTACGTAGCTTGGAGCGATGCGCGCTGGGAGGTCATCGCCGGAACGTACCGAATCGGCTTCGGTCAACGCCTCACGTTCGACGTCACGGACCAGATCACGCCGAACGGGTTCATTGGAGACTATGGGCTCAGGCGGGGCGGGGAGCTCGAGTTGCGCTGCAAACGCGCCGCTGGCGAGCTGTATGAGTCTCCGTGCTCGCGCGAAAGGGTCCAGCGTGTCACTCCGGACTTCGACTGGTCGAATCGGCTGTCTGGCATCGCGCTTGGTCTGAGAGACCAGGCGATCGGCAAAGGCTGGCTGCAAGCGTATGCCTGGGGCTCCTATCAGGTCCACCGGGCCCCACAGATCGAGCTTGCCGATCGGAACCTCTGTGACGACCCTGCTCGCGATGCAGACCCGGCATGCCGGGCCCCAGTGGTCTACGTTCGAGGGGCGGATCCCTCTGCGCCGTCCAGTACTGCTACGTTCGCGAGCCTTCCGGTGATGTACGCAGAAGGCCTGGCGGGTATGAACCTCACGTACTTCTGGAGCGACCGGGCGCAGCTTGGGCTCACCGGGTATGGCTCGGTTCCGAGGTGGCTCATCGACGGGGCGGAGCTCGGCTTTCAAGAGTTCGCGCGAAAGCCGTTCGTTGGCGCTTTCGGAGCCCTTGGTCTCAATGGGTCCTTTGGATTCGGCGCACAGGATTTCTTCGTAGAGCTCGCACGAAGCTTCGATGCACTTCGCGGAAGCGGCGGCTTGGGAGCGATCGCGCGCAGTGTGTCCACGCTTCCCGGAGCCGAGATCGAAGTGTCCGCGCGCTATTACGAACCGAGCTATGCCAACCCATATGCCAGACCGATCTCGGCGCCCGATGAGCTCGATGGTCTACGGGCGAGGGACGAGGCGGGACTGCGTATTCGGGTGACTGCCGTTCGGGGCCGCCGCTTCGGGTTGCGGACCGCCGCCGACGGATGGCGGAGGCTCACTTCGGGTGCGTTTGGCTCCGTGCTTTTTGCCCGCGCAGACCTGCAGCTCGCTTCCGCATGGACACTCGCACTCTGGGCCGAGCACCGCAACACGGGCGTGCAGCGTTTTCTTCTGGCGACCAAGCTCGCATACACTCGGGGACGGCGTGTCAGCGTCTCCGCACAGCTCGAGCACGCTTGGAGCCAAATCCGACTTGCAGCTGGCGGGGCGCAGCAAGACATCGCGGCCGTCTTGTCGCTCACGACCCAGCCACACGAGCTTCTGAGGCTCAGGCTGCGAGTGCGGTACGACTTCGAAGACATCTGGAACAATCACCGTCTGCCTCAGGCGGTCTGGGGCTACCTCAACGCGGCGCTGACCCTGCGCGAGCGCGGGCTATTGCGAATCCGATATGACCTGCGCGCCTTCCTGGACGAACGAGGGTCGACCTCTGCCCGCGCTCCCAACCCGGAGCACTGGATTTGGCTCGAGTACGCCTTTCGCTACTAAAGTGGAGGCGCTAGTCTCCCGGCGTGGGAACCTTCGGAAACCAGATCGAAGCTGCGCGTGTCTTGTACCGCGCGGGCGTTTTCAAACCGATTCGGCCGGACAAGACCCTGCGCATCATCAAGGCCGCAAAGGGTTGGGGGCGCTCGCCTGCGATGGGGTTCATCGCGCTGGCGATTCGTCAGCCCGATACGGTCGCGGTCATCGACGATGAAGGCGAAGCCACTTTCGACGAAATCAATCGCCGCTCGAACGCGTTGGCTCGGGGCATTCAGGAAGCCGGGATCTCGCCAGGGGACGTGGTCGGGGTCATGTGCCGAAATCATCGCGGCTTCGTGGAGACCCTGATCGCGTGCTGCAAGGTCGGCGCGAACGCGGTCCTGCTGAACACGATGTTCGCCGCTCCGCAGCTCGCCGAGGTGGGCAGACGCGAAAGCATTCGTGCGCTGTTCTACGACGAGGAGTTCGGGACGCTGATCGAGAGCTTTCGGGGCATGCCACGATTCGTCGTCTACGGCGCGGGTGTCGACCCTGCAATCGGCGAAGTCATCGCGAACCACGCGGACCACGACCCGGAGCCACCGAGTATCGAATCGCGTTTCACCATGCTGACTTCCGGCACCACCGGAACACCCAAAGGCGCTAAGCGCGGCTCTCCAAAAGGCATCCTTCCCATCGCCTCGGTGCTGTCTAGGTTGCCTCTGCGGGCCGGCGAACGGACGATGATCGCGGCGCCTCTGTTCCATTCCTGGGGCCTTGGGCAGTTTCAGTTGGGGCTCTTGCTGGGCACGACTTACGTGTTGAACCGGCGCTTCGATCCGGAAGCGACCTTGCGCGCCGTCTCCGAGCACCGATGCACCTCGCTCGCGGTGGTTCCCATCATGATGCAACGGATCCTGGCCCTTCCCGACGACATAAAGCGCAAGTACGACCTCAGCTCGCTTCGCGTTACGGCCGCAAGCGGCTCGGCTCTACCAGGCCACCTTGCGACCGAGTGGATGGACACGTTTGGGGACAATCTCTACAATTTCTATGGCTCGACGGAAGTCGCGATGGCGTCCATCGCAACCCCCGAAGACATGCGAGCCGCGCCCGGAACTGTGGGCAAGCCCCCTCTGGGCACATCGGTGGCGATCCTGGACGGCCAAGGCCAACGGCTCCCCAACGGAGAGACCGGAAGGATCTTCGTCGCCAATGCGATAACGTTCGAGGGCTACACCAGCGGAGACGACAAGGAGCGCCTGGGTGGCATGGTGAGCAGCGGAGACCTGGGCCACTTCGATGACGATGGGCGCCTCTTCGTCGACGGCCGAGACGACGACATGATCATCTCGGGTGGCGAAAACGTCTTCCCCCGCGAAGTCGAAGATCTGATCGCCAGCCACCGGAGCGTGGCAGAGACAGCCGTCATCGGAGTGTCCGACGGAGAATGGGGTCAGCGACTCAAAGCTTTCGTCGTACTGCGGTCCGGCGCGGATTTGAGTGAAGACGGCGTGAGGGTCTATGTGAAACAGCGGCTAGCAGGCTATAAAGTTCCCCGCGACGTGGTATTCATCGACGCTTTACCGCGCAACGCAACGGGCAAGGTACTGAAGCGGGAGCTCGAGCAACACTAGCGATCGAGCGGCAGCGTCTCGCCGATTGCTGGAATGAATCGCTGATCGTCGTGCAGACCCGCTCGCTCCCAGACATCTCGAAGCAACTCCGGTGGCTCCCCCAGATGCTCGTCGGTGAGCTTGAAGGTGCCCCAGTGCATGGCAACGAACTTCTCAGATCCGAGCGCTGAAAAGGCACGCACCGCATCCCCGGGGTCCATGTGTTGAGATCTCATGAACCAGCGCGGCGCGTAGGCGCCGATCGGAAGCATGGAGGCGTGAATCTCTCCGCAGCGTGCCCCTATGAGTGAGAAGCCTTCGAACCAGGCGGTGTCCCCGGAGTGATAGACGCGTAGGCCGCCACGTTCGATCACGAACCCACCCCACCAGGTCGTGTTCATGTCGGTCAGGCCCCGACGGCTCCAATGCTGGGAGGGAACGAAGGTCACCCGTAGTCCTTCGATCTCTTCTTCTTGCCACCAGTCCATCTCGACGACGCGTCGAAACCCCGCTCGTTCGAAGGAGGTTCCGAGGCCGCGAGGGACCACGTACACGGGATCGGGGCCCAGGCGTTTGAGCGTGGGTACGTCCATGTGGTCACGGTGATTGTGCGTGATGAACACCACGTCGATCTTCGGAAGTGCCGACCAGGCCAATCCGGGCGCGACATTGCGCTGAACGACTCCACTCAACCTTTGCGACATCACCGGGTCGATGAGCGCGGATCTCCCCCCGAGCTGAACGAGGAACGTCGCGTGCCCTACCCAGGTAAGCGCATCTCGAACGGCGTGCCGGAGCGCCTTGCCGTCGTTGGAGACGGCTGGAACCGGTATCCCGGTGGCCGGGGTGCGCGGGCGCTTCTCGTCGTGAAAGCCGAGCTGCCACTTCAAGATGCGGCTCAATCCAGCGGCGTTGGAAGTCCCGTCGAGGTTGGAGAACGGCCCGGCCATGCTGAGAGGTATAGGGCCCCCTAGCCGGCGAACAATCCTTGCAGGAACTTCCGTAGCTCGGCCCAACTCTGCTCGTCTGCTGATTTATCGTAGGCCAGCGGCATCTTGAGCTTCTGACCTCGCTCGGTTGCCTCGGGGTTCGTGAACGCATGCGTTGCGCCGGGGTACTCGATGACGCTGCAGTCCACACCGGCCGCCTCCATTTCCTTCTCGAAAGCAGCGAGCTGCTCCGCCGGGACCAGTGGATCTGCAGCGCCATGGAGCACGAGCACCTTCGCTTTCACAGCCCCGGGCTGCGCGGGCGGGCCCTGAGGCGACAAGGTACCGTGAAAGCTCGCCACCCCAGCGAGATCGGCGCCGCGCCGGGCCATCTGCAACACGACGGCTCCGCCGAAACAGTATCCGATCGCCGCGATCTTCGAGGGGTCGGTCGCTGGGTGCTTCTTGAGGACCTCACACGCCGCAAAGAAACGCTGCTCGGCAACAGCCGGATCACCGACCGCCGCCATCAAGAGTTTCTGAGCTTCCTCGGGGCGCTGAGTGTTCTTCCCGTCCCCGTACATGTCGAGCGCGAACGCTGCGTAGCCGAGCTCGGCAAGCATTCGCGCACGTCGACGAACGTACTCGTTGTGCCCCCACCACTCATGCACCACGATGATGCCAGGCCGCGGGCCTGTTTTGCTCGCATCCCAGGCGAGATAGCCCTCGAGCCTGGTACCGCCCGCTTGATAGGACACTGCCTCGCCCCGAATGTCGGGCGCGTTCGCTATTTCGTTCATGGCGATCTCCTCGAGCTCGAGATTAGCGCCGAAACCCGCAGGGCGCGGCTTACTTCTTCTTCTTCGCCTTGCGCTCTGCGACCTCGATCTGGACCTTCTCGAGGATGTTGCGTGGAACCGGCGAGTAGTTGCTGAACTCCATCGAGAACTGACCGCGGCCTGACGTGGCGGACCGGAGGTCGCCAATGTAGCCAAACATTTCGCTGAGGGGCACGTCGGCCTTGATCCGGACGTTGGTGTGTCCCTTTTCCTGGGAGTTCACGATCCCTCGGCGGCGGTTGAGATCGCCGATGACGTCGCCCACGTTCGCGTCAGGTACGTAGACGTCCACCTTCATGATCGGTTCGAGAAGCTGCGGTCCGGCCTTGGGCATGCTCTGGCGAAAGGCCGCACGGGCTGCCGTCTCGAACGCCATCTGAGAAGAGTCGACCGCGTGGTAGCTGCCGTCGGTGAGCGACACCTTGAAGTCGAGAAGCGGGAACCCACAGAGCGGCCCCTCATCCTTCATGACCTTGAAGCCCTTTTCGACCGCCGGAATGAACTCCTTGGGGATGTTTCCGCCGGTAATCTTGGACTCGAAGACGAAGCCTTCACCGGGCTCGGCCGGCTCGATCGTGTAGTCGATCTTTGCGTACTGGCCGGAGCCACCGGTCTGCTTTTTGTGCGTATAGCTGTCCTGAATCGCCTGCGTGACGGTCTCCCGGTACGCGACCTGAGGCGCGCCGACGTCGACCGCAACACCGTGGCTACGGCGAAGAATGTCGACCTTGATGTCGAGGTGGAGCTCGCCCATGCCCTTGAGGATGGTTTCGCCGGATTCCTGGTCGACCTCGACGTGAAACGAGGGGTCCTCGGCGACCATTTTGCCGAGCGCCGTGCCGAGCTTCTCGCTGTTGGCCTTGTCCTTGGTGCTCACCGCAATCGAGATCACGGGGTCGGGAAAGACCATCGGCTCCAGCGTAGCCGGGTTCTTCTGATCGGCGAGCGTATGCCCCGTGCGCACGTCTTTGAGACCTACCATGGCGACGATGTCGCCAGCCTGCGCCGAATCGATGATGGTGCGGTCGTCGGCGTGCATCTCTACCATGCGCCCGATTCGCTCTGACTTACCGGTGAATGTGTTGATGAGAGTGTCGCCCTTGTTGATCGTACCCGAATAGATCCGGGTGAATGTGAGGGCGCCGAAGCGATCTTCCATGATCTTGAACGCCAGCGCTCGAACGGGGCCATCGGGATCGACGATCGCGAACTTGCCCGTCTCGTTGCCCTCTAGGTCGATTTCGGGCTGCGGAGGAACTTGTGTGGGGTCGGGGAGGTAGTCGACGACGGCGTTCAGAACGAGCTGAATGCCCTTGTTCTTGAATGCGGACCCGCAGTAGGTCGGGAAGAAGACGAGGTCGCGCGTGCCGATGCGGATGCACTTCTTGATGGTTTCGAGATCGGGTTCCGTTCCTTCGAGGTATTGCTCCATCGCGTCGTCGTCCTGTTCGACGGCGGCCTCGATGAGCTCGAAGCGGTACTTGTCGACCAACTCCTTCATGTCCTCGGGGACTTCCTTCACCTCGTAGTTCTCGGGCTGTCCGGAATCGTCCCAAACGTAGGCCTTGCGCGTGAGAAGATCGATGACGCCGGAGAAATCACCCTCGGTCCCGATGGGAAGCACCATGACGAGCGGCTTGGCGCCGAGAACGGACTTGATCTGCCCGACGACGCGGTAGAAGTCCGCGCCCAACCGGTCGAGCTTGTTGACGAAAATCAGCCGAGCAACCTTGGAATCGTTAGCGTAGCGCCAGTTGGTTTCGGACTGTGGCTCGACACCGCCGGAACCGCAGAACACGCCGACACCACCGTCTAGCACCTTGAGCGAACGATAGACCTCGATCGTGAAGTCGACGTGACCGGGCGTATCGATGATGTTCAGTTGGTGGCCGTTCCAGAAGCAGGTGGTCGCTGCGGACTGAATGGTGATGCCGCGCTCCTGCTCCTGCTCCATGAAATCGGTCGTGGCCGCGCCATCGTGCACCTCACCGATCTTGTGGATCTTACCGGTGAGCTTGAGGATGCGCTCGGTGGTCGTCGTCTTGCCGGCGTCCACGTGCGCGAAGATGCCGATGTTTCGGTATTTACTAAGGTCTTTCATTCTTTTGCTCGTCAGAGGAGTCGTTTTGCCACGCGCCGGATACCGCGAAAGCAGGCGCATGCAAGCCCACGACCGGCAGTAGACCGGAATTTGCTGCGAAAACGCCCCCAAGTGCTCGTCTATATCGCTCGAATTCGTGCCGTGACTGACCGTGACGCTGGCGAGCGTGGCGAGCTGGCCAAGCGACAGGGTTCGCGTGCGAGCGAACGCTACTCGTAGAGCTTGATGACTTTGACGCCTTCGGGCGAGGCCTGCATGCACAGATCGCAGAGGGTGCATTCGTCGACGTTCTCCTCGACGACCTCGACGGCGTTCGACTTCGATCCGAGCTTGAAGATCTTGACGGGGCACACCTCGACGAGCTTCGCGGCGAGGCCAGGGGTCTTCTCCACGACTTTGTGGTCGACATCTACGCGTATGAACATGGCCATGATGGTTCCTCTGCCGCTCAGTTTCCGATTCGCTCGCGGACGAGGTTGGGAATGTCGCCGATCTCTTCGGCGACCGAAATACCCGCCTCGCGCATCCGGCGCATCTTGTCGGCAGGCGAATCGACCTTCTTGTTCACGACGGTTCCCGCGTGTCCAAAGCTCATGCCAGGCATTTCGTCCATGAAGCGGCCCGCCACGAACGCCACGATTGGAAGACGGCTCTTGTGCTCCTGGGTCCAGCGCGCGAGCTCGGCCTCGGCCGTGCCTCCGGGCTCGGAGTAGACGACCACCGCCTTGGTATCCTCATCGGCCTCGAAGAGCGGTATCAAATCCGCGTAGGTCGAGCCGATCACCGGGTCGCCGCCAATCGAAATCGCGGTGCTGACGCCGAGCCCCGAGAGGGTCAGGGCGTTGCAGATCTCGGTGGTCATGCCGCCCGAGCGCGACATGACACCGACGACCCCGGGCTTGAAGGCCTTGCGGCAATCGACCGCCGGTCCACCGAGGCTTCCAAAGCGACAGACGTCCGGGACGATCAACCCGAGGCAGTTTGGGCCGATGAGCCGGGCCCCATGAAGCTCCGCATACTCGACTATCGCGGATGCATCTCTTCTCGGGATGCCCTCGGTGATGATGATGATCTCTTTGATGCCAGCGTCGATCGCTTCGTATGCGGCGTCCGGAGCAAAGGCGAGCGGTACTGTGATGACCGTTCCATCGACTCGCTCTTTCTCCGTGATCTCGCGGACCGTGTCGTAGACCGGGACACCGTAAACCTCGCGCCCGCCCTTCCCTGGGGTGACGCCACCGATGATCTTCGAGCCGTACTGCAAGCATTCGCGGGTGAAATTCAGCGCCTCACGTCCCGTGATGCCCTGCACGATGAATTGGAAGTCTTCGTGAACGATAACGGCCATTGATCTTCCCTCTAGCCCACTTTCTCGACGGCGCGCCTCGCCGCTTCGCTAATGGAAACCGTGCGATCGCAGTATTCGACGCCGTACTTCTGGAGGATCTTCGCAGCGTCCGCTTCCCAAGCCCCAGGCACCCTGAAGATCAAAATCTTGTCGGCCGGCTCGAAACCCAACTCCTTGATCCCCTTGATGACGCCGCGTGCGACGAGATCCGCGCGGGTGTTGGAAACGACGTTGGACATGACGGCGATCTTCTCGACGCCGGGCTTGCTCAGAACGAGCTTGGTCAGCCTTCGCGCCTTGTCGACGCTGGGGTTTCCGCCGATCGCGGCGTAGTTTGCGGGCCTTCCGCCATGCTTTCGCACGGCATCGGTCAGCGTGAGCGAACCTCCGCCGGCGCCGATGACGAGACCGATGTTGCCATCAAACTCCGCGATTGGGCTGATGATACCCCGTGGATCCTCGGCATCGATTCGCGCACCCTCGAGCTCGAACTCGGTCGGTTCACGCACCTGCCGGAGGTCATCCTTCGAAAAACCCAGCTCATCGAGCATGGGTCGTTGCCGATGACGTGCTTCGATCTCGAGGTCGGCCTCGACGTCGCAGACGACGAAGTTTCCGTCCGCAGTCTTCGCCATGGACGTGATGTCGAGGTCTGCCAGATCGTACTCGAGGAAAAGCCGGGCAAGCCCTGACACGATGCGCGTCATGCGATTGAGGTCGCTGCCGCCGAGACCCAGCGACTTGGCGAGCTCCTTGGCGATGTAGTCGGAGAACGGAATGAGCGCGGAGAACTGCCGACGTACGATTCGATCAGGATGCGTGTCGCCTAGATCGTCGATCTTTCCCGCCATGGCGGCCGCGGCGACGACCGGGCGCTTGCTCGAACCGTCGTACGTGAAGCTGAGACTGTAGACCGCTTCAGCGACTGGTTTGGCCTCGACGAGCACACCGTTCGGCTTCCGGCCTCCGTCGTCGAGAGCAAGCAACTCAGCTGCGACGGCCTTCGCCGCAGCTGGGTCGGCCGCGTCCCTCACCGAGGCGGCGGCGAGTCCTGGTGCAATGGCTTGCGCCTTGACCACGACTGGGCCGCCGATGTCGGAGGCGATCTTTTTCGCCTCATCGGCTGTCTTTGCAAGTTCGCCTCGAACCAGCGGAATCCGATGCTTCTTCAGCAGTTGCTTCGCTTCAAATTCGTAAAAGCGCATAGTGGAACGGGGAGACTATCCAATCTTCCCGTTGCCGTCTACGGCGCAATTGCTTCGGCCAAGGCAACGACGCGCTCCGCATGGTCGACGTGCAACCTTTCGATGAGCTTGCCATCGACCACGACCACGCCTTTGCCCTGGGCTTCGGCCTCGGCATAGGCCTCGATGATGCGTCTGGACAAACGAAGCTCCTCTTCGGAGGGAGCGAATATCTCGTTTGCGGCCTCGAGCTGCTTCGGGTGGATCAGCGTCTTCCCATCGAAACCGAGCTCCGCGCCCTGACGGCAGGAATCGACGAAGCCCTCGTGGTCGTTCAGGTCGAGGTAGACGCCGTCTAGAATCGTGAGACGCGCCGCACGGGCTGCGAGCAGACATAGCCCCAAGGCGGTGATCAGCGGAAGGCGCATGGCAGTGTGTTGTGCCTGCAGGTCCTTGGCGAGATCGGAAGTGCCCATGACCAGACCACCGAGCCGCGGACTCGCATCTGCGATCTCTTCGGCGTGCAGCATTGCGCGCGGCGTTTCCATCATGCACCAGATCGCCAAGTCGGGGGAAGCGCCATGCGACACCAGCACCGACTCCGCCTGCCGTACGGTTTCCGCACTTTCTACTTTGGGCAGAAGCACCGCATCCGGTCGAACGGCGGCAGCCGCCACCAAGTCGTCATAGCCCCAAGGCGTGTTCAAGCCGTTCGTACGGATCATGACTTCGCGTCTTCCGTACCCACCTGCCTTCACCGCGCTCACGACCTGGCTGCGGGCGGTCTCCTTCATGTCCGGTGCAACTGCATCCTCGAGGTCGAGAATCAAGCTGTCGGCGGGAAGCGAACGGGCCTTCTCGAGTGCCCGCGCATTAGCGCCGGGCATGTACAGGACACTGCGTCGTGGGCGATGCTTCTTGCTCATCGTGACACCTCTCAGAACTGGTAGGCCGCCTTCAGGTCGGCATCCTTTTCCGCGAGCATTCGGGCGAGCTCGACCATGACCTTGCACTGTTTGACAGTAGCGTCGTCTTGCATCTTGCCGTCGATCATGACGGCACCGGTGCCATCGCCCATCTCGCGGATGACCTTCTTGGCCCAGAGCACCTCGTCGACCGGCGGGCTGAAGACCTTCTTGGCGATGTCGATCTGGACCGGGTGAAGCGACCAGGCGCCGACACAGCCGAGGAGGAAGGCGTTGCGAAACTGGTCTTCGCACGCGACCACGTCGCGGATGTCTCCAAATGGCCCGTAATAGGCAAAGATGCCGTTCGCGACGCAGGCGTCAACCATGCGCGCGATGGTGTAGTGCCAGAGGTCTTGCTGTGCGGTGGCCCGCGGCGCTTCGGGATCGTCTACATCAGGATCCTGGCGAACCAAGTAACCCGGGTGACCTCCACCGACGCGGGTCGTTTTCATCCGCCGCGAGGCTGCGAGGTCGGCCGGCCCGAGGCTCAGGCCCTGCATGCGCGGGCTCGCGCCAGAGATCTCCTCGACGTTGGCCACACCGAGCGCGGTTTCGAGAATTGCGTGAATGAGAATCGGCCTCTTGATTCCGGCGCGCGCCTCTAGCTGGGCTAGGAGACGATCGACGTAGTGGATGTCCCAGGGCCCTTCGACCTTGGGAATCATGATCACGTCGACCTTGTCGCCGACCTCCTGGACGATCTGCCACATGTCATCGAGAAACCAGGGGCTATCGAGGCTGTTGACGCGGGTCCAGAGCTGGCAGTCGCCGAACTCGTTCTCCTTCGCAATCTTCACGAAGCCTTCTCGAGCTTCGGTCTTCTTGTCCGCCGAGATGGCGTCCTCGAGATTGCCGAGAAGCACGTCGCACTTCGCGGCTATACTCGGTGCCTTCGCAGCCATCTTGGGATTGCTAGGGTCGAAGAAATGGATCATCCGCGACGGCCGGAACGGGATCTCCCTTGGGGGTTCCGGTGCGCCGATGGCCATGGGTTTGAAGAAGTCCTTGGGATTGCGCATGTTACCCCCAGTCCTAGACGCCAAGTGGCGGAGATGCAACGAGCGCGCAGGCGCGACTAGAGGAGCAGATGGAAATCGGTATGAACCTTCCGGTGATGGCGCCGGGACTCGACAGGGACACCTTTCTGGCCTGGTGCGAGCGAATCGACGCCGGGTTCTTTGCGAGCCTGGCGGCAGGTGAGCGGATCTCGTTCTACAACCCGGACATGACCGCGGCCCTGGCCGCCGCCTCCGTCCTCACCAAGCGCGTCAAGATCGTGAGCGGTGTCTTCGTTCCGATGCTCCACCATCCGGTCATGCTAGCCAAGCAGCTCGCCACGATCGACGTGCTCTCGGGAGGGCGCTTCGTCGCCGGGCTCGGGGTCGGCGGGCGCGAGCAGGACTACCAGTCGGTCGATGCTCCGCTTGGCAAACGCCTCACGCGACTCGCCGAGAGTGTCAAGACGATGCGCAGCGTCTGGCGCGGAGAGCCGGTCGTAGAGGGCGCGCTTCCCGTGGGCCCGGCACCCGTTCAGGACGGCGGGCCGAAGCTTCTTGCGGGCTCACTCATGGTCGAGTCGATCCAAACGGCCTCGCGTTGGGCCGATGGGCTCTGTGGATTCAGTTTCGGACCCTCCCCTGCTGAAATGGAGTTGCAGTTCGGAGCGGCGCGGCGTGCTTGGAAAGATCGGGGACGGCCAGCCCCATGGCTTGGAACCGGGTTCTGGTATGCGCTCGGTCCGAACGCACGAGCGCAACTGGACGCCTATCTCGATCGCTATCTCAATTTCATGGCGCCCGTGGCGCGCGAGAGCGTGAAGCAGATCTGCATCGCGACGACGCCTCAGGCCCTGAAGAACGCCATTCAGCAGGCCAAGGACGCGGGCGCCGACGATGTCCTGCTCGTCCCCACTACGTCGGACCCCGACGATGTGCATCGCGTGACCGATATCCTTGGCTAGAAACACGCCCTCAGAGCTTGAGTCGCGTGTTATAAGCGCGGTTCAGAGGAGGTACGTCATGAGAGCCATCATCGTTGCCATGTTTCTGGTTGGAGCGTTCGTCGCAGGACTGCTGATCGCAGAAGCGAACCCGGCCGCAGCCGACGGACCGCCCAAGAAGGCCCAATGGCAGTACCAGTGCTTCGAGGCGGACGGCGTAGCGCAGGTCACCGAGCGCGCCAACGGGATGGGTGAACAGGGTTGGGAGCTCGTAACCTCCGCTGGGACCGTGAAAGGCCCGACACTGTGGTGCTTCAAGCGACCGCTTTGGAAGCCTAAGAAGTAAGCGCTTGGTCGGGCTCGCGTTGGCGAGCAAGTTGAGCTATTTGCCCCTCAGCCGAGGATCGCCTCGCCCAGACGATGTCATTCCTGGATGATCCACAAGTCAGGCGGAACGTAGAGCGCCTTCCCATCGAGTTCGACGACTACGGATTCGATCGTTTCGGACTCTCGCGAAAAGCCCTGATACGCGCCTACTCGCCCATGGCGTATATCTACCGTCGCTATCTCAAGGTGACGGCGTTTGGGCTCGAGAACGTTCCTGCGAAGGGGCGAGGGCTCGTCATCGCGAACCACTCGGGCGGCCTCGGCGCAGACGCGGCCATGATCTTCACGTCGTTGGTACTCAATGACGAGGCGCCAAGGCTCGGACAGGGCATGGCGGAGTACTTCCTCACGCGATCGCCATTCGCCGCGCCGGCGCTGCGTAAGCTCGGCCACCTCACCGGACTACCGGAGCATGGCGAGCAACTGCTGAACGACGAGCGCCTGGTGGTCGTCTTCCCCGAAGGCGCCCGAGGGGCGGGCAAGCTCTACAAAGATCGCTACAAGCTCGTCCGGTTCGGAACCGGGTTCATGCGGCTGGCCCTCAAGACCGGAGCGCCCATCATCCCTTGCGCATTCATCGGCGGAGAGGAGTCGTTCCCGCAGCTGTTTCACATCAAGTGGCTCGCGAAGCTCGTCAATGGACCGTTCGTCCCAGTAGCGCCGCAGCTCATTTTCTTTCCGCTGCCCGTGGCGTGCCAGGTTTACTACGGGCCCCCGATGCATTTTGAGGGCGACGGCTCGGAGCCAGACCACGTCATTCAGCAATACATCGAAGAGGTACGTCACTCGATGGAGCGATTGATCAGCGGCGGGCTGGATGCGCGTCCGCGAGCGTTCATGTTCGAACGCATGCCCGACGCGGAGAAAGAACGCAGGCCATGAAGATCTTGATCACGGGGATCAGCGGGACCTTGGCGCGAGGCGTCGCTTACCGGCTGGTCCGTCGAGGGTACCAGGTCGTCGGCATCGACCGCCGTCCCTGGCCGGACGTACCGGAAGGCGTCGAGATGCACCAGGCCGACATCCGAAAGCGCCCCGCCGAGGACGTGTTCCGAATTTCTCGCCCAGATGCGCTCATTCACATGGCCACGGTCACACATTTCACGACCGACACCGAAGAGCGGTACCGGATCAATTTGGGTGGGACCCGCAAGCTGTTCGAGTACTGCCACGAGTACGGGGTCAAGCAGGCCGTCTTCGTCGGCCGCCACACCGTCTACGGCGCCACCCCGGATTCACCTCTCTACCACACCGAGGATGAGCCCCCGCTCGCGGGCGCCGCTTTCAAGGAGCTGGCAGACCTCGTGGCGGCCGATCTCTACGCCGGCAGCGCGCTTTGGCGCTGGCCCGAGCTCAACACGGCTGTTCTCCGCCTTTGCTACTTCCTCGGGCCGAGTCGAGGCGGGACCTTGGCGAGCTTCCTCTCGAAGAACAGGGTTCCGACGGTGCTCGGCTTCGACCCTCTCTACCAACTGATGCACGAGTGGGACGCCGAAGAAGCGATCACTCTCGCCGTCGAGAACCAGCTCCGGGGCGTCTTCAACGTAGCCGGCCCGCCACCGGTGCCACTCT
>DASRZF010000440.1:0-8188 GCA_035686645.1 Polyangiales bacterium
AACCGCGCCTGAGAAACCCCGAAAAATACGATGCAATCTGAAATTCGTGAGATCAGCCCCGTCCTCGTGGAGGTCACGGTCGAAGTGCCGTGGGACCGAATCCAAAAGGACTTAAACGACACGTACCGAGAGATCGGGAGAACCGCCCGCGTGAAGGGCTTTCGGCCGGGCAAGGTACCGAGAACCGTCCTGAAGCAGGTCTACGGCAAGCAAGCCGCTGCCCAGGTCGCCGGCACGCTGGTCGAGCAAGGCCTCATGCAGGCGGTGCAGGAGCACGAGCTTCACATCGTGGCGCAGCCAGAGATCGACGAGGCCCCCGAGCTTCAACAGGGAAAGCCCCTCACCTTCAAGGCGAAGGTGGAGGTGAGGCCCAAGATCGACTCGGTCGCGATCGACGCGATTGAAGCCTGGCAACAGAAGATCGACGTCCCGGACGAAGACGTAGACGCCGAGATCGAAAGCCTCCGGAATCAGCACGCCGAGATCCAGGCTCCCGATCCGATGCGTGCGGCACGAGAAGGCGACCTCATCACAATCGACTACACGGTGACGGTGGATGGCGAAGCCAAGGACGACCTTGGAGCGGAAGGTCGTCAGGTCGAGCTCAGCGATGAGCACCTTCTGCCTGCGCTCAAGGAAGGGCTCCTCGGGATGCAGCCCGAGGAGGAAAAGACCATCGAGGTGGCGTTCGAAGACGACCACCCAAATCCAGACCTCCAGGGCAAGACGGCCCATTTCAAGATCAAGGCCAGGCAGCTGCACGAAAAACTGCTGCCTGAGCTCGACGACGAATTCGCAAAGGATTGCGGCGACTACGAAACACTTCTCGAGCTGCGATTGAAGATCCGCGAAGGGCTCGAGGACGGAGCAAAGCGACGCAACGAGGCGCAGCTCAAGGACCAGCTCATCGATAGCCTGATCGAGCACAACGACATCCCCGTCCCGCCTTCGATGGTGCAGCAGCAACAGCAGATGATGATGTACGAGCTCGCGCAATTCATGCAGATGGCGGGTCAGCAAGGGGCGCCCGGCGCGGACTTCTTCTCGGGCATCGAGAAGCGCGCTGAGCGTCGGGTCCAGGCGGGCATTCTTCTCGGCTCCTTGGCGCGTCAGGAGGGCATCGAAGTCACCGAAGCGGATGTCGACGCGAAGTTCCAGGAGATCGCCGAGAAGACCGGGAAGCATGTGGCGAAGGTGCGGGCGGATTTCCAAGAGGGGCAGCGAGAACAGCTCGAATCCCAGCTACTCGAGGAGAAGGTCATGGCGTTGCTGGCCGAGCGTGCCAAGATCAACGAAGGGGAGCGGCCTGCGCCCAAAGCCGCGGCAGGCGAGACGCCCGACGACGAAGGGGAAGAGTCATGAGCGAGCCAACGACCGCACAGATGTATATGCCCTGGGTGGTGGAAACGACGCACCGCGGCGAACGTCAGTGGGACATCTTCAGCCGGCTCCTGAAAGACCGAATCATCTTCCTCGGCAGCGAGGTCAACGACGACATGGCCAACGCCATTATCGCCCAGATGCTTTTTCTCGAGAGCGACGACCCGGACAAAGAGATCACGCTCTACATCAATAGCCCGGGCGGATCGATTACAGCAGGCCTCGCGATTTACGACACGATGCAGTACGTTCGATCACCCGTTTCGACCGTCTGCCTGGGTCAGGCCGCGTCGATGGCAGCATGGATTTTGGCCTCTGGCACGACCGGATTGCGGAAATGTTTGCCCAATAGCCGCATCATGATTCACCAGCCGCTCGGAGGGATTCGGGGTCAGGCCACCGACATCGAAATCCACGCGCGAGAGATCCTGAAACTTCGTGAACAAATGAACACGATCCTGTCCAAGCATACAGGCCAGAGCGTGGAGCGTATTAAGGACGACACCGAACGCGATCGCTACCTCTCCGCCGAAGAAGCCAAAGAGTACGGCCTCATCGACTCCGTCATCCAGGCGACGCCGGGGAAATAAGACGCCAGAAAACACTGCGGATGCGGGGTGCGTAGTCCTTGCCGTTAAAGATGCGGGACGCTAGACTCTTCCAAGCAGGTATATGGTGGATCGACGGCGAGATGACGGACACGGAAACCTTCAATGTTCTTTCTGCGGAAAGTCGCAGAAAGAAGTAAAGAAGCTCATCGCCGGCCCGACGGTCTACATCTGCGACGAGTGCATCGGGCTCTGCAACGACATCATCGCCGAGGAGGTCGAGCGCGAGGAGTCCCTCACGACGACCACGCCGCTTCCCAAGCCCGCCGAGATCAAGAAGATCCTCGATGAGTACGTCATCGGGCAGGATCGGGCGAAGAAGATCCTCTCGGTCGCGGTGCACAACCACTACAAGCGCATCGACTCGAAGATCACCGCAGATGATGTCGAGCTTCAAAAGTCGAACATACTCCTGCTCGGACCCACCGGGTCGGGAAAGACTCTCCTCGCGCAGACGCTGGCGCGGATTCTGAACGTTCCCTTCGCAATCGCGGACGCCACCACGCTGACCGAGGCCGGCTACGTCGGCGAGGATGTCGAGAACATCATCGTTCAGCTCCTGCAGAACGCAGACCACGACGTCGAGCGCGCGCAGCGTGGCATCGTCTACATCGACGAGATCGACAAGGTCGCGCGCAAAGGCGACAACCCTTCGATCACGCGCGACGTGAGTGGTGAAGGCGTTCAGCAAGCCCTCTTGAAGATCATCGAAGGGACCGTTGCCAACGTCCCACCGAAGGGCGGGCGCAAGCATCCCCAACAAGACTTCTTGCAGATCGACACTGGCAACATCCTGTTCATTTGCGGCGGCGCCTTCGTCGGCCTGGACGATGTCATCGAGCGCCGAATCGGCGAACGAACGCTCGGTTTCGGCGCGGACATTCCGTCCCGTAAAGACAAGAAGATCGGCGCACTTCTCGAGCGCATCGAGCCAGAGGATCTGCTGCGAGCCGGCCTAATTCCAGAGTTCATCGGTCGTTTGCCAGTGATCGCGACCCTGCACGAGCTCAACGAAGAAGCGCTCGTCGACATTCTCACGAAGCCCAGGAACGCTCTCGTCAAGCAGTACCAAAGGCTCTTCGAGATGGACGGTGTGAAGCTCAAGTTCTCCAAGGGCGCCCTGCACGCCGTGGCGCGCGAGGCACTGAAGCGAAACGCCGGCGCGCGAGGCCTTCGGGCCATCATGGAAAAGTCGATGCTCGACATCATGTATGACGTTCCGTCGCAGGCGGACATTCGAGAGGTCGTCGTCAGCGAAGAGGTGATCCTCTCGGGGGAGATGCCTCTCATCGTCTACGAAAAGGAAGAGGCGGAGCTCGCCTAGTGCGAGCGTCCCTGCAGTTCCCGGCTTCTGCCTCTTCAAGAGGAGCTGAGTAGACCGATGTTTTTTCACCGAAACGAGAACGACGAGCAGAATCCCGGCGGCGACGAGTCCGGCGCCGAGAGCTATCCTCTGCTCCCCTTGCGCGACATCATCGTTTTCCCACACATGGTCGTGCCCCTGTTCGTAGGTCGCGAGAAGTCGATCAACGCGCTCGAGGAAGCGATGAGCCAGCACAAGGAGATCTTGCTGGCCGCCCAGAAAAAAGCGAAGACCAACGATCCCACGCCTGAGGACATCTTCGAGGTTGGGACCATCGGCACGATCATTCAGCTGCTGCGCCTGCCGGACGGCACGGTGAAAGTGCTCGTAGAGGGCAAGCGGCGCGCTCGAATCACGCAGTTTGTCCCCAGCGACGAGTTCTTCCTCTGCAACGTCGAGCCGGTCGAAGAGGTCTCCTCCTCGAACATCGAAATCGAAGCCTTGATTCGCTCGGTGCAGTCCGCATTCGACGTCTACGCCAAGCTCAACAAGCGCATCGCGCCCGAGATGCTGATGACCGTGCAGACCATCGACGACCCGTCGAAGCTCGCCGACACGGTGGTGGTGCACCTCACCAGCATCAAGCTCTCGGACCGCCAAGAGATTCTAGAGACGATCGATCCGGCGAAGCGCCTCGAACGTTTGTTCCAGCTGATGAACGCCGAGATCGAGATCCTGCAGGTCGAGCGAAAGATTCGCTCCCGCGTCAAGAAGCAAATGGAGAAGACGCAGAAGGAGTACTACCTGAATGAGCAGATGCAGGCCATTCAGAAGGAGCTCGGCGAGCGCGACGAATTCAAGAGCGAGATTCAGGAGCTCGAAACGCAGCTCAAGCAAAAGAAGCTCAGCAAGGAGGCGCACCTCAAGGCGCGCAAGGAGCTGAAGAAGCTCAAAATGATGCAGCCGATGAGCGCGGAGGCCACCGTCATCCGCAACTACATCGACTGGGTGCTCGCGCTCCCTTGGGGCGACAAGAGCGAAGAGAACTACGACATCGACATGGCCGAACAGATCCTCGACGAGGATCACTACGGCCTGAAGAAGCCCAAGGAGCGCATCGTCGAGTACCTCGCGGTGCAGGCCCTGGTGAAGAAGCTCAAAGGCCCCGTGCTTTGTCTCGTCGGACCACCCGGCGTTGGCAAGACCTCCCTGGCGAAGAGCATTGCGCGCTGCACCGGGCGCGAGTTCGTGCGCTTGTCGCTTGGCGGCGTGCGCGACGAGGCCGAAATCCGCGGTCACCGGCGCACGTACATCGGCGCCCTGCCCGGCCGAATGATTCAATCACTACGCAAAGTCGGGGCGAACAACCCGGTATTTCTGCTGGACGAAATCGACAAGATGTCTGCGGACTTCCGCGGCGACCCGGCCTCGGCATTGCTCGAAGTGCTCGACCCGGAGCAGAACCACAGCTTCAATGACCATTACCTCGATCTCGACTACGACCTCTCCGACGTGATGTTCATCACGACCGCGAACACGTTGCAGGGGATTCCCCTTCCGCTCCGTGACCGCATGGAAATCCTCGAGATCAGCGGCTACACCGAGTTCGAGAAGCTGAACATCGCGATGCGGTACTTGGTGCCACGCCAGCGCACGAACGCCGGCCTCCAAGACATCGACCTCGAAGTCAGCGAGAACGCGATTCGGCAGATCATCCACTACTACACCATGGAAAGTGGTGTCCGTAACCTCGAGCGGGAAATCGGCAGCGTCTGTCGCAAAATCGCCCGACAAGTTCTCAAGGATGGCGAGGACTCCAAGGGTAAGAGCTACCGCGTCGAAGCGAAAGATGTTGCGGAGTATCTCGGGGTCACGAAATACCGGCCCGACAAGACGAACGAAAAGGACCACGTCGGCCTCACGAACGGTCTCGCTGTGAATGCGTACGGCGGCTCGATTCTCGAGTGCGAGGTGGCCGTGGTTCCTGGCAAGGGGAAGCTCAACATCACGGGCCTGCTCGAAAAGGGCATGCAGGAGTCTGCGCAAGCCGCGATGAGCTACATCCGTTCGCGCCAGAAGATGCTCGGCCTCGAGGTCGACTTCCACTCGAAGTACGACGTTCACATTCACTTCCCGAGCTTCGTCCCCAAGGATGGCCCGAGCGCCGGCATCACGATGGCGACCAGCATCGCCAGCGCCCTGCTCAAAATCCCGGTTCGCAAGAACGTCGCGATGACTGGCGAGATCACCTTGCGCGGCCGCGTGCTTCCGATCGGCGGCCTGAAGGAAAAGCTCCTAGCCGCGCACCGGGCGGAAATCGACGTCGTCCTAGTCCCCAAGGAAAACCAAAAGGACCTCAAGGAGATCCCGCGCCGCGTTCTCAACGCGCTCCGGATCGTGCTCGTCGAACACATGGACGAAGTCCTGCGTGAGGCCCTGGCCCTCAGCGATCCCGACGCCCTCTTTGGCGAACATCAGGTGCGCCCCGTCGAGTATCGTGAGGGCGAGCTGTTCACGCCGGAGGAAGCCGAGACCGAAGACGTCCCGGAGCCGACGGTGGACGCGCCCGGGGCCCGTCAGTAGCGGAAATGCCCCATTGGACAGCTTGGGCCGGGGGCGTCATGCTCGCGGCCACTTTGGGCGGATAACTCAGCGGTAGAGTGGGGTCTTTACACGGCCTAAGCCCCCGGTTCGAATCCGGGTCCGCCCACCGAGACCCCAAAAAAGCAGGCCCTACTCCTCTTTTTGCTATTGGACTGCAGGACTTCACGCCCTAGGTTTGCTAACTAGTAGTCAGCGACTGACCGTCGGTCAGTCGCGCTAGAGGGCAAGCATTGGCGGTAGCGGCACGCAGGGAACGGGAGCGAACTGCACGTCGAGAAGCGATTCTCGACGCGGCGCAGGAGCTCATCGCCGAAGAGGGCTATCACGGTCTACGCATGGACGCGGTCGCAGAGGCGGCCGAGCTCAGCAAGGGGACGCTCTACCTCTACTTCGGGAACAAGGACGCGCTTTGCGCGGCGGTCGCGATCCGGCTTCTGGATACGCTGATCCCGGTGATTACGTCTGCACTCGAGAACACGCCCACCGGTCTCGACGCGGTACGGCAGTTGCTCCGAAGCTACTACGATTTTACTCAGAAGAACCCGCACCACTTTCGCTTTGCCCTGGCCTGGCTCAGCGCGGGAGAGCGTATGGACGATTCTACGGAGGAGTTCCAGAGCTATCGGGCCCGTGTCGGACAGATGCTCATACTCGTGACCTCCGCGCTGAAGCGGGGGCAGGACGACGGAAGCATCCGGGCGGAGGTCGACCCCTTGCCCCAAGCGCTTCAGTTGTGGACGAGCTTCCTCGGCGTGGTGCTCGTCGGACTCAACAAAGAAGCAATGGCTCAAAGAATACCGGCTTCCGTGGATTTGGATCAGCTTGTGCCCCTACATCTCGACACCATGCTCAGGGCACTTTCGAGCGAAGGAACATCATGATGCGCATCGCGATTCCCGTTCTTCTGGCCTCGGCGCTGATTGCCGGGTGCAACTACAAGAAGGAGACCGACATCCCACCCCCGTTGGAGGTTCCGGAGAGCTTCAGCGAGGGCTCCGAGGTGGCGCCGCCAGAGCCGGAAGCCGACGCCCTGCCGGAGGGCAAGAGCGGGTCCGAGACGATTCGCGACGTGCGCTGGTGGCGTCAGATGGGCGACCCCACGCTCACTGCGCTGATCGAAGAGGCGCTGCGGCGCAACCAAACGGTTCGCGCCGGCTGGGCCAGGGTCCAGCAGTCCCAGTACATCGCCAACCTGGTTCGCGCCGCGCGCATGCCGACCATCGGTGCCGTGGGTGCCTTCAATGCGGCGAAGAACATCACGCCATTCGCGGAAACGACTTCGCTCGACGCGCAAGGGTCGATCCCCGTGGCTTACGAGGTCGATCTCTTCGCACGGCGTGCGCGCGAGCACCAGGCCGCGAAGCTCGATGCGGAAGCTGCACGGCTCGATCAAGAGGCCCTGGCGATCGCGATTTCCGCATCGGTCGCCGAAGCATGGTTCGATTCGGTCAACGCGCGGATCCAAAACGCAGTCGTCGCCGAGCAGCTCGAAACGGACCTGAAGTTTCTCGAGCTGGTCGAGCTTCGCTATCGTGAGGGACTCAACTCCGCGGTCGACGTGCACCAGCAACGGCAGCGCGTTGCCGGTCAACGCGCGCTTCTGGCCGTGGCCGACTCGCTGATGGAGCTGACCGATCAGCGGCTTTCGGTGCTCCTGGGCGAAGCGCCCGGCCGCGAGTTCCCAGTGGACGGCAAGACACTGCCTGAAATCGGTCCGACACCGGCCATCGAAGTCCCGGCGTCACTGCTAGACGCCCGCCCCGACATCCGGGCCATTCAGAAACGCGTCGAAGCGGAAGATCGCCGGGTCGCGGCGGCAATTGGCGCGCGTCTCCCCCAAGTCGTGATCGATTTCACCCCTTCATACACCTGGCTCCGATCCAAAATCACCTCCACGGGCGCGTTGGGGGGTGTCCCTGGTGAGACGACCGATCCGATTACCGCCAGTGGCTTCACCTGGAACACAGGGGCGACCTTTTCGGTTCCGCTGTTCGACGGGATTGCCGGCAGATCCCAGATCGCAGCCAATCGGGCTGCCGTAGACGCGCTCCTGGAGACGTACGCCGAAACAATCCTGACGGCCCTCCTCGAAGTGGAAAGCTCGTTGGTCCTCGAGCGTCAGGAACGGCTCCGCATTCAATTCCTCGAAGAGGAATTCAGCCTGGCCAACATCACACTCGAAGCCACCCGTGATCGCTACCGTGCTGGGCTGAGTGACTTCTTGCCCGTGCTTACGGCGCTCGCGACCCGCCAGACCTCGGAGCTTCAGCTCGTGGCCTCACGAAGACAACTG
>DASRZF010000441.1:0-5899 GCA_035686645.1 Polyangiales bacterium
AACGATGGGCGCGATGTTGTGCACCACTTCGCCGGCCTCCGAGTCTTGGTAGACGGAAACGCGGCTGCAGGACTCGCCCTCCAAGGTGACGTAGTCAGGCGTACGACCGCCGATGAGAATGCCCGCTAGGCGGTTCTCCGAGTCGAAGGTTGCGCTTCCCGAGTGGCCCTGAAACGCGTCCAGGTAGGCAACGAAAAAGTCTAGGCTATCGGCGCGCGGGTCGAACACGACGCCGCCGGTGTCGATCTTCGCTGGAAGACCGCTGCCGAAGCCGATCATGGCGAGGCTCTCCTGGATCGCCAAGGGGCTCGCCGGTCGAATCGAAACAGGCGCGTGCTGGCCCTCGACCGGGCGGTCGAGCTGGATGACCGTGAAGTCGGGCGTGAAGCTCCCCGACGAAGGGTTGCCTTGCGAAACGACGCGGGCACAGCTGTAAACGTCTTCATCTCGTATCGCCTCGAGGAAGTTCGGGTCGGAGAGATGGTAGTTGAACACGTAGGTGTAGGTGTCGCAGGGCGTGTGATCGTCAACGCAGTGGCCGGCCGTGAGGACGAGGTCGTCGTCGATCAAGACGCCGGAGCATGCCGCAGCCGTTGGTTGGTTGCCGAAACGTTCGTCTTCGCAGAGCCCTCGCAAGTCCGCCAGTGATTCGGTGTAGAGGGCGTAGTTGCCATCGACCTGCCGGTCGATCCGGAAGCTTGGTATCAGGGCGACGATCGATTCCGTGGCGATCCGCCGAAGCTTGTCGTTCGGGTGATTGTAGACTTCGACACGATCGTCGGCTCCGTAGACGACGGGCGCGGTCAGCTCACCCACGAATTGCTCTTCGGGGGACCCACAGCCGATCATGAAGCTGACCAGAAAAGCGAAGCAGGCAGATGTACGCATTGATAACTGTCTAAAGCCAAACCGGCGCCTCCGCTACTCGGAGACCCGAACCTGTATGCTAGTCACCAAATCTCCGGTCGCTGTTGCCACGTCCGAAACGACCACGACCGGCTCTCCCGATGCGATCACATTGCGCTCGCGCAGCTTGGCCAGGGCATTGACGATCGTCTTTTCGGGGTCGCGCGAGAGGTTCATCCGGAACGGAATCACCGCCCGATTCAACCAGAGCTTACGGCGGGTAGTGCTCATGTTGGTGAACGCGTAGATGATCGCGCGCTGAGGTCTGTAGCTTGCAACGAGTTGACCGAAGTAACCGCGGCGCGTCATGACGACGATGGCCCGCGCGCCCAGCGAATCAGCCAGGCGGCATGCGCCCTGCGCGATGTGAGCGCGTTGCGTGGTCGGGGCCGGGCGCTCTTTGTAGAAGTCGAGCCCTGGAACCGTCTCGATGCGCCTAGCGATGGTGTCCAGCACTTCTACGCAACGCACTGGGTACTTTCCGGCAGCGGTCTCACCGCTCAGCATGATCGCATCGGCCTGCTCGTAGACGGCGTTGGCGACGTCGGTGACCTCGGCTCGGGTCGGCAACGGATTTTCGATCATCGATTCGAGCAGATGGGTTGCCACGATGATCGGTTTTCCGGCGATTGCGCAGCGACGAATCATGTCGCGCTGCAGAACTGGAAGCTCTTCGAAGGCCACTTCGACGCCGAGATCCCCTCGGGCAACCATGATGCCGTCTGCTGCTTCGAGAATTGAATCGAAGTGCTCGACTCCTTCCTGATTTTCGATCTTGGCGATGAGACGCTGATGCCCGCCAGCGGCATCGACGATTTCGCGAACCTCTTGAACATCTTCGGCACCTCGGACAAACGAGAGCGCGATGAAGTCGAGGTCTTGCTCGATCGCAAAGGTGATGTCTTCGCGATCTTTCTTGGTGATCGACGGCAGATTGACGCGTACACCGGGCAAGTTGACGTGCTTGCGAGAACCCAGCGTTCCGCCATCGAGCACCCTGCACTTGAGCCGGTGCTCCGACACTTCGAGCACTTCCAAGTTGATGAGGCCGTTGTCGACCGTGACGCGCTCGCCGACGCGCAGGTCTTTGACGAGGTCGAGATAGTTGACGTGGACGCTTCGCTCTTCCGCATCGTCAGCCAAGACCGTGAAATAGAACACCTCGCCCGACTTCAGGTCGAGACTCTTGGAAAGCTCGCCGGTCCTGATCTCCGGACCTTGCAGGTCCATGAGGATCGAGACCGGATGCGCGAGCTTTTTGCTGAGACTCTTTAGGTTTCGGATGACTTGAAGATGGCTGACGTGGTCGCCGTGAGACATGTTGAGCCGGGCGAGGTTCATACCGGCCTGGGCCAAACCGGCGAGCGCATCCCACGAGCTCGTGGACGGACCGATCGTGCAGACGATCTTCGTCAGTCGCGTTTGTGACGGTTGTATCCCCAGCTTCATCGCTGCGTGGAGCCTAGGCCACCGCTATACCCGTGACAATCGGCGCCGATACAATCCGAAGCCCAGCAAGAGAGCGAGAGCTGAAATGGGCGATCGGTCGGTCGAGCTCGAGGAAGACGCGGCGCATGCGGCAGATCGCCGGAGGCTGCCACCCTTGGGCACGCTGATCGGGTCGGCGCCCTCCTCCAGGAACGAATCCGCGTCGGGACCGCTCGTTGCGCTAGGCTCGAATCGGCTCCCTGCGGTCTCTTGGATCCAGTCGAGATACGCAGAGAGCAAAGTATAGACGCCGCCGTCTCCACAATCACGCTTCACGTCGGATCGACCCCGCGATACGAGGCCAACCAGGAAGTCGCCCTCTTCGGTGGGAACGTAGAGCGGACCGCCGGAGTCGCCGAAACAGGAGTCCCCGAGTTGATCGATTCGTCGCGTGAGCAGCTCTTGTGGACCGATGATGTCGATGACCGCGTCGGAGATGTAGAGCTTGCCAGTCAGATCGTCATCTAGGTCGTACACGCCGTAGCCCGCTACGAATGCAACATCCCCGTGGTGCACGAGCTCGGCCTCGCGCTGGACGCTCAGCAAGGGAGCATTCGGAATCCCATCGAAAGGCGCCGTCAAGAAGAGCAAAGCGATGTCATTGGGCGAGCCGATGCCCCCTTGGCCGGCGCCGCTACGGCTTCGACCCATGATGAACTCGTGGTCGTAGTCCTCGTGCACGATCACTTTGAAGACGCCGCGCATCATGCTCGGGACAGCGGCTCGGCTGACGAGATGTCCGGCGACGACTTGCAGCGAAGCGGGCTGGGCTGGTCGTAGAGTGCCCGGCTCGGGCTCGACCACAGCGCAGTGCGCAGCGGTCACGACGATCGTGGGCGAGATCAAGGTACCCGAGCAGAAGCCCGAAGCACCACCGGTGTGCCGGATCTCGACGGTGGCGAAGATCTGATCGGCCGTTGCGGCCCAACCGCCTACGACCTTCTCGCTCGCAGCACCGATCTCTTCGCCCCAATCCGCAGCGTTGGACGGATCACCGCAGGCAAGGGTCATGCCCAAAAGGGTTACAAATAGGGCTCTGTATGCCTTTGGGGGTTTCATGGGGCAAGGTAGGTGTCAGTATCATGGTCGAATCAAGCTTCATAGAGTGAACGCTTGTCATCCCCTCTCGATCCGCTGATTCGGTGAGCTGACGAACCTTTGCCAAGGTGCGGAAAACTTGGTGGCCGACGCGCGCAGAACGACAGTCGGCGAGTGGAACGCTCGAGTCGACGCGAACGCCGCAAAGAAGAAACCCTGAGCCGCATCGAAACGGTGGCCTGGGACCTGTTTCGGCGTCGAGGCTACGAGGCTACGTCGACCCGCGAGATCGCGGAGGGGGCTGACATCGCCGCGGGCACCTTCTTCAACTACTTCCCGGAAAAGCGAAGCCTATTGATCCACTTGATGCAGCGTCAGATCGACTCTGCAACGAATCGGGCCTTTGAAACAATGGCGCCCTCAACGCTCGAGCGAGAGCTCACCGAGCTCTTTGCCGCCCTCACGCAATGCTATGCGAAAGAGCGACGCTTGAGCCGTGTCTTCATCAAGGAGCTGTTGTTCACCGATGGACAACGGCGCACGGAATCCGCGGCGTGGACATTCGGCCTCGTGAAACGCATCTCGAGCTTGGTGGAACGGGCGCAACGTCGCGGGGAGCTCGATCCCTCGATCGACCCGATGGAAGCCGCTCAGCAGGTGTTCAGCACGCACTACTTCGGCCTCGTCACCTGGCTCGGAGGCACGATTCCGTCACGGGATGCGCAAGAGGAACAGTTCCGCGCGTCGCTACGCCTGCTGCTCCGTGGCTTGCGCCAAAGCGCGGCTTAGCCTCGCGTTGACGTCTATGACCGCAGCGGCGATCTCCTCGGGCACCTCCTCCTGTAGGAAGTGACCGGCCTGGGTCTCGGTGACAGGCGGATCACCGAGCAAGGCCTTGGTGCGTTTCAACGCACGCGCGAGAACCGGATCGCGCCGGCCCCAGACCATGGCCTTCGGCCCATTGAAGGCGCCCGCCAAGGCTGCGCACTCCTCGAGCGCAGGAATCGAAGGGTGATCTGGGCGATCCACCGCCATACGGGCCGTCGCCAAGGGTGCGACGCGATCGCGGATGTTTCGGAACGGGTAGCGGTAGGCGAGCGCGACCTTGCCGCGGATGCTGGACTTGTCGCCCTGGGCCAGGTGCAGGGCTGCCTGCGGCAAGGGAAGGACGCGGAACACGAAGTCGCTGAGCAAGGGAGTGTGGGAGAACCGATGGAATGCGGTTGGCTTGAAGCCGGGCGGGGGCGCGTCGAGAACCGTGTTCAAGACGACCATCCCACCAAGGCGTTCTCTGCGAGTCGTGAAAGGATGCGTGCCGATCGCGCCGCCCCAGTCCTGGCAGACCAGGATCACTTCATGGAGATCGAGCTGATCGATCAGCGCCCCGAGCCAGCGACTGTGATTTCGAATCGTGTGAAGCGAGAAGTCCCTCGGCTTATCGCTGAGGCCGAAACCGATCAGGTCGGGCATGATCAGCCGAAGCCCTTGCCCTTGCAGACACATCGCGACCTTCCGGTAGAGGTATCCCCAGGTGGGATTTCCATGCACCATCAAGACCGGTCGTCCGCGACCGCTTTCCATCACGTGCATCCGCAACCCATCACCCACGGGAAGCAAGTAGCGGGTAAAGGGAAGATCCTTCGCGATCCAGTCGGGAAGGTCGGGCGCAGGCAGCTTTTCCACGCGCGGAGCGTACCGCCTCCAGCGGAGACACGAAAGCCGGCAGAAATCACGCTGGACGCTGGACGCTGGCGCGGGCACTGACACTGGCGCCGGCACTGGCACTGGCGCTGACACTGGCGCTGACACTGGCACTGGCACTGGCACTGGCACTGGCGCTGGCGCTTCTGGAGCTCTCCTTGTCATCGCTTGTCCTTGGATTGGGTTCTGGCCGCACGGGTGAGGCCAGAACCCAATCCAAGGAGTCGCTAATGAAGAAGAATGTGTACGAGAGGGCGCGAGAGGTCGTGCGGGAGCTCGTTCCCGTGCTGCAGGCGATTCGCGATTGTGACAAGTCGCTCGCCGATCAAATGAAGCGGGCTGCCCAGAGTGTGGTGCTGAATATTGCAGAAGGACGGGGTAGTGATGCGGGGAATGCGCGGGCTCGGTTCTCTACCGCTTGTGGGTCAGCCAAAGAGGTCCGGGCGGCGCTCCACGTCGCGAGCGACTGGGGCTACATCGAGTCGACGACGGCGGCACGGCTCGACGAGAAGCTCGACGAGGTCTGCGCGATCACTTGGTGCCTGGGCCGCAGCCGCTAGCGGCTCGAGAGCCGCCACGACATCGCGCAGACTTCGTCGAGTGCGGTGTCAATGGCTTGGACCTACGCGCCGGGGAAGTATCCGTAGGCGACGCCGAGCTGGAGTCCGGCGCGCACTTCCTTGGCGGAGCCACATGCCGACGCGAAGCGCGCTCTCGCCGTGCCGAGATCGTTTCCGTCAGCTTCGGCGATGTTGAGCACGACACT
>DASRZF010000442.1:0-16209 GCA_035686645.1 Polyangiales bacterium
CATCACGATGGCTCTGGGATGGCGAGTATTGGGGGTTTCAGGATGCCGGCTGGGCGGCGGAAGGCAGTGCGCGCGTTCTCTATCGCCCAACCGCTCTACCCGGTGGGAGCGCAAGCACCGTTCCGGTGCCCGATTCGCAGCAGTCCGAAGTCGAGCTGTCCGTCGCTCCGTCCTCGTACTCGGTGTACGTGTGGACCGGGACCTGGGTCGCGCCTCCCATCGTGTACCCGACCGCAGGCAGCACCGGCAAAGATTCGATTCGCTACACGCGTCGCTACAAACAGAACATGCCGAGCTCCACGTCCACGTCTGAGCTGGCAGCGCCAGTCCCCGATCGTCTCATCAACGTCGACTCTCCACCGGCGGTCGCCAAGACACACGAGGCCGAACGGGAAGACGAGGTGGAACTGATTCCCGGTGTGCTGCACGGCGGCGCACGCGGCGAAGAAGAGCTTCGTTTGATGGAGGAGGCGAAGCAGCGCGAGGCACAAGAACAAGAAGACGGCGTCGACTCAGTCTACGTCCCTTACTACTACGACTACTATTACGGGCGCTACCCCGCGCGTCCTCGACCACCGAGGCCCGTGCGGCCAGACCCGTCCCGTCCGACACCGCTGCCGGCCCCTGCTCCACCATCGCGGCGTCCGAGGCCGCCAATTCGTTAGCGCAACGTCGTGATGCTAGTCAGTCGGCGTCATCGCGATCTTGCATGACGCTTTCAGACGACAGGCTCCGCCCGAATTCTTCAAGACTCACGCGAGCGCGCCGAACCGCGTGGCGGCCATCGACGAGGTCTACCCAAACGGTGTGCCGGCTGGGCTGAAGCCCTAGGCATGGGCGCCCGCCAGGCGCTGTTCGCGCGACTCGCTGGCGATGCCCTGTTTTTTGCGTCAGGTTTCCGCGCCTAATGGCGATCGCACAAGACGATGTGGAAAGGCCCGACGAGCCAACGCACGAGCGGTCGCTATCCTTCCTAGGTCGGCTGAGACGGCTCTGTCTTCCTGTGCTCCTGGGCTTGGTGGGCACATGCTCTCTTCTCGTCGTGGCCGGTCTTTGGATTCTGGCCAACCTCGACCATCGATGGGTGAAAAGCAAAGTCCAGCACTTGCTTTCTGATCTCGTGGGCACGAACGTCAGCTACGAGCAATTGTCGTTGTCCCCGTTCTCCGGTTTGCAGCTGCACGGCTTGGTGCTGGCGACTCCGGAGGCGCTGCGGTCGCACGCGCCAGAGATGCTGCGCCTCGAGGAGCTTCTCGTGCCGATCGAGCTTGGCTCGCTCTTTTCGGGAGACGTGGTGATTCCAGAGATACGCGGCGGCTCGGTGGCGGTCACGGTCGTGATCGCGGACGACGGGCGCAACTCCTTCGGCGAGCTCGTTCAGTCGGAAGAGGAGCCGGAGCAATCGTCGACTCCCCTATCCCAGAGTCTCGACGGACTGGAGCATCTGTCCTTGAGCGTGGGCTCCATTCGACTCGCGCCGATTCGCTTTCGGGCGGTCGAAGTGAGCGCCGGCGCCGTTACACGTCAAACCGATCTAGAGTCCCTGGGCATCTCTTCGGACGGGATTTCTATCGGAAGAGAGTCCCGGGGTTCTATATCTCTGGCCCCGCACGGACGCGACGATGTCGTTTTGTCGGTGCTGGAGCGCGCGCAGACAGCCTCAACGCACGCACCTCCACTTCGTCAAGCAGAGGTCGCGCCGAAGGTGGAGCTTCGACTAGAAAGCAGTCGTGCCCTTGCGTTGACCGCCAGCGCGGAGCTCCACGAGCAGTCACTTTTCGCCGAGCTTCGTCCGGTTCGTTCGCTAGTCCGCCTCGAGTCGAGCGTGAGTTTCGATCCCGACGATTCGCGCACGAATGTGCACGTCGAACATCTTGCGCTGCTCGACTCCATGCTCGTGGCCACGGCAGATGCGGTGTTGCACGACTCGTCCACCGCTCGCCTCGATGGTCACGGCGAGCTCCATGCGGCCTCGCTGCCATGGGCGCTGCCGTGGCTGAGCATCGACGACTTAACTGGCCGATTCGAGATCCAGGGCCTCGAAATCGAGCCCGCCGGGGTTTCTGCGGGGACTGCGACCCTCCAAGGTCAACTCGCAAGCGCCCGTTATGCCGAGGGTCCCGCGTCTCTTGAGCTCCACGGCGCCGCGATAAGTGGCGTGATCTCCGCTCCCGAGGATCCAGCCCTGAAAGCCGGAAAGCTGACCGTCGAAGCCTCCGTCCAAAAGGCGGTGGCAAAGGAGCGCGGTCGCTTTGCCGCGACGATCGGCAAGCTCGCCACCACTCTGGAGCTTCGGGGCCTGGGTACCGAAGACTCGGGGATGTGGGGCTTGCAAGGGACCGGTTCGCTCGACGGTTCGATGGATCGGGCATCCGTGAAGGTGAAGAACGTGTCGGCCGCGTCCCGGGCGACGGTTGCGCTCGATGTGGATCTCGCAAACCATCGCATCGCTGCGAAGCTCCCGATCGAATCCTTCACGCTCGCTCGCGTTGGGCACGATCGGATCACGATACGTGGCGCACAGATCGACCTGGTCGCTCACGAGCCGCTCAACTGGACGACGGAGGCCGGTGCTCCGGCCATCGAGCTGAAGGCGTCGGTCGACCGCGTGTCCGTCGGCAAGAGGCATTTTCGTGCTCGAAAATCGTCTTTCGAAGCGAGGCGAACCGAAGCCGATCGATATGCGGTCGCGGCGTTGCTCAACGCAGACCGGGTGAGTTGGGGTAATTTTCGTAGTGAGCCGGAGAGCTCGCTTTCGTTCGAGGCAGCGCTCGATACGAAAAGGCCGGCGCTCGACGCCACCGCGGCCCTTTCCATCGCTGGGGACGCCACCACGGAGCTCTCGTTGAGCGCTTCTCATGATTCGCCGATCACCCGTTATAGTTTAGACCTTCATGGCGCGGAGGCCGGGCCTCTCCTCGGAGCGATCCTTTTCGGCGACGGTGGACTGCGCTCGGATGAGCTCAGCTTCGCCTTCAAGAGCGAAGGCAAGTTCAGGGGCCTCGTGGCGAAGGACCGCGCCGGCACCCCCGTTCTATCCAAGGAGCCGCTTCGAAATACCCGAGGTGCGCACCAGTCCGAGCTGCGAGTGGAGCGGCTGGTGCTAGTGCGGGCAGGTATCACGCATCAGCTCCGCGGTCTGACCGTCCAAGCTCGCTCTACGCATGAGGCTCCGGGATACGGCTCTCTGAAGGCGAGCGCGTCGATAGAAGAAGCTCGCTACGGCGAAGTCGCGGAGCCCGTCCAGCTGCTTGACTACGAGCAGCAGCTGCAGGTCGCTTATGCAGCGCTCCACGGCGCGCCCTCCTTCTCGATCGAAACGAACGGCACCCTCGGCCAGCTCGATCAGCCGTTCGTGCGCCAGTACCCGGTTCGCGACGTATCCTTTGGAGCAAGCGTCGATGTGGACGATACGCAAGTCTTTGCAGTCCGTCATGCATATTGGCGAAACCCCGCCGGAGGCACCAGTCTTGAAGCGCGCGGTGCGTACGAAGGCTGGCAGGACGCGATCCGCAACACCGAGGTCTGCACTGCGGGCATGGCTGGGTGTCCGGAGGTTGCGTCCATGTACGGTCGAGAAGCGGCCACTGTTACCGGCACCTTCGAGCAAGACTTCGGCTTCTGGGAGAGCACCGACAGCGTCAAGAGCAGCGGATCTCTAGTGGTGCCGTTTACCATCGAGTCGGGAGACCTCAACACTTACCGCATCGTGGCAACGGCGCAGTTTCGCGACGTGGTGCTCGAGCTCCCGCAGTACGGGTTCGTCGTCGAAGATCTCGATGCGCTGATTCCCATGGAGCAGGAGTTCGCCACCGCACCAAAGCTTTTCATCGTGCCCTCGAGAACAGCGAACGCGATAACGCAGAAGCGCTTCTTCGACCTTCATCCATTCACGAAAAGAGAGAGCTTTTTCACGGTAGACCGGGTCCAACTCGGTCAGGAGGTCATCGGCCCCGTGGCCGCGAACCTCCAAGTCGTGGGGTCCGTCATAGCCATGGATCAGCTCAACGCCGCATACCGAGACGGTTTTGTCACAGGCCAGTTTCTTGCGGATCTCAATCGGAAGGATCCCAAGGTCGTTTTTCGTGGCAACCTCACCGGCGTGAAAACGACGCATGGGCGTGGCGTCCTAGATGCAAACCTGGCCATGACCTTCGTGCCGACGACGCTCATCTTGGAAGGAAAGGCCCAGATCGTACGGGTGAGCAAGGATCATCTGTACGAGATCATCGATGTGTTGGACCCTTACCACGAAGACGAGGACATGAATCGAGTGCGTCTAGGCCTGAAATTCGGATATCCGAAGTTCGTGCTCCTCAAGTTCAATGATGGCCTGATGGACGCCAAGGTCGATCTCGGTGGTTTGGCTGGGGCGATACGCATCGATGAGATCAAGGGGATCCCGGTGACGCCCTTCATGGAGCAATATGTTCAACCGTACATAGAGCGCATCTCGTCTCCTTCGTTGATCTACGATGTGACGCCCACGGAAACGATGAGCTCGGAGGCAGACGGAACATGATTTCATTCGGTAGCAATCTTTCGCGTTTTGCGGCTCTGGTCGTCTTGGCCTCCGGTGCGGGCTGCATCAAAGCTCCTCCCATTGCGGTTGTGGACAATCGCACCGCAATCGAAGTGCAAGCATCCGGCGAGTACCCCGATCTCGAATTTCAAAGCGCCGATGCGACGCTTCAGCCAGGACCAAGCCCCGTTTCCGGCAAAGATATCGTCTCCAAGGCGGGCCTCTCGGCGGCAGGTGCTGATCTCGACCTCTTCGAGCTCTCGCGGAGCGATGCGCAGCTCATCGATGCGATGCTCCTGATCGGCTGCCTTGGAGAAGGGGAGGATGGCCTGCTGAAATATACGCCGGATCGTTGTGACCAGAACGTCGAGGTGAGTGAGCTCTTGCGCGTGGCCGGCCGCAACAATCTCCATCGACGACAGGTCTGGGAGTATCTGGCTTCCAGGCGACCTGATCAGTCTGCGGTTTTGGCGCGAGATGCATGGCGCTCGGTGCACCTCGAGCAAGTGCGTTGTGGCGCATGGATCGAGAAGGATGGAGCATGGGCGCAGAAGACCTGCTGAGGGGAGCGCGTGCTTTGAGCGCTCTGGTGACTGCCGTCGCCTTAGCGCTGCCAAGCCCTGCACTTGCAAACGGACGCGACGGCACCGTCAATCAAGAGGAGGAACGGCGGCAGACGCCCGCCCTGCTCAAGCCGAGAAGACTTACCGTTGGCGACCAGAATCACTTCATGGGCGTTCTAGGACCTGGCGGCCGCTACCTCTATTACGTCACGGACGAATACAAGTCTTACGATATCTTCATCCAGTCTCCCATCGATTCAGCCGGGCAACCGCTTTTCGAAGCCTTCGGGGACGTCGTCTGGCCGACAATCAGCCCAGACGGAAGGGAGCTCGCCTACATACGGTACGAAACCGAAGCGCAGGGCGATGCGTGCCGGCGGCGGATCCGAAACGACGGGAGCGCTCGCAACAAGCGGGAAGACTGTCATGCCACCGACGAAGCGGACTTGCAGATTCACTGGCGCAACGACGGCCGCCTAGGAGTTCTTCTGAGGGAAGAATTGCACGGAAACCTCGTTCTCCTGGACGGAGCATTCGAGAAGGATCCGCAGCGAAAAGAAGCGAACGTCGTGGGACTGGCGCTGTCTCACGATGAGCGCTGGGTTGCCTACGTTCCCCTCGTGCGCCGGCACGACGAAATCGGCGTCTCTTTTTCGAACCAAATCGGCACTGAGGGCATTCGCATTCGTCGGACCAGAGAGGGCGCGCGGGAGTTTGGATACGAGCCGAAGCTCCCGGGAGTGTCGGGCTATCCGGTGTTCTCGCCCGATGACGCGTATCTCTATTTCTCGCAGTTCCTCAATGATACGAACGAAGACGGTGTCATCGACGGCGATGACAACGGTGTCCTGTTCCGGGTGCCATTCCGTGGCGATGCCGAGAAGCCGGAGTTTGGTCAACCTCGACAACTCACCAATGCTCGATGGAACTGCCACTATCCGTCGGTACGAGACACGTCCATGGCGCTTACCTGCGCCATCGGTCGGAACCTGCACATCTACCTCTTGCCGGCGAGCGGGGCCGTGCCGGCAGACTGGAACCAAGAGCGAATCGCCGCAGAGACGGAATCGGTGCGCGACGCGTGGAGCGAGCTTCTGCTCCGGCAACATCTGCTCGTCGGCGCCAGAGACGACCTCGAGCGGTCCGAGCAACTAAGGGCTCTGACGAAATTGCATCTGGATCTGCGCGAGTACGAGGCCGCTATCTATTACGGAGAGCAACGCAAGGAGCTTCTTCGCACCTCTGGTGTCACGGACCGGTGGTCAGAGCTGATGATCCTTCTGGCGAAGCACCAGCGGGCGGACAAAGCGCTGTCGCGAGGCCGTTTGAGCGAGGAATACGTTCAGGAGTCGATCACGCTCGCTGAGCAAGTTAACTCCGTCGATACTGATCAGTCTCCGGACTCGGCTGCGCTTCAATCCTTGGTGCTCAGCAAGATTGAAAGTGATTCGGGAGACAAGGCGGCCGCAGAACGGCTTCTTGATCGGGTGAACCTCGCTCCCGTTCAGGACGAGACGGTCATCGACTTGGCGTTTCAGCAGTTTGATCACTTCTACGGCCTGCTGGCGGACTACGAGAAGCGGCTGGCGCGGTTGAAGGAGGTGGCGCTGCACCCCGCTCCTTCGGTTACGGAGTCGCTCCGTCACTGCAAAAGCTTTGTCGACCTGCTTCAACGTGGGCAACCGCGAGACGCGAGGGTCGCTCGCTTGATCGACGCTCGACGAACGGTTCCGGACCAAAGCCACCTCGCACTCGCCCTCGATCTGGAGATAGCCCTGGATCAGCTCACGGAAGATAATGCGAAGGCCGTCGAGGAACAGCTCGTTGGTCTCTTTAGCGCGACGAAAAACGCCCACGTACGCCGGTACCTCGTGGTCAGTGCGTTGAGGGCAGCGCACAGGCGCGGAGTTCCATCTTTGGAGCAGGCGCTGCTGGAGAGATGGGTAGCGTCGATCGAGCAAGACGACCCGGAGCGAAAAACCTCGACGGCGCTCTACGAGCTCGTGGTGCTGGAGCGAGCCTATGCAGCCTTTGACAAGGGAGACATGGAAACCGCAGCACGCTACTTCGACAAGGCCCGTGGAGCTACAGATTCACTTGCAGGCCACGTAGGGTGGATCGAAACGGAGTTGCGGTTGGGTTCCAAGAATCCACAGGCTCTCGACCAGAGGAAGGGCGGCAAGAAACACGCCCGCCATGCGGTCTCTGAAAGCGAGGCGACGCGGCAATTCGTCGAGGCCTACCTGTTGGCACGGGATCTAGGATCCATCGAGAGCAACAAAGATCTCGAGCGCACCGTGGAGCGAGCGCAGACGCTGCTCGAAGCTGCGATCGAAGAGGACCCGAATCAGCCCCTGGAACACCTGTTACTTGCGCATGCGCTGCATCATCGAGGGATGCGCCTAGGTCGCCGTGACGATATGGCGCTAGCGGTTCGGCACTATCTATTGGCCTTGGACCTCGCCCAGAAGCAACCTCGCGTTCGTGCACCCACACATGCCGGAATGGCGCTCGCGCAGGCTTCGCTTGGAAATCACAGACGAGCGCTCGAGGACTATGAGGCTCGGCTCGATCTTCCCACGATCTCCGCGGAAGAGGAGATCGGGCTCCTCGTCGAGTACGCGCGCAGCCTGTTTCACGTGAACCAACAGCCCAAGGCTATCGAAGCGCTCAGGGGCGCGCTTGCGCTGATGCATCAAGACGGGGAAGTTGCCGAGGTCAGTGGAGCGACTGGGCATCCGACAGAAGGGCTCGAGCGATACGAGCCGCTCATCCTCGATCGCCTGGCGCTATACGAGCTCGACGCGCGGCAAACCGAGCACTCGATGGAGACTCACGCGCAGTTGCAAAGGTCTTTGCAGTCGCACCCCGAAGCGGATTCGGCGGTCAACGAGGTGAAGACATGGGCCCGTCTCGCAGCGGCCCATCTCGCCGGAGGAGATCCCAAGTCTGCGCTGGGCTTTGCAACGAAGGGGCAGGAGCGTTTGAGCAGTGCAGACCCGCTGCGACCGAAGGATATCGATCGGAGGATTCGACCGGTGACGCACGAGTTCGTCTATGACGAGGAACAACTGCGCATCTTACTCGCAGGGTTGGAGGCGAGCGCCGCTCGACAGACCGGAGATTGGGAGCAAGCCCGCGCGTCACTCTTGATCCGGAAAGAAGCCCTCGAGGAGCGGTACGAACGCCAAGAGGTCGACGAAGATGCGCTCGAGCTCGCGCTCACCTGCCTAAGACTTGCGGAAGTTGCTCAAAAACGAAGAGACCTCCAGCAAACCAAGCGCTATCTCGAAGAGGGTCTTGCCTACACGGATCGACATGCGGGTAGCACTGGCAGCGACGTGAGCGAAGTCGGCTTTCACCTCCTACGCGCCTACGCGGAGCTTCATTTCAGCGGAGGCGTCGACCTTGCGTCCTACCAAAGGGATCTCGAACAAGACCTACTCCGCTACTATGTTTTCCTGTCGGAGGTACGAAACCCGCAGTGGGAGACCGAGAGGATCCGTTTCGAAATTTATCTTTCCCTTCTCAGAATGGAGAAGGCTCCCGCGCCTGAGCCTTGAAGGATCGCAGCTAATCCGCCTTGAATTCGGCGACGATCGTCCCGTCTTCGCTGTGAAGCCGAAGTACGTCGGCGGAGATCTCATAGCTTCTCGTTTCTTCGAGCGCCCTTCCGACCTCTCGCTCTAGATCCATACCCTCGGGACAGGCTCTCATGGTCATGGCGATTTTCGAGAACGACAGCTTGTCTCCGTCGAGCTGGTAGCCTCCGATCATTTGATTGCACCCCGCGAAGCCCGAGATTCGTTGCTCGTCGGCCATGAGCGTCAAAGAGGGCGCCTTGCCTCCCGCCCCCAAGGTTGCGCCCTCAGTCCGGAGCTTCACCAGCATCCAACGCGTGTCGGTGAGCGTGGGAGCGTTGGGTTTGCGCGCCGCAGCAACTCGGCTCACCAGAACCTTCACCGGATCGTTGGGCGCTCCGTCTTTTGAGCCATCCACGCCGAACGCCGGGTTCATCTGCGTGCTGGTGAACATCAGCTGTCCTTCGTTTTCGATGCGCGCCCGTACGCCATAACGTCCTCTAGCGTCGAGCTTGGACGGGTCGTATGAGAGAGTGACGCGATACGGAGGCGCGCCCTGGATCGGGACCGTCGCCTCGGCAATTTTTTCGGCGGCAACGTCCATCTTCGCGCTGTCTTCAAAGGTCACTTTGAGCTCCGCAGTCGGTGGAAGCAGCATCCGCTCCCGATAGAAGACATCCACTTGCAGCTCGCCCAGAGCGCCGGCCCCCGGGGTTGGAGTGATTGGATTGTCCTTGGGCGTATCATTCATATTAGCGCTCTGGCACCCCATGATCGCGGCCAAGAAAACCGCTCCTACCGTCCTTGCATTCTGCATGGCCCGCCCTCCGCGACTGTGTCATGTGGCATCTGAGCAGAGGCGGCAAGGGATGCGCACAGTTCGCTCGCCCTGCTCGTCCAGGCTCGCATGTCTGCGCGGGAACATCCACGCAATCACGTTGATTCGAAAGACGCCAAGCCATATTCTTTTCTGCCATGTCCAGCCCACTCCGCGCTTTGATCCTTCTCGCCTCGCTGTCTGCGCTTTCGGGCGCGGCGGGCTGCAATAGGAGCCCAAAGGCTCCCGCATCCCCAAGCGTCGATGCGGCCGATACCATCTATGTGGGCGGCGACGTCGTCACCATCGACGATGCGCAACCAACGGCCGAAGCGCTCGCTGTCAAGGACGGCAGGATCGTTGCCGTGGGCGCTCGTGCTGACGTCGAAAGAGCGCACAAAGGCGCGACCACACGGATCGTGGACCTCGGCGGGAAGACCCTCATGCCGAGCTTCATCGATTCCCACAGCCATTATTACAACTCCCTGCTGGTGGCGAACCAAGCGAAGCTCTACGCGCCGCCATCGGGGCCTGGCAAGGATGTGCCGAGCATCGTCGCCGAGCTGAAGAAGTTTGCAGCGGAACGCAAGATCCCCAAAGGCGAGATGATCATGGGTTACGGCTACGACGATACCGTCATGCCAGATGGCCGATTGCTCAACCGGGATGACCTCGATGCAGCGTTTCCGGACAACCCCGTTCGTATCGATCACGTGTCGATGCACGGGGCCGTGATGAACAGCCTCGCCCTCAAGAAGTACGGGTTCAGCGCGAAGACGAAAACCCCGCCGGGCGGCGTCATCGTCCGCAAGCCAGGCAGCAAGGAGCCCTACGGCCTGATCATGGAAATGGCGTTCCTGCCCGTGATCGAGCGCCAGGAACCGATGACGCCGGAGCAGGAGATCGAGCTCACCAAGGCCGGGCAGATGCTCTACGCGGAGGCGGGCCTGACCACCGCTCATGAAGGTGCGACTCACCTGGCCCAGCTGCAGACGATCAAGCGCGCCTCGGAAGCAGGCGCCAACATCATCGACGTCGTCGCCTTCCCGTTCATCACGGACGTGGACAAGACCTTGAAAGAGTTTCCGCTGGAGAGCTGGGGCAAGTACGACCAGCGGCTCAAGATCGGTGGCGTCAAGATCAGCATCGACGGCTCGCCACAGGGACGGACCGCGTACTTCACCACGCCCTACCTCACAGGAGGGCCCGGCGGCGAGAAGAACTGGACCGGCGACCTTCTGGCCTCCCAGGAAGTGATCAACCAGGCTCTCAAGAAGGTCTACGACCTCGATGTGCCCGTGCTTTTCCACGCCAATGGCGACGGCGCCATCGATTCGCTGATCACGGCGCACGAGTTCGCGGCGGCCGGCGACCCGACCCGGTATCGGAATGTCACTGCGATCCACGCGCAGTTCACACGCAAAGACCAGATTCCAAAGTTCGTGGAGTATAAGATACGGCCGTCGTTCTACACCCTTCACACCTACTATTTTGCCGAGGCCCACATTGCCAACCGTGGTCTGAAGCAAGCGATGTACATCAGTCCGATGCACGACGCGATCGACGCGGGCCTCCACCCGACCAACCACACCGACTTCGTGGTCGCCCCGCTGGATCAAATGATGATGCTTTGGACGGCCGTGAACCGGATTTCCCGAGCGGGTGCCGAAATCGGTCTCGACCAACGCGTCACGCCCCTCGAGGGCCTGAAGGCGATGACGATCTGGGCGGCCGAGCAATACGGCGAAGAAGGCTCCAAGGGCTCGCTAGCGCCGGGAAAGCTCGCCGACCTCGTCATCCTCGACAGGAACCCTCTCGAGGTCGACCACATGACGATCAAAGACATCAAGGTCGTCGAAACAATCAAGGAAGGCAAGACGATCTACGCGCGCAGCTCTGACGCGGAATGTTGCGCGCGTTGAGTGGTGCATGCGCTGAACGCGTCAGTCGACGACCCGGGCGACCAAGCCGGTTCCTTCCGGCAATGTCACATCGCCACCCGTGCGAAGGAGGCCGAGCCCGTACGTGAGGACGGCGAGAGTAATTGAACCCTTGATGCGACTCTTGCCCTCAAAGCGCTGCGGCGCATCGTCGAGGCGTACGACTGTTCCGTTGGCACCGGTCGTGCTCTTGAACGACACCTCCATCCAACCTGGTCGCCCGATCCGCGGGTTCTTTCTGCGGACGACACTCGCCATCACCCGCGCACCCTCGTGAACGAGAACTGTCCCCTCGCTGTTGGTGATGTCCTGCACGACGGCGAAGTAGGGTTGCTGCCCCGTCGTGCTCGGCTGCTCGGAATCCGCATTTCGCGATTCGATTTGAAGAAGCGCGACCACGGGAATGGTGGTTCCGGCAGGAATGCCTTCGTCCGACGAGCTCGTTGCCACCGCCTCCGCTTGAGCGGTCCGCACCTGGCGCACCGGTGAGCCGCAGGCCGTTACCGAAATGAGCGCGAAGGCGGCGGCGATGACCGCGCCGGTCCCAAATCGTGCCGTAGAACTCTGCTTTTCAATATGTTTCATCGAGTGCTCCTTTGTTGCGGCCCAGTCTGTGCCATGCAAAACAGCATTGAAATGAGTTTTTATGCACTTGGTCGTTGCAATCATGCAAGGATAAGACGATGGAGCGCTGGGACGACCTTCGCATTTTCCTCGCTGCTTTTCGCGAGGGCAGCTGCGCAGCGGCGGGCGCTCGCCTAGGCGTCAACCAGAGCACAATCAGCCGACGGATTTCAGCTCTGGAGAGAGAGCTCGGAGTTCGCCTCTTCGACCGGACCCCAGAGGGACTGGTGCCCACCGCGGCGGCAGAGGAGATCGTTCCTCGTGCCGAGCTCTTTGAAGTGACGGCAGCTGAGCTGATCGGGGCCATCGAAGGGCTCGACACGCGCCCAGGCGGGGTGGTGCGGATCGCCTCGCCAGTTTTGATCGCGAGCGAGCTCCTCGCCCCTGCCCTCCCTGCCTTTCTAGACGAACAGCCAGGTCTGCGCCTCGAGCTGATTGTCGGTGATGCAATCGTAGACCTCAGTCGTCGAGAGGCGGACCTCGCGCTGCGTTTCGTTCGACCGGATAGGGGCGACTTGCTCGTACGGCGCGTCGGCACCCTGCGCTTCGCGGTCTTCGGATCGAAGTCTTATCTCGACATGCATCGCGGCCAGCGGGCAGAGGCGCTTGCATGGCTCGATTGGGACACGACTCAGGCACAACTGCCCGACGCGGCCTGGCTGCGCGCGGAGTTCCCGGGAATCGAACCGGTGCTGCGCACCAACAACTTGGGTGTGAGACTACGCGCTACTCGGGCCGGGCTGGGTGTATCTGTCTTGGCTAGATCGCTCGCGGCGCGCTACTCCGAGCTCGAGGCACTCGAAGATCTGCCCGTGATTCCAGACATCCCGGTCTGGCTGGTTGGGCATCGTGCATTGCGCAACCTAGCTCGCATCAAGGCCGTCTGGGCATTCCTCGAAGAGCTCAGCGCCGAACTGACATGAGTCCGACACGATCGCCATACCGCGTGCATCAGCGAGGTCGGCAAGGCCGGCAGACTCAGTGGTGGAACCCTGATGCTTCTTCTTTGGTTAGCCGGGATTGCACCGGGTGCCGGGCAAAGTAGTCGAGCGCCCGCTTCATGTCGTCGAGCAGGAGCGAGCCCAGATCGTGGCTGACCCCATGTCGCACCAGAATGCGCTGGATCGCGAGATCCTCACAGTTCGGAGGGAGAGTATACGCCGGGACCTGCCAGCCACGGCTTCGCAGGCGATCCGCGAAATCGTAGAGGCTGAATCCGGGATCGACTCCGTCTTTGATCTTCCAGCAGAGCGCGGGAATGCCGCTGCGCATGTCGCCTGGATAGATGATCTCGAAGGGGCCGAGTTTTTCGATTTCGCCAGCGATGTACTGAGCGGTGTCGTAGCAAGCCTCGTGGACCCTGCGATAATCCTGCTGCCCAAGGCGTAGGAAGTTGTAGTACTGGCAGACGACTTGCCCACCGGGCCTCGAAAAATTCAGCCCGATATCGCGCATGTTGCCGCCGAGGTAGTTCACCCAGAACACCAGCTCGTCGGGAAGGTCATGCTCATCGCGCCAGATGATCCATCCAACGCCCAACGGGGACAATCCGAATTTGTGTCCCGAGGCATTGATCGATTTGACGCGCGGGAGACGAAAATCCCAAACGAGATCAGGAGCGCAAAACGGAGCGAGAAAGCCGCCACTGGCGCCGTCCACGTGCAGCGGGATGTCGAGCCCGGTCTTCTTTTCGTACTCGTCCAAGGCCTTGGCCACGGCTTGCACCGGCTCGTACTGCCCCGTGAAGGTGACGCCGAGCGTCGGAACGACACCGATGGTGTTCTCGTCACATCGCTTGATGACCTCTTCCGGCGTCATCAGGAGTCGACCATGCTCCATGGGAATCTCTCGATGCTCGATATCCCAGTAGCGCGTGAACTTGTGCCAGCAGACCTGCACTGGGCCGGTAACCAGATTTGGCTTCTCGATGGACTTGCCCGCCGCCTTCCGAGTGTTCTCCCAGCGGCGTTTCATCGCCATCCCACCCAGCATCGCCGCTTCGCTAGAGCCCGTCGTCGAGCATCCAATCGTGCTTGCTGCCTCCGGTGAATTCCAAAGATCGGCTAGCATGTGGACGCAGCGCGCCTCGATCTCGGCGGTCTGTGGGTATTCGTCCTTGTCGACGATGTTCTTGTCCATGCACTCGTCCAAGAGCTTGTGCATTTCGGGCTCCGCCCAGGTTTGACAAAACGTGGCCAGGTTCTGACGCGAGTTGCCATCGAGCATGAGCTCGTCGTGCACCGCTGCGTAGACGGCCTTGGCAAGCGACTCGGATTTTGGAAAGCGATACTTGGGCATGCCCACCAGTAGCTCCGAGGATGCGTATATCTCATCATCGAGCTGCTCTCGGATCGATTCCTTGTCGTGCAGAGTCATCTCATTCTCCTGGTGCTGGTGTTTGGGTCCGTCTCGAATGCGATCGTTGGGGACGGTTTGGCTCATGTTCTCACAACGAGCAATGAGCTCGAGGCCACGAGAATCTTCGCTTTGCAGCCGGCTCACCTATTCGGGGAGCTCAATGCCGCTCGAGGGCCAGGTCGTGCGCCTCGTCGTAGTGGCGGCCGAGGTTGTGCCAGTCGAAATGCTCGCTGAAAGCTTCGACCGAGTTGCGGAGAATCACGCGCTCCCGTCGGCTGAGCGATGCGAACCTGAAGAGCCGATCGGTCAGCTCGTCGGCCGCGCGGTGGAAGTCGTTGTGCCGGCGGGGCACGACGTAGATGCCCTTGGACGCGTGGTCCGGCAATTGTTGCTTGAGGTACGAGCCGAATCCCGACAGGTCGCTGGTCACCGCGGGCACGCCAAGCGCTATTGCTTCGAGCGGCGTGTAGCCCCAGGGCTCGTAGAAGCTCGGGAACACGCCCAGATGGCAGCCGCGGACGAACTGCTCATATTCCATTCCGAATAGAGGGCTGGTGGCCTGCACGAAATCGGGATGGAAGACGACTTTGACCGGGTCGTCCTGCTGGTTGAACAGTCGACAGGTCCGAAGCTGGTTCAGCACGGGGTCGTGGGCGTCGTCGATGAGGTCGTGGGTCACGATGCCCGGGAGGGCCTCGCTCTTCCAAGCATGGATCGCGCGACGGAGACGGAGCCGCCAGTAGTCATCCATCAGGATGTTGAGATCGGGGATCTCGCCGGTCGAGGCGGCGCGGAAAAGCCCGTCGCCGACGGACTCCTTCACCGCGTCGGAAGCGGTGCGGAATTCGCGAAGCATTGCGCGACTCTGCAACGCGCGGACGTTGATCGAATGGAACGGAGCCTTGGTGATGATGAAGAACACGACCGTCACGGGGCTCCCCGTCTCCCGAAGCCGGTGGTTGAGCCGGGCCAACGCCTCGATGGTCAGGTCCATGCCCTTGTTGAGGTACTCGTACCGACCCGAGGTGAACATGTAGAGCGTGTTGTCGAGGTCGAAGTTGTAACTAGGAAAGAAGTGCCCCATCGAGAACCTGTGTAGCCGTTCCTTGTGTTGCTGGTGGAGCGTCTGGAACTCGTGTGTCGCGGTGAACCGGCGGATGTTCAGCCCGTTGGGCAGCAGCATGTCGGGCGTCCGCCCGAGCAGATGGGTGCACTCCTCGGCGGTGAGGTCCGACACCGTCGTGAAGACGTGTGACGCGTGCGCGGCGGCTTTCTCGATCTGGTGCTGAGCGTCGATGTTGAAGTTCTTGGCTTCCTGATCTCCGTCGAACGAGGGCAGCTGGTCGTAGAACGAGGTATTGCCTGTCGCTAAATAGCGGCCGACCAGAGTTGCGTGCGTGGTAAATACGAGCGAGCCTGGCCAGCGCTCCTTTCGCAGCATCGGAATGGCCAGACCGGCCTGCCACTCGTGGAAGTGAGCCACGACTCGGCGGCGCTGCGAATCCTCCTGCGCGAGCACCGACAGCAGAGCCCGGCACATCTCACCAAATGCCACGGCGTCGCTCACGCCCGGCTCGTCGCTCGCGGGGATCCCGTGGTCGGCCCAGACCCGGTACTTGATCTCGTTGACCATCGCGCCGACCGAACCGACGTCCAGCAGAACCACGTGCGGACGGCCGCTAACCAGCCAACGTCCGTAGTGTGCACGATAGCCCAACTCTCGCAGTTGCTCGACCGCTTGGCCGACCTGGCCAAACAGCGGCGCGGGCTCGAACTCGACCTCCGCGGTCTGCGGGTTGTACGG
>DASRZF010000443.1:0-3209 GCA_035686645.1 Polyangiales bacterium
TCGCGAGGACGAGCTGCCACGGATAGGAGGTCTCGTGCCTCTCCACCACGAGATGCGACTCGATCACCTTCCGAAAGCCGCGACGCCCCCAGAGGTTCACATGCTCGGGGTCATTGCCGAGGCGCGTGATGTTCTTTCCCCGTGCGAAATTGCTCAGACAAAACCAGGGCTCGTGTGGCACGGACAGAATCACCCAGCGGGGCTTTCGCTCGATGATCTGTTCGAGCGCGGCTCTGGGCTCTTCCAGGTGCTCCATCACCTCCGCGCAGACGACTACGTCGAATTCCCGACCCAGAAACGACAGGTCGTAGATGCTCCCTTGGTGGGCTTCGACGCCAGGGAACTTCGCTCTCAGGTTCTCGATGTCTTTCGCGTCGAGATCCACGCCGACGTACGACTCACCGGAATGCCGGGCAGAAAGCTGACCGGCCACGAATCCCTCGCCGCATCCGATTTCCAGTACGGATCCCGATGGCTGTGTGAGGTCGAAGAGCCCAGCGAGCTTCTCGATGAAACGCCGAATGAGAAACCGCTGCACGGGGTTCTCGCTCCGGTACTTGGCGGTATGAAAGCTATCGAAGTAGCTATCGGGGATCACCGATGACCTCGCGTACTGGCAGGTGCTCACGCTCATGCTTGCGATGGTACTGGAAGGTCATGAACTCCCCCAGTAGCCCAATGGAAAACGACTGCACACCGACCAGGATCAAGAGCACGCCGAGCAGCAGTAACGGCCGCGAGCCGATCGCTCCGCCCTGAAGCCAAACCACGGAGAGGTATCCGCAAATCAACAATCCGAGCGTCGTGAAGAGCAAGCCGAGCAAGCCGAAGAGGTGCATCGGCTTGCGGGAGTACTTGGTGAGAAACGAGACGCTCAAGAGGTCGAAGAAGCCCCGAAGAATTCGCTCGAGGCCGTAGCGCGAGCTTCCGAACTGTCGCGCACGATGGTGCACGGGCATCTCGCCGACACTGAAGCCTTGCCAGGATGCCAGCACCGGGATGAAGCGAAACAAGTCACCATAGATCGGGATCGACTGGAGCACTTCCTGCCGGTACGCCTTGAAACCGCAGTTCATGTCGTGCAGGTGCACGCCGATGACGTAGCCGACGGTCCCGTTGAATATGCGCGAGAAGATCCGGCGATTGAGTGGATCGTGCCGTTCGACTTTCCAGCCGACCACGACGTCCAAGCCCCCTCTGATCTTCTCGATCATCTGCGGTAGGTCCGCAGGGTCGTCCTGAAGGTCGGCGTCCATCATGACCACGATCTCGGCCCGGGCGCGCTCGAAGCCTGCAGCCAGCGCCATCGCCTTGCCGAAGTTCTTTCGGAGGCGGATCCCCCGCACGGCCGGATCGCTTTGGTTCAGAGCTTGGATGACCCGCCAGCTGTCGTCCGTGCTCCCATCGTCGATGAAGATCAGCTCGTACGAAATCTCCGTCCCGAGCGCCTCCTTCACCTGCGCCGCGAGCAGCGGCAGGCTCTCCGCCTCGTTGAGGCCTGGAACGACTAAGGTCACGTCCGGCACCCGCGACTTTGGCACCACGGCGTCGACCGCACCCTTGATCTGCTCTCCCAATCCCATCACGGAGGGCTTTTTAGGCTCCCTGCCGTCCGCGCACAAGCCGCAGCTCCAAACGAGCGCGAACCCCTAGACCCCGAAGCGCTCGTTGTAGGTCTTCAGGGTCTCCCGGACGCGCTCGTCGGTGAGGCCGAAGTCCTCGATCGCGTACTCGTGCTCGCCCTCTTGCGAGGTCGGTTTCTCCCCGATTCTCGCCTCGAGAAGGCCGGCGATCTCCTCGTTGAACTCCAGGTCGAAGTGCGCATAGATGTCCTGCAGCACGGTCATCGGGTTGGCCATGAGGTCGCGAAGCCGGACGTCGTAGAGCTGCGACTCGGGGATGTTCTTCCGGGACTCCATCGCTCTCTCTAGACCGATTCTCGTATAGTCGAGCCAGAACTCGCCGAGCTCCTTCACGTCGAGGCTGCGCTTGAGCTTCGAGGCCATCCTGGCGGACAAGCTGCAGTGGGACGCGAGGGCCTTGCTGATGTCTCGATGGGTGAAGATGACTTGGGCGTCCGGATAGACCGCCATCAGCGCATCCATGTTCCAAATGTGCCAGGGGCACTTCAAGACCCAACGCTTGGCGGATTGCTGCGCGTTCAAGATCTTCAGCTGGAGCTTGTGAAACCGATACGGCTCCATCATGTCCCAGTTCAACATCTCCCGTGCGTAGCCATAGGCCGCGAACCCGACCCAAAACGTGAGCACGGCCATGTCGTTCTCGAGCAAGAAAAAGTCTTCCTCGTAAGAGTCGGCGGTGACGTTGTGGGCGACGCCTTGATCGGGGATCGCGGCTTGATTGAAGCCGAACGTGAACTTGGCCTGAGCGCGTCTCCAGGTGACGTCTCCGAGAGGGTCGCCGAGTCGCCCAACGGGATACGCAAGCTCCCAAGCCTGGGCTACCCGGTTGTTCGGGTCTGCAGCCAGCACGTTGTGAAGAAACGTCGTTCCTGTCCTGAAGAAGCCGGTGATGACGACGGGTCGCTCGATGTCGACGTCGTCGAGCTCCGGGTGGCGCTTCGCGAAATCGACGACGCGAAGCCTATTGCCGAGGTGCCAGTTGAGGACGTAGCGTGCGCCGAAGAGGCCCGTGGTGTTGAGCTCCGCCTCGTTCAGGCCGTCGACCGCCGCATCGAGTCGCGCCCTGAACCCGCCGTTCCCCCAATCGTCTAGGCCGGTCGTGCGCTGCGCCATCTTCATGACGCGCTCCGAGTCGATCGGGATCATCTTCTCGCTGAGGCGATCCAGCTTGTTCAGGGCCGAGAAAGGGAGCCCGGGCTTCAGATCGGGGGGGGTTTCGCTCATCGCCGCTCTAGTAGAACGCGGAACCCTGGGGTGTCAAAGCAAGGGTTTCGCCCTGAGCCGAGCGGTCGCACAGGGGTCGCCAACGGTCTTTTGCAGGCGCTCAGCGGTCGCCGGCTCGCCGGCGCGCGTTCAGACAGGCGCTGCGATTCAGAACGCGACATTGACCGCGATGTTGACTGCGAGCTCGTTGATCTTGGTGGGGACCGCGATGACCGAGATGGCGCTAGGGTCGTAGTTTGGGGGAATGAGCAGGCCCGCCGCGTCGCCTTTGCCAAACGAATATCGAAGACCAAGAGCAAAGGAGATGCCGACTCCCTCTTTGTCCTCGGGCTGATCGTGATC
>DASRZF010000444.1:0-7558 GCA_035686645.1 Polyangiales bacterium
GATGATCGTTGTCGGGCCGAAACGAGGCATCGTAGAGGTCGATGGACAGGGCTTCCTTTTCCGCGTCACGAAGCAGTCCGTCCAAGATGCCTCCGGTCCAAACGGTGACCGCGTCCTCGATTCGACGCGTGAAGTACTGAACTTTGCGACTCTGCAGCGCCCAGCCTCGAAGCAATCGATATCGTAGGCTTGGGTTGCTTCGTGTCATGTCGTTTCGATCAGATCGATGAGCTCTTCTGGGTGGCGCCACGACGCGCGCCAAGTCCGTCCTTCGCCGACCAGCGCGCCCAAGGACATCGTTGGCTCGATAAACGCGGCCTCCGTCCAATACTTCAGGCCGACACTCGCTGAGACGCGCGATAGCGTCGTATCTGTACCGCGCTCTATGCTAACGAAACGCACCTCGCGCGCAGAACAGGCGACGCGTTGCAAGGCGTTGCCCCGGACGGCGTAGTAGGGTGGTGCAACGTCTTGCGGAGACTCCACGGCGTCTTGATCGGTATCGAGGTCGACGAGGTAGTCAGGACAAGGCGCGCCCGGCTCCGTAGGATCAAAGCGAATCGCGCGCGGCCACCCGCACACGCTCTGGCCGTCGGTGACCACGAACTCATCGGAAAAATACTTCCAACCGCGCCGAACCGCCGCGAGTGCAAGCGAGCTCTTCCCGGCGCCTGAGGGTCCGGAGAAAACGACAGTCGCTCCATCCGACACCAGCGCTGCTGCGTGAAATACAGCAAATCGGCCTCGGTGCTTCGCGAGCGCCGCGCGGTAGAGCCAGAGCTCGAAACCAGCAACCAGATCTTCGGCGACACCGTCGGCCCACACCAGTTCGCCATCCACGATGATTCGAGGTGATGCGTCGGCGATCACTTCAATGTCGCAGCTGACCTCGGTTGGCAGCATCGGCAGCTTCGCGGCGGACCAGTGACGTCGCAGGTAACGATTCGTTCTCCTGCAGCTGCTTTGTACGCGAACACGAAGGTCGGAAAGAAAGATCTCGTGTTGCTCTAGGTTGCCTCTTGCCATGCGATGAGCTTTCGTTGCTCGAGCTGGCCCAAGAACGCGAGCACGTCACGGGTCACCGTCGCAGGCTCCGCCTCGAGATGGTTCAGGATTTCGGCGGTAATGTCGTCGACTGTTCGTGCGCCGTCGATCATCAGCCAAACGCCGGCGGCAATATCGTTCAAGACGAGCAATTGCGGACCGCTGCCGTCGTAGATCACGACTTCGTCGGTATCGGTGACCTCATGCGTGAGTGTGTCCTTGCGCTTGGGCACGCGTCGATCGGAAGCATCAGGCATTGCAGCTCCCATCGAGCAGTACGGATCGGGCCTGGCACTCCCAACAGGAGAGCTTTTCACCCCATCGTTCGCGGGCCGTCAGCAGGCTTCTCTTTTTCGAGGCGATCGGCTCTGCAGACCTGAGAATCGCCTCGAGGCTGGTGTCATGAATCGATCCGAGTGGCAGGTGCCGACTGAAGATGCACGGATACACCTTACCGTCGTAGCCCACCGCGGCCGACCCCCCGAAGTTTCGCGGTCGCGCGCTCTCGACACCACCGCTCCGGACGCCCACCGGTCGTGTATCGGTTTCTATGGGTGCGGCGTCCCCTCGACCGACGTCGCGCACTTGGTCGAAACCGATTGAGTTGCCAGCCACGCCGAGCCCCAGCAAGTATTCGTACGTCTTCGATGCATCGTGTTGGTTCCGCTCCATCGAGATGACACCGACGCGTACGTTCAATCCATCGTCGACCGCGCGTCGAATCGCTCGCGCGGTGCGTGCATGACTACCTGGCGTCTGGGTAATGGCGTCATGGGTGTCGGGATTGTGCGAGTAGAACGAAAACGCAAACGAGGGCGCGAGCTCGCGCAAGCGCTCGTAGATCCTTCCGCGAAGCGCGAGGCCATTCGTGTAGATCTCGACGCGCGGAATTCCGAGATCTCTTGCAAACTCTACGGCTTGGACGCAATGGGGGCTGATCAGAGGATCTCCACCTGTAAATTGGACCAGGCCAAAGTCCAGCGCCTTCGCGTCTTCGAGTACCTTGCTGATCTCCGGCCAGGCAAGTGCCTCCGTTCGGGCAGGCGACGATTCAGCATAGCAATGGACACATTGCTCGTTGCACTTCGCGGTGAGCTCTACGAAAAGCTGTTTCCATCCGGAACCGCGCAAGACGGTTTCTCGCGTGAGTGGTTGTAGCGCCCGCTCTTGGAGTCGTTCTCGGAGTTGCCCCAGGAGAGGTTCAAACCGCGCCAGCGAATCCCAAATGGATGCGGGCAGCTCGCCATTCAAGACATCGTGCTCGGGCGTGCCTTCGATCCGGATCTGATCTCCGCTGCTCAGCTTTGTGGCTTCGAGCGATCCCTCGCTGTGCCAGAGGATCCAGTCGTCGGGCAAAAAGTAGCCGGTCGCGTTCATCGTTGCTTCGCCAACCGTTCCACCCGCTTCATCCACCGGCGGGCATGCAGTTCAGTGGGTTACACCCGTTTGGGTTGCAGGTCCCTGGGTTACAGGTCGAGGGCATGCACGACGCCTGCGCGTGTGCCTTGTTCAGCGTGATGGTCGCGAGTATCGCCGGTGCCATGTACGCCGTGGCCCTCAGGAAGTGGCGCCGAGCGCGATCGAGCTCGCTGGTTTCCCCCTCGTCGGTCATCGTTGCTAGATACAGCAAGTCCGACTCACACGCGACCCGAAGCGAGCTTTCGGCACGCCCTACAACGACATAGAGGGACTCCCGAAATTCACGCCTTCGCGCGCGAGCGAACGGGTTCGCTTTTCATCAGGGCAGGGCATCCGCCGCGAATCAGAGAGTCCGGAACGTCCCTTTGCTCCGGTCCAGAGCGCCTAGATCCAAGTTAACTACCTGTAACATTTGAATAATTGTGACCGAAAATACCTGTTGACAACCGTGTTTGCGAACCTTTACCGTAGGACTGTCGGCGGCTGATTTGTTACCCGCCGGCGGGCCAGCAGCGATTCACACTCCTTGGGGTACAACAAAACGGGCACTCGGGCGGGGTTCACACCTCGCCCGAGAACTTTAAGGTCTTCGTCTTGGTCGCCGACGCACCCGAGCGGTTCGGCACGCTACGGGCGAAACGCCGTTAGAGGCTTCGCTTCTTTCCGCGAAGCCCGCGGCGACTGCCCTTGGGCTTTTTCGGTCGGTCGAACGAACGAGCGTCGCCACCGCCGCCGCCGCCGCGATCGTAACCACCACCACGGTCGTAGCTGCCACCACGGTCGAAGTCACCACCGCCGGGTTCACCACCGCGATTGAAACGATCCGGTGGGGGGCCGCCGAAATCACGCCTCTGCCGCGGCGGGCGGGGCCGATCCTCCGCTATATCCAGGCGGATCTCGCGTCCACCGACTTCGCGTCCGTGGAGCTTCTCGACCGCCTGGGCGGCATGCTCTTCAGCAGCAAAGCGGACGAATGCAAAACCCCGAGGGCGGCCGGATTCGCGGTCCTTTGGAATGTGAACGTCAACTACCTCGCCGATCTCTCCAAAGAGATCACGCAGCTCTTGGTCGGTCGTGGCAAAGTTGAGGTTCCCTACGAATATCTTGCTTGAGATGACTTACTCCGTTCTCCGATGTGCTCAATTGGCACGTTTTAGGACTGTGTCCAAGTGAGCTAGTGTAACCCAGAACTGGTTTTTTTTCCCTCAGACTCGCCTTCAGTAGTGCCAGGGGAACTTTTTATAGTCCTGAGGGCGCTTTTCGAGGAAGGCGTCGCGCCCCTCCTGGGCTTCTTCGGTGCCATAGGCGAGCCGGGTCGCCTCTCCCGCGAAGAGTTGCTGACCCACTAGACCGTCGTCGATCATGTTGAAGCCGAACTTCAGCATCCGCATCGCGGTGGGGCTCTTGGAGTTGATCTCCCTGGCCCAGGAGAGGGCGAAATTCTCGAGCTCGGCATGCGGCACCACCGCGTTCACCATCCCCATCGCCGCGGCTTCCCTGGCGCTGTAGTTGAGACCCACGAAGAAGACCTCGCGCGCCTTCTTCTGACCGACCTGCCTCGCGAGGAGGGCAGAGCCATACCCGCTGTCGAAGCTGGCCACGTCGGGATCGGTTTGCTTGAAGAGTGCGTGCTCTTCGCTGGCGATGGTCATGTCACAAACCACGTGGAGGCTATGCCCCCCGCCAACGGCCCAACCTGGCACCACTGCGATCACGACCTTGGGCATGAATCGGATGAGACGCTGAACCTCGAGGATGTGCAATCGGCCGAGCCTCGCCGGGTCGATCTCTCCCGCCGAGTCGGTTTCGTACTTGTAGCCGTCCTTGCCGCGAATGCGTTGATCGCCGCCGGAGCAAAACGCCCAGCCCCCGTCCTTGGGTGAAGGGCCGTTGCCCGTCAGGAGGACGCAGCCGACATCGGAGGTCTGCCGTGCGTGGTCGAGCGCGCGATAGAGCTCATCGACGGTTCCCGGACGAAACGCATTGCGCACCTCCGGACGGTCAAAAGCGATGCGAACCGTCCCGTGCTCCTTGGCGCGATGGTAGGTGATGTCTTGCAGATCGAAGCCCGGGACTTCGATCCACTTCGACGCATCGAATGTGTCGGAAACCATGCTTCTCTTACTCCGTGAACTCGTTCAGGACGGCGAGGATGATTCGTCCGAGCAACGTGGCCACCTGTTGACGGGAGAATTCTCCTTCGATCCAGCGCTGAAGAATCTCGCCCGCGCCCGTGAGCATCATGTCGGCGAGCGCTTGCGCCTCCGCGTCGTCTACACCCGTGAGCTCACGCAGTGGAATCAGCCATGGCTGAACCAGTTGGCGTCGAAAACCCTTGCTGATTGCGGAGATTTCACGATCAGGGCCAACCGATCGGACCAACTGCCAACCCCCCGATCCCTTTTCTTCGATCGTGTCGCAGGCGGCATCGATGAATGCTCGCGCGATTGAAGCGACATCTGCGTCGTCGTCGGCATCGAAGACGTTCGGCGCCCGGTTCGCGAACTCTTCTCGGAAGTCTTCGAGCACTCCCTTGATGAGCTCGTGTCGGTTCGGGAAGAACTTGTACACGACCGGGCGCGTGATGCCCGCTGCGGCTGCCACGTGCGGAATGCGCACGCTGTCCACACCATCCTTGGCAATGATGTCCGAGGTGACCCTCAACAATTGCTGTTGCCGGTCTTCGGGGCTCAGCCTGGTGCGCGAGGGGTCGCTTGGTCGATTGGATGGAGACATTGGCTTACGAAAAAGGGTGGCCCCCGATAGAAGCCACCCCGATCGAATCAGACTTCCGTTCGGCTCAATCTTGAGCCAGGTTCATCACCTGCTGAAGGCTCATCGCGAGGGTCATGTCGCCGTCGATCTTGATCTTGCCCGACATGAATGCCTGCATCGGGTTGAGCGAACCGTTGAGCATTCCGAGCCAGTCTTCTGCGGACACGGTGATCGTCGCGCCCGGGCTGGCGTGCGTTCCCTTGCTTACGAAGTCGCCCGTCTTGCCCTTCGTGAGGTCCAGGTTCCATTCGCCGCCACCGTCGCCGGTGATCTTGAACTGGTAGACTGCATTGGGAGCGGTGGCCGCGTCGGTGTTGCCTGCGGCTCTCTGCTCGAACTTTTCGAAGAACTCAGCTGCGGATTCCATTGATAATGCCTCTCTTGTTATGTCGGCCGCCGGGTTCACGTGCGAATCGGTGTGTCGGGCCGGACGGGAGTTGTAACCGAAATCACGGCGGCATGCACCCCTGTAAACTGACGAAAAGCAGTGTGATTTCAGGGCCGGTCACGGAGGGGGTCGGGGCGGCTCCGGGCCGGGCCCGGTCTTTGGGGCTGAGGCGCTCCCCCTTGCTTTGAAACAAGCCGGAAACGTCCGTTACATCCGGCGGAAACAGCTCGGATCTAGTCTCTGCGCACTTCGAAGGAGGAACCGGGGATGGATGCTCTCAATCAGGCGGACACTGGATGGCTCATGGTGTCGTGCGCTCTCGTCATGCTGATGACACCGGGTTTGGCGCTCTTCTACGGCGGCATGGTGAACTCGAGAAATGTGCTCTCGTCGTTCATGCACAGCTTCATCGCGCTGGGAATCATCACCCTTCAATGGGTCGTGATCGGCTACTCGCTCTCGTTCGGCTCGGATGCAGGCGGTGGCTTCATCGGTGGCTTCCAATATGCCTTTCTGAGTGGTGTCGGGCTCGAGCCGCAGGAGGGCTCCACGATCCCGCACATCCTATTCATGGCCTTCCAGATGATGTTTGCGATCATCACGCCCGCCCTGATTTCGGGTGCAATCGCCGAGCGGATGAAGTTCTCGGCCTACTTCCTGTTCATCATTCTTTGGGCGACGTTCGTTTATGATCCGATCTGCCACTGGGTCTGGGGACCGGATGGCTGGCTCGGCGCGCGCGGAGCGCTCGACTTTGCAGGCGGCACCGTGGTTCACCTGTCTTCCGGCGCCGCCGCGCTGGTCTGTGCCCTGGTCATCGGTCGAAGGAGCCGCCCCGGGCCGCCTCACAACCTCACACTGACGCTGCTCGGAGCGGGCATGCTCTGGTTCGGCTGGTTCGGATTCAATGCCGGCAGCGCGCTTGCTGCGAACGCCAACGCAGCGCTCGCCCTCGTCAACACGCACCTCGCAGCCGGTGCAGCTGCCTTCGCCTGGGCGATCGTCGAGTGGATCAAACAAGGGAAGCCGACGGCGCTCGGCGTCGCCTCGGGCCTGGTGGCCGGCTTGGTCTGCATCACTCCGGCGGCTGGTTTCGTGGGCCCGACCTCAGCAGTGCTGATGGGTCTCATCGCAGGCCCGGTTTGCTACGGGGCCGTCATGTTGAAGGGCACGCTTGGCTACGACGACGCGCTCGACGCATTCGGCATTCATGGCGTAGGCGGCGCGCTCGGCGCCGTGCTCACCGGGGTCTTTGCGAGCGCCGTCTGGGGCGGCACCGACGGGCTGATCGGCGGCAACAGTCAGCTCTTCATCGAGAACATCATCGGTGTGCTTGCAGCAGCGGCATACTCGGTCGTGGTTACCTTGGTGATCCTGAAAGTCCTAGACGCCACCGTCGGCCTGCGCGTCAGCAAGGACCAGGAAACCGAAGGTCTCGACACCAACCTGCACGGTGAGGAGGGCTACCACATGGGTGGCGCTGGAGCGCTCACCGAGTAGCCTGGCGCAGCGACCGAAGGCCCATTGTCTACGGCGCAACTTCGTCGTAGGCCTCAGGCGTGGGTCTTTCTCGCTTGATGGCACGTCTGTTTCGAAGGGAGCCGCCGCGGCGCGCGCCTTTGCCTGAGGCCGAGGTGCGTGATTACTCCCTCGACGAGCTGCCCGAATACGACGGGTCTGATCCGAGCAAGCCGCTACTCGTCGGCGTTCGCGGCAACGTTTACGACGTGACTCGCGGTCGGGACTTCTACGGTCCTGGCGGTCCATACGCCATGTTTGCCGGCAAGGATTGCACGCGCGCGCTTGCTAAGGTGTCCTTTGATGAAGAGCTGTTCACTGGCGACATTCGAGATCTCGAAGCCGAGGAGCTGGAGAAGCTCGATGAGTGGATCGAGATGTTCGAAGGAAAGTATCGGCGGGTAGGGCGTCTCC
>DASRZF010000445.1:0-2540 GCA_035686645.1 Polyangiales bacterium
CGAAAACCGAATACAGAGTGCCTAGCGACAGGCCAGACGCGGCCGCGATGTCTTGGATCTTCGTCTTCTCGTAGCCCTGCGTCGCGAAGAGGTGCTCGGCCGAGGCAGTGACGAGAGAGCGGTACATCGACGCTTTCGCGCTGCGGGCTCGAGCAATGGCTTCCGACACGATGAGGACAGAATAGAACATCATTACTTTTTTCGTAACAATATTCTATATTCCGATATATACGCGACATACGGAGGGCATTTTCATGCGGATCAAGGTTGATTTCGATCTCTGTCAGGGGCACGCCAACTGCATGGGCGAGGCGCCCGAGGTCTTTCAGGTCGACGAGCAGGGGTTCCTGAACATCCTCCAGGAGGAACCGCCCGAAGAGCTCCGGGAGAAAGTCGAGCTAGCGGTTAAGTACTGCCCCACCGGTGCGATCGCGATGGAAGACTGACCGGGCACCGAGCGACTAGCGGGAGCGGCATGGGGGCCCGCCGGGTGGTGGGCATTCGGATACGGCGAGCAGGTCCATCGTGAGCGCAACGCCTACGTGAATGAATACGCCTCCCCAGATGGAGCGCGTCCGCATCGAAAGCGTCCCGAGGGCGACCCCCGCAATGATCGCGCCCAGGGTCTCTGGGAGCGGCTTCGGGTAATGGATCATGCAGTACGGCACTACCATCACGAAGATGGCGCCGTAGCCGAACTTGTGACGAAGACCTTGAAGCATGTAACCGCGAAAGAAGAACTCAAGAGACAGGAACTGAGCAGCGTAGAGGACCTGCCACTTGAGGAAGTGACTCACCGACTGATTGGCGTACTTGTAGAAGGGGTAGGTTTGAAGAAATTGATCTTGCCTCGCGACGAGCACAATGAATGGAAGCACGAGTAGGTAGAGACCTGCGTAAATCCAGAGATGTCGAAAGAACCCGCGGAACGAAACATAGTAGTCCCGAATACGTTCACCCGGCATGAGAATGATCGTGAGCATGGGGATGACGACGTAGGTGAGGAACCGAAAACCCGACCACCATGCACGGGCAAGCAAGTCCCATTCCGCGCGCGTTTGGACCTTCGAGTCGTAAGGAAAGATCTGGGAAAATGTGCTGTTGCCGCCGAAATATCGCGCAAGGGTGAGGACCAGCGCCGTCGTGACGAGGATGACAATCGGCCGGAAGTCGAGGCGCTCGGCACCTGCAGTGTCCGCTTCCGCGTCGGCCTCTTTCCAAGAATCCAGCACGACGCGCCGGAAGAACCGTTTGATCAAAACCATCGAAGCGCGGGACTATAACCGATTGACGGCGGCGATTGTAGGCTAAGCTCTAACGTAAATGGCAGCGGCCTCGAACAAACGAGTGAGAAACCTCATCGTGCTCGCTACGCTGGCACTCAGTGCTTTCTTCTCCGCTCAGGGGGCGACGGCCCTTCTTGCAGCCAAAGTGCTCAGTGTCGCACCGGAAGAGAGCCGTTCACCATCGAAGCCAACTCCATCCGCGCGCGCGATGCGCAAACACGACCCCATGCTGATCCTGAGGCGAAACGTCTTCAATTCATCGCTCGGCGATCTCTCGGAGACGCCAATCGCGATGCCGGAGCTGCCTTTGGAGGATTTGCCTCCGGAGGACGTCGAAACTCCGTGCAAAGGGTCGCTTCGACTCATCGGCACGGTGGTGATTCCAGGAGAGCTCGAGCGCTCACTAGCTGCGATCGTAGGAAGCGACCAAAAGGCAGGCCTTCACCGGGGCGGAGCGGAAGTCGAAGGATCGAAGATTCGCGCGATCCATTCGGACGGGGTCGTGCTTCAGAGCTCTGCCGGTCTCTGTCGTCTCGCGATGTTCGAGGTCGACGGGGCTGCGAGCGCGCCACTGCAACAGAAGCCTGCTCTTGGAAGGGCCCAGAGCCGGCGCAACGCGGCCGGCCCGCAATCGGATCGGAACGCTGGGCTGAGCGACGAGGAGATGGAGGAAGGCATCGAGAGGATCAACGACAGCAACTTCAATCTCTCTCGATCTTTGCTCAACAAGGTGCTCGACAATGCTGGGAAGCTCATCGGAATCGCGGCCGTCCGTCCCAAAATCGAGAACGGTCAGTCCGTGGGCTTGGAAATGGGGGGCGTTCGGCCCGACACGCTGTTGACCAAGATCGGGCTCCAAAACGGCGATGTCCTCGAAAGCGTCAACGGTCAGTCTTTGTCGAGCCCCGACGCTGCTTTGGGCGCGTACACCACGCTGCGAACGGCAGACAAGTTCAACTTGTCGATTCGGCGAGGGGGGCAGCCCATGACGATCAACTACAACTTGCAGTGAGACCGCATCGCATGACTCAGGTTGAGCGGTTTGAAGGCGGTTTCCAATTCTCCGGCACGGTCCGCAAGTGCAAGTCGCGTTGCGGGAACGCGATCTCGATGCCGGCCTCGCGGAAGGCCTTGTCGACGGCCATGTGCAGCTCGTGCCGTGTGGGGAACAATTGTGCGACGGTCCGAATGTAGACGCGAAGCTCGAAAGAAAGCGAGCTGTCACCGAAGCTCGTGAACATGACTTGCGGCCGC